>NZ_CAWNMR010000066.1:0-192207 GCF_963875615.1 Vibrio sp. V09_P4A23P171
AACAACCACTTGAGTTTCGGGAGCAAAAAGTAAGGTCGAGTGTATGAACATAGCCCGATTTCGATTGCCTTGATTGGAGTGCCCAAGTTCATCTTGTATGCTGCGATGGGAGTAACTTAGAGAAGTCGTATCTTCTAATGCAAGAAGTGTTTGTTGTTCTAAAGCCTCTTGCGCTGTGACATGAAAGCCCGCTTCAGCGATATCTTCTGCTTTGATTTGCTCATTACGGATAAAGCGATAAGCCCCTTCCATATCTGCAGGGGAGATGATGAGTTTCGAGACCGGTACGCCAGGTTGCTCGGCCAGAGAGGCAGCTAGGGCAACGAGTCTTTGAGTACGTCTTGGGTCATTGAGGTGAGCTTGACCAAATTGCTTTTGTGCCCAGAGGGTTGGTTCTATATAAGTCATTCTAATCATCCTTGTTATTGCTTAGATGATCAGATCATGAAACATAAAATTAGTTCAAAAAAATCCCCAAGCAGAGGCTTGGGGATTTGTGTATAAGAGACAGGGTTAGGAGGGGGTGTACAGAATTTAAAAACGATCACTGAAATCAGCACATTTCAGCACATTTCAGCACCCACAACGAACATGCTTTTAGTCTCCCCCCTTCAAGGGAGACGAGGCCGCTTTTAGCCCCTCTCCTTCTGGAGGGAAGTTAGGTAGATGTACGGAATTTAAAAGCGATCACTGAAATCAGCACATTTCAGCACCAAAAACGAACATGCTTTTAGTCTCACCCCTTCAAGGGAGACGAGAGCGCTTTTAGTCCCTCCCCCTTCTAGGGGGAGGTTAGGAGGGGGTGTACTACAAACTCACACCAATATTGCTCACGCCTTCGTCGCGTAGCTCTTGGCGTAGGTCTTTAATCAAATCAATATCTCGCTCTACGGCTTCACGCAGAGGGCGGAAAATAGCCCACTGCACATCCCATTCGGCGCAGACCGCTTCATTTTGTTTTTGATTGTCGTTGGTGATCTCTTCGCCCGTTTGCGCTTCTTCTAACTGCGCCACCGTGAGCACCGACACCTGACTGATTTTTTGCATGTTTTCATACAGATAATCGCGATCAAGCAGGCCGTGAAGTAGGTGAGACAAAGCCACACACGCATCAATTGCTGGGTACACAGCGTAAACATCAAAATCTTCTGAGCTTGGAATGATCTCTTCCAACTTCTCCAATTGGTTCTCGAAATTGATTTTGGCACTTTTTACCGTGAGCAATTCCCAAACACTGTCGAGAATATCTCGATATACTCGCGTGTGAGCAAATTCAGTATTGTCGCAAAACATGGCATAGTTCGGGTACATACGTTCACACAAACACGCCATAAAAGTAATTTGTTGCCAAGGTTCAAATTTCTCAAGACGAACCTGCAGAGGGTTTTGTAGCATAATCACTCAATCGCAGCAGAAAAAGACAGCGGAAGTGTACTTGATAACCAACAGGGAAAAAAGCAAAGCCGATGAACAATTTCACTCATAAACTCTATATTCTGACCGAACACAACGATATTTATCGACAAGCGATTGAACAGGCGCAGTTGAGCGGCTTAACCATCACTGACGATCGCAGCGAAGCAACCATTTTGCTGGCCGCGCCACCATTGGCGGCAAAGTATTTGGGCGATTTTCCGCAACTGGAATGGTTGCACTCGGAATATGCAGGCGTCGACACCTTAATGTCGCCACAACTTCGTCAAGATTATGAGCTCACCAACGTTAAAGGCATCTTCGGCCAGCAAATTGCTGAATACGTTCTGTGCAACCTGATTGCACACTTTCGCCACTTTGCTTGCTACGCGCAGCAACAAGCGGCTAAACAGTGGCAGACCCACCCTTATCAATCGATCAATGATAAAACCATGGTGATCCTCGGCACAGGCTCGATTGGCAGCCATTTAGCAAAAGTAGCCAAAGCCTTTGGTTTGCACGTGATTGGCGTCAACCGCACTGGCATCCCAGCTAAAAACGGGGGTTTTGATAAAACCTATCACATTAACGAACTTGCTACTGCCCTCGCTCACGCGGAGGTTGTGGTCAGTACGTTACCCAACACGCCGCACACCAAAGGCTTGCTCAATCAAAGTACGTTGAGCTATTGCCACAATGCATTGCTGTTTAATGTCGGGCGCGGTAAAAACCTTGTTGAGAGTGATTTGATTGCACTGATTGAAGAAGGGCACATTCAACACGCCTACCTCGATGTGTTTGAAAAAGAGCCATTAAGCGAAGATCACCCGTTCTGGACGCACCCTGCCATTAGCCTTACCCCGCACATCGCAGCAGTGAGTTTTCCTGAGCAAGTGGTTGAGATTTTCACCCGTAATTACGGCTTGTGGCGAGACGGGTTCCAACTTGAAAACAGAATTGATTTTGAAAAAGGCTATTAGGTCAAATAGCGGTTAATAATCGGCACTAAGCCTAGGGAAACCTTAACTCAATGTTACTATAGACACGCAAACCACTTGCCATTGCTGTCGAGAATACACTGCTGCATCGAACACGAGTTAATGCGGTAAAACAGGAACGGTATCGCCTAATGACACAAGGAGCAAATCATGCCTTCAGCCATCACTTCGTGGCTACAATCACTGAACATTAATTTAGAACAACTGCTGCCGATTGCTGAAGCACTTGGGCTTATCGCGCTTATTTCTATCGTTATCCATTTAGTGTTGCACCGAGGGGTGAGCCTATGGTTACAGCGGCGCACAACGAACGCACAAGTTTTACAAAACATTCTGTTTAGCAAAAAGCTTTTCAGCCGCTTTGCCTTGTTAATTCAAGGGATTGTCATTTCAATTCAAACTCAGTTATGGCTTAGCCACGCCAGTGCGACTTACGAACTGCTGCATACATTAACCTTACTGTGGATTATTCTCTTTGGCCTGTTAAGCAGTTACGCCCTGCTCAATGTGGTGGAAACGCTACTTTATCGCAGCGCAACCAGCCGTAACATTCCGCTCAAAGGCATTATTCAAAGCATCAAAATCATCGCATTTGTTATCGCCGCACTGTTTGCGACGTCGATTTTAATTGGCAAATCACCAGTGCTACTGCTGAGCGGTTTAGGTGCGATGACGGCGGTCATCATGCTGGTATTTAAAGACCCGATTTTAGGATTAGTGGCGGGGATTCAGCTTTCAGCGAACCAAATGCTAAGCGTCGGTGACTGGCTAGAAATGCCCAAATATGGCGCAGACGGTAACGTCATCGACATTAGCCTGACCACAGTCAAAGTGCAAAACTGGGATAAAACCATCACCACTATTCCGACTTATGCCTTGATCTCTGATTCGTTTAAAAACTGGAAAGGGATGCAAGAATCAGGCGGCCGACGCATTAAACGCAGTGTATTAATTGATGCCAATAGCATTCACTTTCTGACGCCAGAAGAGCAAAGCTACCTACGCAAAGCACAACTTTTAGAGCCCTACTTGGCCGAAAAAGAACAAGAACTCAACGCCTATAATCAGATGAGCCAACTCGATTTAGCCTGCCGCATCAATGGCCGCCGCTTAACCAACATTGGCAGTTTTCGTGCCTATCTAGAACGTTACTTGCGTAACCATCCCCAAATTCACCAAGGCATGACATTAATGGTGCGCCAACTGGCCCCCACGCACGATGGCGTCGCGCTGGAGATCTATTGTTTCACCAATACGGTCGTGTGGGTCGAGTATGAAGGTATTCAATCGGATATTTTTGACCACATTTACGCCGTGCTTCCTGACTTCGGCCTACGCGTTTCGCAAGCGCCAACTGGGAGTGACTTTCAAGCACTCGCAAGGTAAACCTGAGTTTCCTCCCCCTAATGGGGGAGGTTTGAGCATAAAGCGATCGAGAAGGGTTACAGTTTAAAGCGGTTAATTTCTTGTTGAAGCTCTTTAGATAAGCTAGAAAGCAATTCAGCTTGTTGGGAAGCTTCTTGTGCTTCTTTTGCCAGTTCATCAGACACGTCGCGTATACCTTGGGTATTACGCGTAATTTCCTCTGTGACTGACGCCTGTTCTTCTGCGGCGGTTGCAATTTGGGTTGCCATATCGCTGATCGTACCGACCGCTTCACCAATTTTCACTAAGCTTTGCGCGGCCACGTTGGCATCTTCCACGCTACTTTCGGAAAGCTTGCTACTCTCAGTCATGATGTTCACGGCCTGAGTCGTGGTTTTCTGCAACGTTTCAATCGTCTGTTGAATTTCTTGTGTCGAACTGTGCGTCCGTTGGCTGAGTACCCGAACTTCATCCGCTACCACCGCGAATCCACGCCCTTGCTCACCCGCCCTTGCCGCTTCAATCGCCGCATTCAGTGCCAGTAAGTTGGTTTGCTCAGCAATGCCCTGAATCGCTGACAAGATCGTATTAATGTTTTGTGCGTGCTGGTTCAAGTTCTCAATGACTTCTTTGGCTACCGTCATCTCTTTCGACAACTCACTGATCGACTGTTGAGTATTTTTCACCTGCTCAACGCCGTGGTTAGAAATTTTCACCGTATCCAAAGACGTGGCCGCTGTATTATCTGCATTGCCTGCAATCTCTTGCGTTGCGGCTGCCATTTCGTTAATCGCAGTGGCCACCATGTTGATTTCATCTTGTTGCACCATAATGCGTCGGGTACGCTCATGGGCTTGCGCTGCGGTGTTTTCTGCTTGCAGTGTTAACCCTTGCGACACTTCATGGAAGCGCTTGATCATGCCGTGCATATTACCGACGAACTGATTAAAGTTATTCGCCAGTGCGCCTACTTCATCTTGATAACGTGGTTCAATGCGCTGCGTAAGGTCAGCATCACCATCTGCAATTTCCGCCAATGCTTGGGAAACTCGGCCCAAGTCACGCAGTAAGAAGCCAACCAATGCCGAAAACACGATCACGACCAAAATTGTAATGGCGACTGATATCGAGGTTAATTGCATAAAGAGAGCGCCAATATTGGTGTACTCCACCTCTTTATCGAGCTCAATGCCGAGCACCCAGTCAGTCTCAGGAACGGCGGTAAAGAATAATAATTTTTCGACATCACCAACCATCACGGTTTGTATTTTGTTCTCTGCCATTGAGCGGTCGATGACTTGCTGCGTTAGGTTAGGGCTATAAGAAGCCAGCGGTTTGAGAATCAAATCTTTATTACGGTGTGCAACAATTAACCCCGTATCACGGTTGACCAACATAGCGTTTGATTTTGCCCCTGCATCAATCGCAATGACATCCTTCACTAACTGATCAATTAACACATCAGCACCAATAACGCCCCAAAACTGTCCGTCTTTCTTAATCGGTTCAGCGAGCGTTACCATCAAAGCGCCCGTTATCGCATCAGCATAAGCGGCCGTCAGTATCGTGCCGGAGCTATTTTTCGCTTCTTGATACCATCCTCTTGTCCGAGGATCATAGCTTGCATTGTCTGCGCCTCGAGACGGAATAGAACGGTGCATGGTGCCTTGCTCAGTGCCGAAATAGAGTAAATCAAACTGCGCGCCTTGCTGAGCTTGCTGTAAAAAAGGCAGTGAATCTTCCTTCATCGTGTGAGGGATCACCGCGCTAATAACTTTGCTACGAACATCCAACCATTGGGTAATCGAACTCGTTGCCGATTTCGAGATACCATACACCCTTTCCTTGATGCCACTCTCCGTTTCATCTTTCAATAAATTTGCCGACAGTAATGTCAACACCACCGCCATCACAATAACAACAAGCAAACTTGTCATTATCAACTTACCTTTTAACGATAGATTCACAACTCACCCCCATTGGTGAAATAGATTAGGTTTTGTTTGTAAGAATCGTCCACTACACATGTACACTTTGCACTCACACCGCGTCGTAATTAACCGACAAAAAGTCCAAGCCACAGTCTAAGCCACAAAGCGTTATCGTTTAGTTGCTAATGGATACAAATCTTTTACACCTATTAAAAGTAAGTTACTGCTATTAACAATGCAATTAACACGGCAAAACATTGCGCTCAATCTATCACCTCATAACCTAAACTGCGCAACGTAACCGCAAAAGCTTGCTTTGTTGCGGGCTCTCCATGAATTAAATGAATTTGCTTAGGCTTAGTCGCAATGCCCTCAATAAAGCGCAACAAATCGGCTTGGTCGGCATGGGCAGAATAACCCGACATACTGTGAACCTGTGCATTTACAAGCACTTCATCGCCATCTATCATCACCGAGTGATCGCCTTGCGCTATTGCTCGGCCCAGAGAGCCTTGAGCTTGGAAGCCCGCAAAGATCACATCGGTTCTTTTATCAGGCAACAGCGCTTTTAAATAGGCCATCACTCGCCCACCTTCACACATGCCAGACGCGGCCACCACAATCGCCGCTTCCCCTGTTGAGGCTAAACGGTTGACCAATGCTTGATGGCTTCGATAATCTTGAACGGTAATACACTGTTCAAACGCAAGCGGATGCCTTTGTGCATCCAAACGCTTTTTCGCCTCTTTTCCCCACAATTTTTTAAACTTTCGGTAAGATTTCGTCACCTGTTGCGCCATGGGTGAATCTAAAATAATCGGAATATTGCCATCGATTTCACCGCTGAAGATCAATTGTTCAATATCAAACAGCAGCTCTTGTGTTCGGCCCACACTGAATGCTGGAATTAAAATGGTGCCACCGTCTTGTAAAGAACGGTTGATGATGTCCTTTAAGCGCTGCGCCCGTAGCTGCACATTGTCGTGGGTTTTGTTCGCGTAGGTTGATTCAATCAGCAGATAATCGGCGCGAGGCGGAGAGACTGGGTCTGGCAATAACGGTGTGTTGCTGGGACCTAAATCCCCTGAAAACAAGACAATTTCATTATTTGGCAGTTTCACTTCAATAAACGCTGAGCCTAAAATATGGCCCGCAGGCGTAAAGCGAAAATAAGTATTGTCTAAATCACGAGAAATACGCTGCCATACGCCATAATTCACCGGCTTTATTTGTTTATTCAGCCTTTCTAATATTCTTGTACGCTGTGCTTGCCCTAAACCAAGTTGAAGCTTTAACCCATCTTCTAACATTAATGGGAGTAATTCTGCGGTAGCAGGTGTGCAATAAATAGGCTGATGAAAACCAGCCGCTAATAACCAAGGTATACGGCCGATGTGATCAATATGCGAGTGAGTTAACAACAACGCCTGCAGATGAGTTAATGGAAAATCAATCGCCATTGGTCGGCTATCACGCCCTTGAAATAAGCCGCAATCAACCAAAATCCCTTTCTTCCCAAGCCTCAGCTCATGACAAGAGCCCGTGACGGTCTCTTTTCCACCATGGTGAATAATATCCATATTCTTCTCCTGAATTTATGTTTGCTCGCATATTTAGCGGTTAAATAAACAACATAATATGGTTAACATTTCGACAGGGAATTTTTAAATACAATTTAAATTGCGACACAATCGCCAGAAAAAAATGACATAAATAACAATACTATTATTATAGATTACTTTTTGACCAGAAAAATAAAAACGCCTAATGAAATATTCTGAAAAAAAATAACCAAAAATATTAATGTGCATGACATCAACTAAAAACATCGTCTATAATGCCGACCAAATAAGAAATTTCCTACATAGTAGGAATCTTCTTCCAAGAAATTAAGAGAGAAAGTGATAAAATACACAAAACGGTTGACTTTTAAATCATGAGAAATATTTAACAGGATGCCACTTTAGTGTTTTTATTATCAGTAACTATAGCGCTATTTGGGATTACCCTTATCGATAAATAATGATGTCTATTTGTGGTCTAAAAAACAACGAATCAGATGTAATCGACATAAAAAGCTGTAAAAAATGACAATAGAAACAATAAGGCATTAATAAGCGAACGTTAATTTCGCTTATCGATTTCTCACACAAAAAATAAGTATAAATAGCACCATTACATTAAAAAATAGAATACTGATGTCGTTCTCTCTCTACATTAGTTATTCATAATTTATAAGTTGGCTAAATAATGGCGATAGAACTATCATTTATTTTCTTCTCGTCCTTCACTACGCTTTTTGTCATGAGAAAAGTGGCGAAAAAAGTAGGACTGGTTGATAAACCTAATGCTCGCAAGCAGCATGAAGGGCTAGTGCCACTGGTTGGTGGGCTCTCGATCTGTATTGTTTTGCTACAGTATTTTCTGTTTAGGCAAGACATCATGCCCCACAGTAACCTTTACCTTCTTTCGATATTAGTGCTCACCATAGTCGGCGCATTGGATGATCGATTCGATTTAAGCGTTAAAACTCGCATGATTATTCAAGCATTATTGTCGCTACTCATGATACACCAGACGGGTATTTCTCTCGATAATCTAGGGAATATATTGGGCACTGGCACCATTAACCTTGGTTATTTTGGCATAGCTTTGACTGTAGTTGCCGTAATTGGGGCTATTAATGCATTTAATATGGTGGATGGAATTGATGGTTTATTAGGCGGGTTATCCGTGGTCACATTCGGTGGCTTAGCCATTTTGCTGCATGTCGATAGCCAGCATGGCCTTGCGTATTTATGCTTAGTGATCACAGTAGCGATGGTTCCTTATATTTTTATGAACTTAGGAATATTAGGCAGAAAGCGCAAAGTTTTTATGGGTGATGCGGGAAGCATGCTAATTGGTTTCACGGTTATCTGGTTATTATTAGGTGTAAGCCAAACAACCACCAAACCCTTAATGCGCCCCGTTACAGGTTTATGGTTAATTGCCATTCCATTAATGGATATGGCCGCAATTATGATCAGAAGAATTCGCCGTGGCTCTTCTCCGTTCAAACCTGATAGAGAACATTTACACCATATTTTCCAGCGTTTAGGCTTAACTTCTCGCCAAACCTTGTGTGTTATTTGTTCATTTGCCTCTCTATTTGCTGCATTTGGTATTTATGGTGAAGCAAATCAGTGGCCTGAAAGCATTATGTTCTTCTCGTTTATTGTTTGTTTTTGCATTTACAGCACACTACTGAACTACGTTTGGCGCATTACGACTTATTTCAGAAAATTACGTGGCATGCCAGAAAAAATCTTTGAAACTCAAAGTAGCATTAAGTGATGAAATACTGAGCAAATTAAGAAAGAGGTAGCTCTTAGCTCATTCTCGTTGAAAAAAAGATAATAAAAAAGGCCTATATCAAATAGGCCTTTTTTATTGCAAGAATCAAACTTAGTTAAAAATCAATCCGAACCAAATAAATCTCGGGTGTAGACTTTCTCTTCTACATCGAATAGCTCTTGCGCCATACGGTTTGACACAATCACATCACTCATCGCCTTGAACTGCTCTAAATCAGTAATCACTTTTGAACGGAAAAATTCAGCTTCCTTCAGTACGGGTTCGTAAATAACCACCTCCACGCCTTTTGCTTTAATCCGCTTCATAATGCCTTGAATGCTTGAAGCGCGAAAATTATCCGAACCTGATTTCATGATTAAGCGATAAATTCCGACAGTTTTAGGGTTTTGCTTAAGGATCGACTCGGCAATAAAATCTTTACGCGTGGTGTTCGCATCAACAATCGCGCTGATGATACTGTTCGGTACATTTTGGTAGTTGGCGCGTAATTGCTTGGTGTCTTTCGGTAAACAGTAACCACCGTAACCAAAAGAAGGGTTATTGTAATGCTGCCCAATGCGTGGATCTAACCCGACACCTTCAATAATTTGCCGTGAATCTAACCCATGAGTTTCGGCGTAAGTATCTAGCTCATTGAAGTAGGCCACTCGCATGGCTAAATAGGTGTTGGAGAAAAGTTTTACCGCTTCTGCTTCGGTTGAATCAGTAAACAGAACGGGTATATCTTCTTTCACGGCCCCTTCAACCAACAGGCTTGCGAACACTTTTGCCCTTTCGCTACGCTCACCGACAATAATGCGTGAAGGGTGAAGGTTGTCATACAAGGCTTTACCTTCACGTAAAAATTCAGGAGAGAAGAGGATATTATCGCAACCATACTTCTCTTTCACACTTTGGGTAAAACCGACCGGAACAGTTGATTTAATCACCATAACTGCAGACGGGTTGATCGCCAATACATCTTGAATGACGGATTCTACAGAACTGGTATTAAAGTAATTAGTTTTTGGATCATAGTCTGTTGGGGTAGCGATGATCACAAAATCCGCTTCTTGGTAAGCTTGTTGCTTATCAGTAGTGGCATAGAAATTAAGCGGTTTTTCTTTTAGAAAATGTTCAATTTCGTTATCCACAATCGGAGAGATTTTATCATTCAACAAATCAATTTTTTGTTGAATGATATCAAGAGCCATGACATCGTGATGCTGCGCAAGCAGCATTGCGTTAGACAAGCCGACATAGCCTGTCCCTGCTATTGTTATTTTCATTTTTTAAGCTTCTATATCGTAAAAACAAGGAAAATTCATGAACATCCCCATTAATAAATGGCTCGCAAGCACCTTCAAAAGGTACTCAAAATCCATCGCACACATTGCTCTTTTGTGTTTAATACTTGCTTTTAAAGTCGTTTCACTCTTCAGCATGTTTAAGCACATTTGTCTGATCCTTACGAAGTTCTCTGCACTTTCTTCAGCCCTTTTTCGGCAAGCATCTTCGCCAAACTCAGTATCGAGCGTCCAATGTATCGACTCAACTAACCAGTGCGAACACGTTGCATTTAACACTTCCTTAGCATTTAAATCCTTCGAGCTAATATACTATCTCACCTTAACTTCTGACTCTTTCACTACGGCTTCTTCTTGTCTCACAGAAACGACGATATATGCTACAAATCCTTTAAATATGGGCATGTTCATGATTTTCCCTGCACACACCATGAAATACAATGATGATACGCTGTATCCTGCAGAGAAACTTGAGTTGAACGTGCTTGAGTAATCCTGAGCACCAGTGAACAAATCTAAACAGATAAAGCAAGACTAGTCAGGATTTGAGACCTACCAAATACATGGGTGCCCTGTATTTTTACGATTCAACGACTCAACGACCGAATCCGCAATATTTCCAACCTCAAATTCTTTTTCTAGCAACTTATACCCTGAGACTCCAATGGTTCTACGCAACTCTGCGTCATTTTGCAGTTTGCTTGCATTTTCAAAAAAAACATCATCGTCGCCATTAACACTAATCAACCCAGCATGGCTTGCATTCACCAAGTCCATTAGGTCGTTTCCTTGATTAACACTACCTAAGATGGGCAATGACTGAACCATATATCCTAATAATTTGCCGGGAAAATTATGAGCACTGTGCTGGGAAGATAAAGAAAACAGTCCGACATCGACTTGAGCCAGAATATCTTTGAATTCATCTTGAGAAACAGAAGGTAGGTAAGTACAATTGGTTAAATCCCACTCTTTCATTAAGTCATTCACTAACTTGACTTCGTCACCCTGCCCTACAAAAAGGAAGTGGGCTTTATCAAAGCATTGCATGGATCGAGCCAAACGCATCAAATTCGCCATATCCTGAGCATGACCAATATTACCACCGTAAAAGTAGATAACTTCGTCGTTTATCTCTAATCGTTCTCTCAAGTTACTTGCTTTATCAGAGAGGTCGTGAGGTGACAGATTCGCCCAGTTTCGGAGTATTGTAGTTGGATATTGCTGTTCGGTATTAGAATTAAATATTTCTAGATTTTTTTCCGACATCACACCAATAGAATCTGCTTGGCGATATGAAGCTGATTCAAAAAATCTAAAGTAGCGTTCAATTACTGAGCCTTCTTTCATCAACCCCGAGTCAATCGCCCATTGAGGAAAAAAATCACGCAATACGAGATAGCTATTGCACTGGCAGCGTTTCTTTATGTTTGAAACCAATGATCCGAAGAAGATTGATGGGGAATAGTAAACAACACCATCAAATGTGCTCCTGTCCACTTTCCGTTGAATGGCGTGCCATGCCCTATATGAAAGCAACGTTTCATTGATTGCTCGTTTAACCTTGTGCACATCCTTAATTTGACCAGAAAGAAAGCGCCAAACTGCAACACCATCAAACCTGTCTTCAATAAGTATTGGCTTATCTTTATCAAAGTGAGGTGTAATCACCGTAACTTCATGGCCTTGCTTCATTAACTCTAGAGCAAGTTCATGCATCATCTTTGCCCCAACGCGTGTACTGTGGGGCAAATAATCATCAATGATTAAAGCAAGTTTCATTAATATTCTTTCCAAACTACACGCTTAACATAATCTGTATAAGAATGAACAATACGCACTACCTTATCTGATACATTCGGCATCGAGTAATCGTATACCTGTCGCAATAGACGTTCATCACCCGTCGGCTGAGACTCTAATATCGCCAAGCCTTGAAACACTCGTTCAACCTCAAGACCCACCATCATCACAAACGCTTCTTCCATCCCCTCTGGACGTTCGTGGGCCTCGCGAAGATTTAGGGCTGGGAAGTTCATAATCGACGATTCTTCATTAATGGTACCACTGTCAGACAGCACAGCTTTCGCGTTTTTCTGTAAGTGATTATAGTCATGAAAACCTAAAGGCTTAAGAAGTTGAATATTCGGATGGAACTCAAGTCCTAGCGCTTCGATACGGTTACGAGTACGTGGGTGTGTCGAGACAATAACAGGAAGGCTATAATATTCTGCAACTGTATTTAACGTCTCAGCCAATTTCAATAACTGTACAGGTGAGTCCACATTCTCTTCACGATGCGCACTGACCACAAAGAATTGACCTTTTTCTAAACCTAAACGCTTAAGTACATTTGAACCATCGATTTGAGGCATATAGTGGTTCAAGACTTCAAACATTGGGCTACCCGTTTTAACTATTCGGTCGGCAGGCAAGCCTTCAGCAATGAGGTAATCACGCGCTATAGTACTGTATGTTAGATTGACGTCTGCTGTGTGATCAACAATCTTGCGGTTAGTTTCTTCAGGAACACGTTGGTCGAAACAACGATTACCCGCTTCCATATGGAAAATAGGCACTTTACGGCGCTTGGCCGGTATCGCAGAAATGCAAGAGTTCGTATCACCCAGTATAAGCATTGCACTTGGTTGGACTTCTTCTAACACTTCATCTACTTTCATAATGACTTGGCCAATGGTCTGCGCTGCATTCTTACCAGCCGCATTGAGGAAGTAATCCGGTTTACGAACCCCTAAATCATTGAAGAAGACTTCATTGAGCTCAAAGTCATAATTTTGCCCCGTGTGAACTAAAATATGCTCACAATGCTCATCGAGTTTTGCGAGTACGCGAGATAGGCGGATAATTTCTGGGCGAGTGCCCACAACTGACATTACTTTAAGTTTTTTCACTGTGATTTCTCTTGAATCAAGACAACGGACGGGAAAAGGTATCTGGTGCCTCACGGTCAAAAATCTCATTCGCCCATAGCATTACGATCATTTCTTCATCGCCGACATTGGTGATGTCATGAGACCAGCCAGGAACCGTTTCAACAATTTTCGGTGAACTGCCATCAGTATAAAGTTCATAACGCTCACCAGTAGCGATATGCTCAAATTTAAATAACGCCTTGCCTTTAAGCACTAAAAATTTTTCATTTTTACTATGGTGATAATGGCCACCACGAGTGATACCAGGGTGAGCAGTAAAGAAGGAAAATTGACCCGCTTGCTTGGTTTTCAACATTTCGCTAAAGACACCGCGCTCATCACCATAACTGGGAATGGAATAGCTAAACTGCTCTGGTGTCATGTAGCTAAGGTAAGTAGAGTAAAGGGCGCGAGTTAAACCAGTACCAACATTTTCAGTGGCAAGATTATCTCTGCTTGCTTTAAAAGCACGCAATAGATCAGCAACCTGGCCTACTGTGGTCGGATATTCTGGTGTTATACTCTTGTATCCACTATCTGAATTACCTTCTAGCAATGAAATTAAATGAGCACAAACATCATCTATATAAACCAATGTTACTGGCGCACTCGGATCGTTTATCGTGATTTCAAGATCGTTTAGGGTGTTGTAACAAAAGGTGGCAACAAAGGAATTGTAATTCGGGCGACACCACTTACCAAAAATATTAGGAAAGCGGTAAATGAAGTACGGTGCTTGTGTTTGCTGGCCATACTTCTCAACCGCCTGTTCGGCCAAACGCTTACTTTGCCCGTAGGCATTGTCTCGTTCTACCTGTGTAGAAGAGCTCACGACTAGAGGTACTTCTTTTCCGTTAAGCGTAAGCTGAGCAACAATATAAGACGTTAAATCTGCATTGCCTTGCTGAAACTCTACTTCATCTCTTGGACGGTTGATTCCAGCCAAGTGATATACAAATTCAGCACTGGCTAGAACTTGAGATAATTGTTCCCGCGATGTCTCGCGGTCCACTTCGACGACATCTTGATAGCCATACTCACGAAGCATAATACAAAGGTTTTTACCAATAAAGCCTTTGGCACCAGTAACAACAATCTTCATTTAAACACCTTCTGGAACAACAAGACTGCCTGCTTCGATATCAGCAATAAAGCTTAGCTTACGTAGTAAGGCCACCATACCGTCAATATCCAAACGATACGTATTGTGAGAGTTATAATCTTCAATCACCGAAAGGTCTTTCTCTCCTTCTTCGTTGTACTTTGAGTAGTTCAAATCACGATTATCCGAAGGAATACGATAATAACCACCTTGATCTTCAGCAACAAACATCTCTTCACGGCTACATAGCGCTTCATAAAGTTTTTCACCGTGGCGCGTACCAATAATATTTACTGGATGGTTTGGTTTGTCCGTAATTTTCAGTAGTGCTTTGACTAGAACTTCAATAGTTGCGGCAGGTGCTTTTTGAACAAAAATATCACCATTAGAACCATTTTCAAACGCATGTAATACCAAATCTACAGCATCGTTTAGCGTCATCATAAAGCGTGTCATGTTTGGATCGGTAATAGTGATTGGCTGTTCACTGATAATCTGGCGTAAGAAAAGTGGAATTACTGAACCGCGAGAAGCCATCACGTTTCCGTAACGAGTCGCACAAATCACCGTTTTGTCAGGATCGACATTACGAGATTTCGCTACGATTACCTTTTCCATCATCGCCTTAGAAATACCCATTGCATTGATTGGATAAACTGCTTTATCTGTACTTAAACAAACAACTCTCTTTACTTCGTTTTGAATCGCCGCTTCAAGAACATTTTCGGTACCCAACACATTGGTTTTCACCGCTTCCATGGGATGGAACTCACAAGAAGGAACCTGTTTCAGAGCCGCAGCATGATAAATATAATCCACACCACGGGTTGCATTTAGAATACTTTGATAATCACGGACATCACCAATATAAAACTTTAATTTAGAGCTATTATATTTCTTTCTCATGTCATCCTGTTTTTTTTCATCACGAGAAAAAATACGGATTTCTTTAATTTCTGTGTCTAAGAAACGATCTAAAATGGCGTTACCAAAAGATCCTGTGCCGCCGGTAATTAATAGTATTTTATTGTAAAACATAATTTTCACTTACTTATAGTCAATCAAAATGTCAAGATAACTTTGTGCACGTGCTTTAGCACTTGGTATATATCCAACTATTTCCCTTGCAGAATTTATACGAGATTCGTTATTCTCTGTATTATCTATGACACCTTTTATTGCATTGAAAATACTAACAATATCATCAGGATCAAAATAATTAGCTGAATCTTTACAAACATCTTTAACAAACGGTAGATTTGAGGCAATTAGTAATTTGTTCATAACCATTGCCTCAATAGGAGTTACAGAAAAGCACTCTAGCAAACTAGGAAATATGACTGCATCTATACTCTCATAAAAGCTAGGGCACTGATTAACTGAAATTTCTCCTACTGTGTGGAAGTTTTTAACAGTATCGAACCCAGCATCCTTCATTTCGTTAGGAGTTAGAGTAAATAAGAAATCACATAATATACCATTGTCCAATAACATCTCATTGACAGACTTTAAAATCCTCAAGTTTTTATGTTCGTAATTTCTACCTATAAAACCTAAAGTGAAACGTTCAGATCTAGCATACGCAATACGTTCCCAAAGATTCTTGTTAAAGAACACGGAAGAAACAGTATTGCTAACAACAAAAATATTTCTGTAACCTTTTCCTTGAAGAGCCTTTCTTACATGCTCCGCTTCAACTATGAGGACATCACTTTTTTTAAAGTACAATTCTTTTATAAAAAAATATAACCTACTTTTAATTTTTTGAAGTCGAGATAAACGTTTAAAGGCTAGGTTATTAGGATATGCAATCCATGGCTGAGCGAAACCAGTGATAAGTTTTGTTGACTTTATGCTGGAGTAAAGAGGGCCAAACACAGTAAAAACAACGTCGTATTTTGAAAACTCTTTCTTTACGCTTTCGCTAAGAAAAAAGCCTCTTACATTTATTTCTTTAAAAGAAGAAAAGGAACTATAAATCACTTCACTACTTAGGCTCTTTTTAACTGAAGAAGATACAATTACAGAAAAATCAGCATTAATTGGGTTCTCTTTCAGTATATGAGACAATTCTGTAATGAACGAAACCGCTACCTGAACTCCGCCACCAACATGGAGGTTGGAAGCGTTAACTAATATTTTTTCCATTTACCTTCCTTATTAGAGAACAAAACCTGTCAGCCATATCTTCAGTATTAAAGGATTCACTTACTGTATCACGAGCATTTTTAGACATCTCAAGCAACTTATTTTTATCCAAAGAGTCAATCACACTTGATAAAGATTCTATATTATTACGAGAGAAAGATATTCCGTTATAACTCTCCTTGAACGCAGCAAATTCTGGCATATGGTGATTTTCTTCATTATGAACTAAGGCAGGTAAAGATAAAGAAAATGCATGAATAAGACTCAACCCAACAGCACCGGGATAAACAAAAACATCGCATAGATTAGTTATTTTTGAGATATTATCATTATTAAACAATTGTCCATGCCAAGTAATGTTTGATGATATATCAAGCTCTTCAGCCAACAATTCCAAATCATTTTTCACATCACCGTCACCTATAATACTTAAGTGGTAACTAACTCTGACTTTTGATAGCGCTTTAAATAGAATATTGACATTTGCTTTTTTGGTTAATCTGCCAATGAAAACCAATCGAATAACTTCGTCTTTTTTTACTAACTTCTTGTCAAAAATAGGGACAGAATTTACATCTAGACCATTATTCAATCCTATTATATTCCTATGACTAATTTCTTTTGATTCTTTCTCGGTATAAACAGCTATTCCATCAGAAAATATCATTAGTTTTCTGCGAATTCTCGAACTGATACCTTTACTTCCAGCAGTCCAACCTTGCCCCCACCAAATGACTTTCCTCTTTTTTAGTTTACATTTAAAATAAAGGAGCATGTAGTTAATTATCCTTGGATTACCCGATACCACAATAATATCATCCTCAGAAATATCACCAACCTTAAGCCCAGCTTGCCAGTAAAATGGGCCTATTTTTATAAAATTCCCGACCAAATGTAGCCCTTTGCATTGGACAGTTTTTACATTTAAAAAATCCCTTGGGGAAGCATATATCTCTACATTATAATTCGATTTAAAAATTAAAGATTCAAAAAAGGAAACTCTATAGGTTGGTAATGCTGGCTGTAAAAAAACCAATCTATTTTTCATAAAATATTCCTTAATGATAATTCTTGCTTTATCCTTTTTAACAAATACATTACTCTGTTCCTGTAAAGGTTAAAATCATTTAAACCAATTAACTTATTATTTTTTATCTTATTGGCTATCAACTGAAAACCTTTATCTTTTTCAGCAGGCATATGTAATAAAATATAATTCTTCTCGTTTCCTTCTATATTATTAAATCTACCTGTATTCCATACCCTTTTTAAAATCATATGCTCAGAGATGGAACAACTATCATCAGTTAAATCATGCTTAATCTGAGATAGAATATGCTCTTCAGTAATACTTGCTTTGAGACTATTGTAATAATCAAACCAAAACTCAATTCTTTCACAAACGTCATCTAACTTGTTTTTTGGCACATACACGTATTCTCCACCACAATACTCTACGTTTGATTCGTTATGCTTCATATTTATAACAGAATCGCAGTTAAGTTCTTGGATAGAACGACCATTTACTTTAAGATATTTTTCATAAGGAATTGTATAAAATGAAACCTTATCATTAAACATTAACTTTAAATCTATAGGCTTATTTACAAAAACATCAGAGTCTAAAAATAGAATATCCCCAAAACTCAATTGTTTAACATATCTTATCGAGTCCAACAAAAACAGGCAGCCAGGAAATTTATTTTTTATATTATTTTTATCGCTGTATTTACAATCTTCTACTATTATAACCTTAACTCCAATCATACCTAATTTATCGCGAAACTCGTTATTAATCTCTTTATTAACAAAAAGGATTAAATCCAATTCCTCTGTGCTCAATGACTTTATTTGGCTAAAAAGTTGTATGATACAGTTATGATAAATTTCGTAAGATTTATGTTTAGAGTTAACAAATTTTGTATTACTCGAATAGTAAAATGGTGTTGCAATAACCTTTTTCATATACATTCACTTAGTTTTCGATTAAATAATGTTAATCTAAATAAATACAAAAACATTAAAATTTCAGAAATCATTAATATTGAAACAAACTCACCAAAGTTGAATAATTCACTCAAAAGTGAGAACATAATAATAACTTGTGATAAAAAATAGAAACATGAATATGAAAAATATTTTTTCAATGAGTTCAAATAAATATACATCGGCTGCCATAGTGCATAAAACAAAACAGATATCAATATTATAAGGTACTCATAATAATCATAGCTAATTTTGTTTTTGGTCCAATAGCCGTAGAAATACTCACCACAAATGGTATAAAACAAGAGCATTATAGACAATATTGCAACATTTACCTTGAGTAACTTGACAAGCATTGGTTTGGCACTTTTTTTCTCATGAATAACACGAATAAATTCTTGCCAAATTGAATTATTAATGGCAGAAGTAACTTGATTGGATAATCTGAAAAATGTCCTCATAGTAGAGAAAACAACAACGTAAATATCACCAAAATAAAACTTTACCAATACAATCAAAACTTGATTGTTAAATATCAATGATATCGGTAGTAAAGAGTTCTTAAACACATCCCTTATCGATACATATGATGAAAAATTAAACTTTTTAAAGCTAATAATTCCACACAAGTCTCTTTTCCTCATAGGAAAATTAAGCATAAATATAATCGAAAAAGCTCTCACCATACACAATGAAACAAAAATATCTTCAAAAGGCAAATCAATATATACGCATGAAAAGATAGTTAAATATTCAATCAACCTTGTCGTATTTGCAATAAAACTAGCAACGTGAAACTCAATAGTAACCTTAAATAACGCACTGTAATAATTGGTTAAGATCAAAGCTACCGAATATAAAACGACTATAGAGTATAGATAACCGAATTCAGTCACATATGCTATAAATGTAATGAAGAATAGTATAAAAAGAACGATGAATAATGTTGTATTAACTGAAGAGGCTAAATTATATGACTCTCTATTTTTCTGATTTAACCTGTTATTATTTAATGTGACAACTTCATTAACTATTACATTAAATATTCCGAGCTCCATCATCCCGATTATTGATGGAATAGTGAATATAACAAGCCAATCTGAGTATTTTCCTTCCCCCCAATAATTTAGGAAAAATGGTATTGATATCAATTGAAATAAAATTGTAATCACCTGCCCATAATAGGATGATAAAATACCTTTAATTAATCTATCTTTCATTTAAATTTAATCATCTTTGATAATATAATGACAATTATGGTTTGATATAAATACACCCAAAATAAATCTGAAAAAAAACCTCTCAAACATTGTATAAAATAAGAAACAAATATAAAGTAAGTTAATAATTTAAGTACATTACCTGTATTATCACCTGTATAAATGGAATTAATTGTACTGTTATAGGTCAATCTAGAAAGATACCCTATACCCATCCAGATCATAATTATTCCTAAAATCCCAGCATTCGCGTAAGGATCACCGAATATCCCTCCAACCATCCCTCCACCGTTTGCGTATGCCTCAGGATAAAATTGTTTAGCTATCAATCTAGCCATTGGTTCAGGTTTATCTGACCACACACTTCTTGGAATACCCATAAATATAAATCTTACAATACCAGACTCCGGATGAATAAAAGAACTTTCAATTATCATCTTTGAAGTCAAATATGTCTGAAATGTTTCCATTGAGTCTATAGATATTTTCATTAGATATAAAATATCAAGATTCTTTACTAGGTTTGAAAATGAAGACAAAAAGCTCTCAGAAGAATAACTAGATAATCTCTTAATTAATAAGAATGAAAATAATATTGGTAAACTTGCTAATCCCAAAACTGAGTGCCAAATTTTAATTTTTATAAATCTAAAAGAAACACCAAAACATAACCAATAAATAATTATCAAAATAAAGTGTAATCTAGTAGGAGACATAAGCTCAGAAAAAGAATAGACAATAAAAACTAATATATATTTTCGTTTTGACCTTGATGCATATAAAGATGCTGATAATAAGCTCACCACATCTATAAATTTAGAAACTAACAAATAGTATATATCGCTTTCACTCCTTCCAGCGTAGATCTCAGAATAGTTCGAATAGGTGGAAACTTCTGTAAGTTTTAATAATGTGCTAATAAGGAAAAAGTAAAAAATCAAATCAACTGCAATATAGTGGGATATGTCTTTTTTTAAAAAAGTAGGGATTTTTTTATTAAAATTCACATACCAACCGAATACATATGAAAAACAACCTAAAAGTAATATAGATAATGGAAAAAGGTAGTCTTCGTTATAATAAAACATTGGTAATACATAGAAAAAATTCACACCAATGATAAAAATAAAAATTGGATGGAAATATATTTCACCTCTTTGTTTCAAAAAGCAACCCTCATACTCAACTAAAATCCAATAAGAATAGATTTATTACAACAAACACCATTCACAATGAGCCCAAATTATTATCGAAATAACTAAACTATCTTTAAATCTAGTTTTTTTCATCACGGAAACCGAATGAATATTCCCATAAATAAAGACTCACCTGAACCTTTAAAAGATACTCAGGATCCATCGCACATATTGCTCTTTTATCTTTAATACTTGCTTTAAAGTCGTTTCACTCTTCAGCATGTTTAAGCACATTGGTCTGCTCCTTGCGAAGTTCTCAGCACTTTCTTCCGCTCATTTTCGGCAAGCATCTTCGCCAAATTCAGTATCGAGTGTCCAATGCATCGACTCAACACGAAAAAATCATGGACATTCTTGCTACACAAGGGCTCAAGGTTGGTAAAAACTTCGCCTCTAGCCTATTAAATAAATAGTCAAAAACTGTAAATCATTGATTTTAATAAACAATGAAAATCAACTCGATTCAAGCTATCCGGATTTCTCGCTTTCGAATTCTTTATCAGAAGGCTACGACCCCTTTAAACATGGGCATGTTCATGATTTTTCCCTAGCTTGGGTGGGTTTGGTTGTTCATAGCTAACCACCCCCTCTAACTCCCCCTTTTATTGGCACCATCACTCACAATACTGCGGCGTTCAAGGGGAGGGGGAGAAGCAAAAGCTAAGATTTCGAGAAATTATTCTATTCGCTCAAGTGATGTGCAAGCAAGATGATACCAATAGCTACGCTAAGCAGAGGAGAATAGTTTGGCGCTTTAGATTCCAGAGACTTCGTTCCTCTGTTATGGAGTGACAGGATATGGTTGTCACATCCCATATCTACTTTTCAGCTCTTCGTTGCTCGATTACTAGCATCTCGATACTGCTCTATTAGCCTCTACTTCTTATCGCTTGAATAAGCATAGTTATAATACCCATACCCGTAAGAACTAGATGCTTTCTTCTCTACCGCATTAAAGATCACACCTTTCACTTCAATACCGGCTTGTTCAAAACGGTTTCTGGCGACATCAATCTCTTTGGCGGTATTTAGACCAAAGCGTGCCACCATTAACGTTGTACCAGCATGGGCACCCACAATGCTTGGGTCTGTCACCGCAAGTACCGGCGGGGTATCAATAATCACTAGGTCATAATTTTGTGAAGCCCATTCAACCAAAGCTTTAAAACGTTGGTGCATAAGCAGTTCTGAAGGGTTGGGTGGCACTTGGCCGCGCGTCATAATGTCTAAGTTATCTACTTGGGTGGTTTTAATCGCTTGCGCGTAATCAATTTTGCCACTGAGAAGGTCTGAAAGGCCATTTTCCCAAGTTACGCCGAAGGGTTGCTGTAAGTAGCCTTTGCGCATGTCGGCATCAATCAGCAGCACTTTTTGCCCAGTTTTGGCTACAACCGCAGCAAAGTTGGTGGAAACAAACGATTTACCAATGCCCGGCGCAGGGCCAGAAATCATCACCACGTTGTTTTTGGCTTCTAACATTGCGAAGTGCAAACTGGTCCGCAGGCCGCGTAGCGCTTCAATAGAAAGGTCCGCCGGGTTACTTTCCGCCAGCAGCATCATCTCTTGCAGGGATTTACGCTTTTTATTGATTTTTTCTGCAAATTCCAACTGCAGAATCGACTTAGGTACACTGGCGTAAACCGAAAGGCCAAGCTGTTCAATATCGTCTGGGTTTTCTACGCCGCGGTGCAGCGCTGCTTTCACCAATACCACGCCAACGCTTAACATGCCGCCAAGCAAGGTCGCGAGTACAACAATCAGTGGTTTTTTCGGTTTCACGGCTTTTGCATAGGTAGCTGCGCTATCTAAAATGCGCACATTGCCGACCGTTCCGGCTTTAATGATGTTCAGCTCTTGCACTTTGTTCAGCAATTGAATGTAAATTTGCTGGTTTACTTGCACGTCACGCGTCATGCGTAAAATTTCACGCTGAGTTTTAGGCAGCTTTTGTACTTGCTGATTTAAGCGCTCTTTTTCACCAAGCAAGACTTGGCGTTTATCCAATAGTGATTTGTACGCTGGGTGGTCAGTAGTGAAACGCTGGCTCACTTCACTCTCTTTAAACGTAAGTTCGTTAAGCTGCGCTTCTAGCTTCACCATCACTTCTAAGGTGGATTTCGCTTCTAAGCTTAAATCAATCGAATCATTGGCTTGGCGGTAGCGGTTTAATACATCTTCCGCGCTGTCTAATTCGGTTTTAATGGTTGGCAGGTGGCCTTTTAAGAAAGCTAAACTTTTTTCAGCTTCTGCCGAGTTGCGCTGCACGTTCTGCAAAAAGTAGTTTTGGCTTATATCATCCAAAATGGCTTGAATTTGGCTAGGGTTTTCGCCGGTGAAAGAGAGCTCAACAATGCCGGTTTGTTTGCCGCGTTCAGTCACTGATAAGTTATCTTTCAGCCATTTAATCGCATCTAACTCACTTTGTTTACTGATGTTAAATGCAAAACCGCTATTGGCATCTAAATCGGTGACAAACAGTTGGTAATCATCACTTTTTGCCAGTTCACCTACTTTACCGCTGAGTATTACACGGCCATCTTCACGCACTAACTGGTAGGTTTTTTGTTCTGCATCCTGCACCACTATTTGGTGGCCCGTTTGCCATGCATAACTTGGCAGTTCAAAGCGGCTGACTTGAATGCGGTTTATTTGCCCGCGAAGGCGCGCAATGCCTTTGCCAATAACGGGAAAGTAATCCGGCTCAACTAAGGTTGTTAGGTTAAATTTATGAACGGTATCGCCTAAAATCATCCGTGATTTGATGATTTCAATTTCAGTGGTGGCGGATGATTCAGAAGAGAAGAGATCGCTCATTTCCCCGCCGACTAATGATGAAATACCGCCAGAGCCTTTTTGTTCGATTTGAATCAAAGCATCGGCTTTGTATATCGGTGTTGAGAGCAAGGCAAAGGCAATGCCAAAGATAGCAAATAAAGTGGTCGTCGCGAGAATGATCCATTTGCCATCCAGCAGAAGGCCAAACAATTTACCGAGCTCGATTTCGTCAGAAGTGGTGTCGACGCGTTGTTTAATCTGTTGTGCTGTCATTGTGTTTAAAGTCCTAACGGCCTGTTTTGGCTTATGGTGATTACAGCTTTTTGGCCCAAGCTTGCGCGGCTTGGTCAATTAACTGGTAGGCATGGTCAAATGCTTCTTTGCTTTGGCGATATGGGTCTGGGATGTCTTGCTGGCCTATCCATTGCCCAAATAGCATGGCTTTGCCGCGTGCTTCAGGGGCTATCTCACTTAATGCACTAATGTGCCCCTTTTCCATCACGAGAATTAAATCATACTGGCTGCAAAGCGCTGACGTGAGCTGCTGTGATGCATGGCCAGCTAAATCAATGCCATGTTCGGCAGCAACTTGGCTGGCCATGGTATCGGCGGGTTTGCCCTCAAGATGGCTTTTGGCGCTAGCAATGCCAGCCGAAGCCACTTCTTTATTCGGCAATAGCTTTTGTAATACTCGCTCGCCTGTTGGTGAACGGCAGATGTTACCGACACACACCACTAATATTTTAGAAAACACGTTTTTTCTCTTATTTACTGTTCAGTTATGGCCAATTTTTCACCCGTAACGCACCTTCAGACAGCTCATTAAAGCCGCTGATGGTTGGCAACAATTGCCTGATCAAACGGTTCCAGCGCCCAACAGGCGTGGTGGTAACATACACCACATCATAAGGTTGCAGTTCAAACTCTGTGCCCATGACTAACGCCGTGGCATCTTGCATATTGAGCTGGTAAATATTGGCGATAGGGTCATCTTGGTTGGGCGCCGCGTGGCTTAACACGGCTTGCTGTTGTTGCGCGCCGCGAATCACAAAAATACCCGTGGCATCGGCTTCGTATTCATTAATGCCGCCGACTGTGCTCAAGGCTTCGGTCAGGCTCATACCTGTACGGTCAATTTTCAGCATTTGTGGCTGTTTGACTTCGCCCATCACAAACACTTTTTGCCCGTCATTACGTGGCACATGGACGATATCGCTATCGCGCAGTAAGCGGTTTTGCGTTAAATCGCCTTTCTGGATCAAAGCATAAAGAGAAAGAAGTTCCTCTTTACCATTACGAGTAAGCGTCACATTGCGCCAATCTGCATCCGTGGTAATACCACCAGCACGGTTAATGGCATCTAATAATGTTAAGGGAATATTTGAGATGGCTTGCTGACCCGGCGTTTTAACTTCACCAGTAATGTAGGATTTTTGCGAGCGAAAAGAAGCGACGTTGACATCTACCTGAGGCGATTCAATGTACTTAGCTAACTTTTCTGAAATCACTTGGCGGATTTCCGTTACGGTTTTGTCCGCCACACTCACTTCACCAATGTAAGGGTAAAAGATGGTGCCATCCGCATGGACCCAGTTACCCGCTTCTGCCGAACTACGGTATGAACCGGCAGGAATGGTTAACTCCGGGTGATCCCAAATGGTGATATTAAGCACATCACCAGGACCGATGTAATATTCGTAGCGAGCAATTTCTTGTTCTAATGGAGCATTGGGTTGGGTAATAGGCTGATTTTTATATTTTTTCAGCTCTTTAATAAAAGCAGGAGTAAGGGGGTAGACATTCACTTGAGAAGATAAGGATTCGTTGCTTTCTGCTTCCCATGCGGCATTTTTTTCACCCGTAGGTAGGTGTGAACCCGGAATGGTGCACCCCGTTAAAACTACTGAGGCGATAATCAAAGGCAAATACTTTTTTGACACGCGAACGTTCCTGCTATTTCAATCACAGCCATGACCAAGGTGCTTATATGAAGCCAAGGCACATGAGTAATGTGTTTATATATCAATGTGCTAGAAGTCATACATAAAAAACTTGCTGGCACGCTACCGCCCTAGGGCGCTCCCTATGACGGTGTTAAATACGTTTAAGCCGATGATAATTGAAAATAGGTTATTCATTAAAATGCAGCACAGCACCCACTAATTAGACTTTCAAATTACAATATAATCAATAAAGGGGTGATGAAAATAAAATTTGATTTATCAATTTTTTGTACTATCAAAGGCTGCGGAATGATACATAGGTTACTATTGAATGTGAAGTAAGTATTTTCCTACCCTGTAAGTATTTTCCTTATTGATTTCGCTTTATTTACTATTAAGTTAGTTAATAGCTGATTATTTTTTAATCTTAATTGAAATAGTCGATTCGCCTAGAGTGCAACTTGTTTACATTGACATCAATAATGTTTATTGTTGCGACGCCCAATCTATATTGGGCATACATCGATGTAATTAAACTTCATGGGGAATACTATGAAAAAAACAGCAATCGCACTATTAGCATCTTTTGCTTTTGGTGGCGTAGCGATGGCTGCTGTTGAAGAGACAACAGCAGCGTCAACCACTGGCGGAGCCGCTGGCGGTACAGCAGCGACAACGGCAGCAGTAGGTACAGTAACGGCAACGTCTGTAGCTATCGGTGGTGCACTTGTAGCGGGTGTAGTAGTTGCAGCAAGCAATTCAGGTACTTCTACTACCACTACAGTAACCGCAGCGCAATAAGCGCCTGCTTAATTCACAACCGCCATTGGCGGTTGTTTTTTAAATATTCAAATGACGAATTTTTATTATTAAGCCCCTATTATGAAGTTTGCTATTCGCTCGTTATTTATTTGTTGCGGTTTTTTAATTACAGGCTGTACACAAAACACTCAATATTTTACTGATTCTTTAAATCTTGCTCTATTTGGCCCTGAATCATTAAGTATCTCGCAAAATAAAATTAATGAGTTGCCCTACGCTAGTATTTATGTAAAGCAAGGTGATAACCCTCAAGCATTAATGATATTGGCTTGGGCCGAAAAAGAGTCTAGCCAATTTCAATCCAACCCGCTGGCTTTAAAATATTTATCCGCAAATCATGAGATGATCGTTACCTCTGCAGGGCGAATCACTAAAACCGTGAATTTGCTGGATGCGAATTTATCCAATATTCGATCGCAGCAGCCTGATCCTCTAGCGATTGGTTTGCATGACTCCAGCACCCCGCGCTACTGGGAATATGAGATCAGCTGGCAGCCGGGCTATCACGCCCAATATCACGCTCAATCTCGCTTTGTTGTACAAGGTGAGGAGCAAAAGCTATTGCCACAGGGCGCTAGAAATTTATTACATGTGGTGGAAAATGTGACGATTTTAGCGATTGACCAACATTACACGAATCACTATTGGCTTGAGCCAAGCAGTGGCGAAGTCGTTGCCAGCGAACAAACGCCAGCTCCCGGCATGGCGCGCTTTGAACTGATTGTTGCTAAACCTTTCTCAGGAGCGAATAAGTCATGATTCTATGGCCTAACTTAATACGCTACGTTATACGCTACGTTTGGCTAGAAAAACGCACGTTACTGAGTGCATCAGTGCCAAAAGCTACATTAATAAAACCCACATTAATGAAGCATTTTCTGCTGGGCGTATTATGCGCACTATCACCGGCTGCCTATAGTGCACCGGCTAGTGTGGTTGAAGTGAGAAGCGCAGAGAAACCTGCCCTCTCCCTCTCTTTTGCATCTGTGCCAAAAGTGGATGAATTAGTCATCAATGCGCTAAATGCCCGTGCGCAGTTACCTGCCGATATCGATTGGCTAAGCAGCGCCTTATTTGATGTGACCAGCCCGTATCAAAAAAAGCAGCAGGTTCTGCTTGCGATCACCCATCAAGAAAGTTTGGCCGCATCGGCTCACAAAAAGCGCTGGCGTCAGCTGAAAGAGCAGCTACGCGCGAATACTTTTGCACAGCGTATTTTTACTCCGCTTGATCCCGACATCACGCGTATCACGGCCAGTCAGAACCCGAAATTACAAGGTCAATGGCTGCTGTCACTCAATACGTTACCCACCACAGTATCAGTTTTTGGGAATGTTAAACAAGCTGGTGACATGGCTTGGAAACCACGCACCGATGCGGGTCATTATGTTCGCTCGGCAGGCCTTGCTGAGACGGATATCTCGCAAGTATGGGTGATTCAACCCGATGGTCACGCCTCACTGCATGATATCGCCTATTGGAATCACGACTTTCAAGATATCGCGCCCGGAGCGACACTTTACGTGCCTTTCCCTATCGAAACGACGTCACTTTATCCTCAATATTCACTACACAATGTGAACGACATTGTCGTTGAACTGCTGCGAAATCAATTGCCATGATGAAACTGAGTTATCTTTCGTCTTCGACGATTCAACCACCTCGCGTCACTTGTATGGCGTGCTGCATTGCGTTTAGTTTGGCGTTACCGAGCCAAGCTGACGAATTCAGCTACCCGACGCTGGTGCATTCTCAAACTGATTTTGGTGGTACAGGCTTAATACAGATGCCCAGTGCCCGCATGATGCCAGAAGGCCAATTCAGTTTAAGCGTCACAAACAACGATGATTACATTCATTACGTCAGTTCACTCCAACTCTTCCCATGGCTAGAAGCGACAATTCGTTACACGCAAGTGCATGAGCTACTTTACAGCGGCGATACCAGCTTTAGCGGTGATACGAAATACACGGATAAATCGATTGATGCCAAACTGCGTTTGCTAGAAGAGGGATATTGGCTGCCAGAAGTGTCGGTAGGGTTACGTGATGTTGGCGGTACAGGTTTGTTTGATGGCGAATTTATTGCAGCCAGTAAACGTTTTGGCCCATTGGATGTCACACTCGGCGTTGGCTGGGGTTATTTGGGTAACAACGCGAACTTAACGGGTGATAAATCCTCAACACCAGATTGCGGTCGCGATGGTAGTTACAGTGGTAAAGGCGGCCAATTTGATATTGGACGGATGTTCACGGGTTGTACGTCGCTGTTTGGTGGGGTTGAATACCAAACACCTTGGCAACCACTGCGTCTAAAAGTGGAATACGATGGCAATGATTACCGCAGTGATTTTCCCGTCACCCGTGGTGATGCAGTAATGCCCGTTTCAACACCGTGGAACTTTGGTGTGGTATACGCTCTTGCTGATTGGGCCGATTTACGCCTTAGCTATGAACGCGGTAATACCTTTACCGCAGGCATTACCTTGGGTACGAACTTGGCGACCATGCAACCGGTGTGGGTTGATGAACCCAAACCCAGTTATGCTCCGAAAGCGAAATCACATGAGTTAGACGATGCTGAATGGCAAACGCTACTTCATGACCTTGATGTAATCGCCGGTTATAAACAAGCGACTTTGTACCAAGATGATGCCACCCTCACGATTGAAGCTGAACAATATAAGTATCGCGATCGCAAAGAAGCGCATGAACGCGCCGCATTGCTGCTGGCGAATCAAGGCATTGATGCACAGACATATCGCATCATCGAGACGGCCAATAATCAGCCTCTCACTGAAACCAGAATAAAAGCGAATGCGTTTGCCCGTGTTGCTGACCGTGATTACCCTAACGCTCACATCACCGATGCCAGTGCGCGCGGTAACCCCGTCGCGATCAATGGCGAAGTAAAAGCGCAGCAGTATGATGCGTGGCAATTTGGTTTAGCGCCTGTGTTGCAGCAGTCTTTTGGTGGCTCTGAAGACTTTTATTTGTACGCGCTTGGTGTCAGTGCCAATGCCAGCGTACAAACACGAGATCATTGGCTACTCTCTGGCAGCCTTTATGGCAACCTTGCCGATAACTACGACAAATACAAGTACACCGTACCGCCAGATGGTACTGATTTGAAACGGGTTCGTACCTTGTCTCGACAATATTATGAAGATGCCGTTCGCCTTGATAGCCTGCAACTAACCTACTTTGATACTTTCGGCCAAAGTTGGTTTGGTCAAAGCTACGCAGGGTATCTCGAAACCATGTTTGCTGGTGTCGGCGGCGAAATACTCTATCGTCCATTAGGCAAAAATTGGGCGGTTGGGATTGATGGAAACTATGTAAAACAGCGCGACCCTGACACCGCTTTCGGTCTGTATAAAGAAGAAGTGCATTCTGATCCACAAACGGGTCGAAACTATCGAGTACAGACGGGCACAGTAACAGGCCATGCAACGCTCTATTGGCAGCCTAAGTTTTGGTCATTGATCGACAATACGTTACTCAAGGTCAGTGCGGGGCGTTACTTAACCGACGATATCGGTATGTCGGTCGATTTTTCTAAGCAGTTTGATAGTGGTGTGATTGCCGGGGCGTTTATTTCTAAAACGAACCTTTCTGCAGAAGAGTTTGGTGAAGGCAGTTTTACCAAGGGATTTTATGTTTCAATTCCTATGGACTTGATGACCATTCGGCCGAGTACACAGCGCGTGACCGTATCTTGGTTACCGATTCAACGTGATGGTGGGCAAATGCTGAACCGACAATATCGCTTGTACGATATGACGGATGCACGCTCCCCTTGGTATGGTCGCCCTATCTCAAGCAACTAGCTTAGACTATTGTTACTAATAAAAAGAGAGCTCATTTATGGGCTCTCTTTTCAATGCCTGCCTAAAGAATATCTCTACTTTTCAACAAGAAACAGCCAACCCACTATTGATTAAAACATCCACTATAACTATTTTTTATGTGACGCATGGCAATGTAATCCATTACATCTATACTTTATTAGGTAAACACATTTGATCTAGATGCGCATCAAGATCTCGGTATTGTTGGCTTTGAATAGGAGGTTCTTATGTTCCTTCAGCCTGTTATCGGATCTCATTTCTGTCGGTTATTTCGTTACTCAATGTTAGTGCTTACTTTCATTTTAGTGGGTTGCGCAGGCTCTAACGGGCGAACCATGAAAGCGCAAAATCCCCCAGCGATTAATTATGAATTCACCGGTATTCCATTGCTGTATTTTGGTTACGGATCGAGTGTGCCCTTAACTCCAAATTTAAGCTTAACTGCAGCTCATGTGGCAAAAATGAATTATGCCAAAGTGGTAGCTTACCATCCCACTTGTGATGTGGCTTTGATCGAGTCAGACAACCAACATGCTGTACTTCCAGAATTAGGGCTAGTTTATCAAGGAGAAAAAATAGAGGCGTTTGGTGTGAGTGGCAGTGGTGATGTGGTGATGGGAAAAGGGACGTATCATTTGGACTTAAACTTCGTCAATAGCCGTTACTTCAGCAAATGCCCAGCCAGCATTACCGACGCCCCAATACGTTCTGGCATGAGTGGCGGTGGTGCATTCAATGCACAAGGCGAATTGGTCGGTATATTAGCGGCTATCGCCAATAAAACAGATACGAGGCTTGTGAACGGAGAAGAATTAGATATCGAACGCTTAAGCATTTTTGTTTCGATCAATTTCATCCAACCGTGGTTGAAAGCACAAGTGAACACTTACCACCACGGAGAATATCAATGGCCAAATGTAGAAACGAACGAAACAAGGTTAGCGCGGCAGCAGTAACATTGATAAAAAGATAATTGCCAAGAATTTCATTGCGTCACAGTAAGGTCAAAAGATCTTTTGTGACGCAGACGGATTAAACCCTATCACCTGCGCCTTTGCCTAAGACGGTTTGAATAATACAGGTAAAATATAGCGTGAGTGACATGTTTTGAATCATCTTCAGATCCCAATCTGCCAACAGTTCAGGAGTTGACATATCGATCTCATTTACCTGTGCCAGACCTGTGATCCCAGGGCGAACATCAAACACTCCTTTCTCATCTCGGATCTGAATTAATTCTTGTTGGTTAAATAAGCATGGCCGAGGTCCAACTAAACTCATCTCACCTTTAACGACGTTAATCAGTTGAGGAAGCTCATCTAACTTCGTTTTACGCAAGATACTACCCAGCTTAGTTACTGAACTCGCACCCACCAAGTGAGTTGCAACCGATTGAGTATCGACTGGCATGGTTCGAAACTTGATTAATGTAAATGGCTTCTTGTAACGCCCAACTCGAGTTTGCATAAACACCGGTGAGCCAGTATCAAAATACCCTAATACGTAAACGATCAATAAAATCGGCCAAAGAATACATAGCCCTAGCAAGGCAAAGACAAAATCTAAAATACGCAACATTAATGGTTCTCTACTTTTTATTGTGTAAGTAAGCACTTACGGTTTTTTGGATACCTTGTTGAAAGGTGTATGGCGGTGACCAGTTCAGAGTACGCTTAGTCTCACTGATATCGACGTGCAGGTCACAACATAAACGTTGAGCCATCGATTTTTTGCCAGTAATGATGAATAACGTCTTAAGCACACGCTCAGGAATAGGCAATAAACGACTAGGTACAGCAAGCGAATTTGCGATGGTTTTTAGTATCTCAGTTGTTGATACATCAAGATCATCTGAGACAAGAAAAGTGTTACCTGGCGCGTTAGTGTGAGTACAGCAATTCATGATTAAATCCACTAAGTTCCCAAGATACACTAAGCTGCGTTTGTTATGTATGAGTCCTAAGGGTAGAGGTATACCTTTTTCAACCCACTGGATCATGCTGAGGAAATTCGCTTTTACACCTTCACCATACACTAAGGGTGGCCGAATAATGACCACTTCTAAGCCCGTTTCATCGGCTAATTTCTTTAACCCTTGCTCGGCTTCATATTTACTTAGGCCATAAGGATCGTCAGGAATGAACGAAGTTTCAGGCAGAAAAGGCTGATCAGGCTTTGAATACTCACCATTCACTTTGATTGAACTGATGAAAATAAATCGTTTCACGCCCGCTTCCACCGCCTGACGAGCTAAATTCAAGGTACCCGCAGTATTAACATCACGATAAAGCGTCAGTGCATCCTGAGCTGAATCTTGCATTTGATGCACTCTAGCGGCGCAATGGACGACACAGTCCACGCCATTGAGCGCTAAACGCCAATCCGTATTCGCCTCCAAAGAGGTAACAAAATCATGTTGAGAGTGGTTAGTGCGATTCAACGTACGACGCTGGCCAATACACTCCCAACCGATACGTGATGCCTGTTCCATCACTTTAGAACCAACAAACCCAGAACTGCCTGTAACCAATATTTTCAAAATATGACCTTTAATTTAAAGCTAAGTGCATGCAAACTGTGCTCAGGGTTAAACTCCACCACTGAAAGAAATATTTGAACAATAATCGATATTCCAAGTTAGGGTAAAGGGTAGCCAATTTTCCTCAAGCAAACTACAATTCGAGCGATAACAATAATATCCATATCAACATCGTACGTACACCGCCGATGTGACTCATAAAGGCTTAGTAGCAAGTAATGTTCACACCTATTGAATTTCTTCTCAATGCACAAAGACAAAACAAGCGCCTAATTACGATTTGCTATGACATTCTAGCGATTATTTGTTCTCTTTACCTCGCGATTGCGCTGCGACTAGATACCTTTAGTTTTTATATGGGAGCGAAAGAGCTCGCCTGCTTAGCAACCACACTAGGTATAACTATTTTTTGCTTTATTAGACTTGGGATGTACCGAGCGGTTCTGCGCTATATGATGATGCCTGCAATCGGCTATATCTTCCTTTCCGTTTTCTTATCAGCGCTTACGCTTGCCTTAAGTGGTTTCTTCTTTCAGGCCTTTATTCCTAGAAGTGTACCCTTTATCTACGCTGGACTTGCTATTCTTAGCTTAGGTGGCCCAAGAATCCTTATCAGAACCATTTATTATCACTATTACAAAAGACAAAAACCAAACGTCTTTATCTACGGTGCAGGAGCCACAGGGAGAGATCTAGCCTACGCCCTTATCCAAGGTGATGAATACCACCCTGTTATACTGCTTGATGATGATCCGATTAAAGCTGGCCAAATCATGTTTGGTATTCGTGTACATCACAGCGACCAATTTGAACGACTACAGTCACTTTATCAGCCAGTCAAATTGCTGCTCGCAATTAACAATATGAATAAAGGTGAGCGATTAAGACTGCTTGAAAGACTCTCTCATTGGCCAATTGAAGTTCAATCTGTCCCTTCAGTGGAGGATATTGCCTCTGGTAGAGCACAAGCCACAGATGTTCAGGACTTAGATATTTCAGATTTACTGGGTAGAGCACCAATAGCGCCGGATAAGGCGCTATTGGGCAGAAATATTACTGGGAAAAGCGTGATGGTGACAGGGGCTGGTGGCTCTATTGGTTCTGAACTGTGCCGTCAAATTATTGCCCAAAATCCCACAACGCTCGTTTTATTTGAACTCAATGAATACAATCTATATTCCATCGATCAAGAACTGCAAGCCATAAAACAAAATCTAAAATTAGAGACCAAAATTATCGCGGCTCTTGGTTCGGTGCAAAAGGAAAACCGTTTACATAAACTAATGGTCGCTCATAAAGTTAACACTATTTACCATGCTGCGGCTTATAAGCATGTACCGCTTGTAGAAGATAACGTCATCGAAGGTATTCGCAACAATGTATTCGGTACCCTAGCATGTGCTACGGCGGCTATCGAGGCTGGTGTCGAAAGTTTCACACTTATCTCAACCGATAAAGCGGTACGTCCTACGAATATTATGGGCACCAGTAAACGGATGGCAGAATTAGTTCTACAGGCACTGGCTGATAAAGGAACCAAAACTACTTTTACTATGGTGCGTTTTGGTAATGTGCTTGGTTCTTCAGGTTCTGTTGTACCCCTCTTTAAAAAACAGATAAAAGCGGGCGGCCCTGTTACCGTTACTCACCCTGACATTATCCGCTACTTTATGCTAATACCAGAAGCAGCCCAGTTGGTTATTCAGGCTGGAGCAATAGGGCATAATGGACAAGTCTTTGTGTTAGATATGGGCGAGCCAGTTAAAATTGTCGACCTAGCAAAACGGATGATCCACCTGATGGGTATGAAAGAGTACTTTGATGGCAATAGCAATGAAGGAGATATTGAAATTAAATTCACTGGTTTGAGACCCGGTGAAAAGCTCTACGAGGAATTGTTGATTGGTGATAATGTCGAGGGAACAAGCCACCAAAAGATAATGACGGCTTGTGAAGATAAGCTCACTTGGAAAGAGATGCATCCCCTACTCCAAGAATTGGATATATGCTGCCATAACTTCGATGTAGAGTGCATTAAGCGCCTTCTTTTGGAAGCGCCAACTGGTTACTCACCACAGCAATGAGATATTAATGAAAGTATTACAAGTATACCGAACTTGCTACCCAGAAACTAACGGTGGTGTGGAGCAAGTCATCCGATTTATCGCTTCCGGAACGAAAGCATTAGGTGTTGAGACAAAGATACTGACGTTGTCTGATAATGATACGCCTCCCTACAGTTGTGAAGGCACTGAAATAATCCCAGTAAAGAAAACATTTGAGGTTTCTTCAAATGGGTTTTCTTTAAAGCTTATATCCGAGTTTAAAAAATTATCTGAGTGGGCTGATATAATCCACTATCACTACCCTTGGCCATCAGGTGATTTAATATCATTATTCAATACAGCTAAAAAGCCCAGTTTAATGACTTATCATTCTGATATTGTTAAACAAAAGCTCTTAAAGATTTTGTATAAACCACTCGAAATTCATTTTCTAAATCATGTAAATATAATTGTTGCTACATCACCGCAATATGCTCAAACCAGCACAAACTTACAGAAATATAAAAATAAGGTACGGGTAATTCCACTTGCCGTTGATGAAACAACTTATCCAACACCACTGAGCAGCACTATTGACCAGTGGCGAGATAAAGTAGGGGAAGGCTTTTTCCTTTTCGTTGGAGTACTAAGGTATTACAAAGGGTTAGATTACTTACTAGAAGCAGCAAGAATAAACGACCTACCAGTTGTGATCGCTGGAGATGGTCCAGAAAGAGCGAAACTAGAAGATTATATTTCGAAGCACAATCTGGATAACGTTAAACTGGTGGGTTTTATTTCCGAAGAAGATAAAGTGGCGCTACATTTACTTTCAAAAGCATTTGTATTCCCGTCACATTTACGCTCTGAAGCATTCGGCATCTCATTAGTAGAAGCGCAAATGTTTGGTAAACCCATCGTAAGTGCAGATATTGGAACTGGCTCTTCCTATGTAAACATCAACGGAGAAACTGGGATAACTGTACCTCCATGCGATCACATAGCATTATCCGAAGCTATGGTTAAAATCCAAGAGAATAATGACCTGTTTTCGAAATTTTCTAAAAACTCTAAAATAAGATTTAAAAACAATTTCACAACAAAACGACACACTGAAAGTTATATTGAAATATATAAGTCATTGTTAGATTGTAAACGCTTAATTAACCAGTGAGGCCTTATTCAGCCTCATGGGTTTCTACATTCCATGGCATAAGATCGGTCAGATCATCACTTGAAGAGCACTTCTGTAATTCCCTGAACAGGTGCACGAAGTAGAAGTACGGATTGATATCGTTAGCGCGACAAGTCATGATTAGGCTATAGAGGTTTGCACTGGCCTTTGCTCCGCCAACTGAAGTTGAGAACATCCAATTTTTGCGCCCAGTCGTAAACGGACGCACATCTCTTTCAGTCACGTTATTATCGATGCTGATATTTCCGTCTGCCAGATAGGTAAGGAGTTTTGGCCACTGGTTTATCGTATAGTTGATAGCAACCCCGAGCTTTCCCTTCGGTAATTGTGTTTCTTTGATTCCGACCAGCCATTTGTGGAACTCATCAAGAACGGGGCTGGATTTTTGTTGCCTAATCTGCTGTCGTATTTCTGGACTTAGCTCTCTGACTTCCCGTTCAATGCCGTAGAGTTTTCCAATATAGTTCAACGCTTTCTCTACACGGCCCACTTTCTTTGTTGGTTGGGCTTTTTGTAGTGGCATAGTGAATTTGGTCACTTAGTTAGAGGTGATATCATCACCTCATAAGTTAACAGGTGACACTATGACAAAACGTACAAGACGACTATTTAGCGCAGAATTTAAGTTAGAAGCAGCGCAGTTAGTCCTAGACCAAAACTACTCAGTAACTGAAGCGGCCCAAGCCATGAATGTGGGGAAATCCACGATGCATAAATGGGTTCGCCAGCTTAGAGAAGAACGCCAAGGGAAAACACCGAAAGCTTCACCTATGACCCCTGAACAAATAGAAATTCGGGAATTAAAAAAGAAGCTGGCTCGCCTTGAAGAGCATAATGAAATATTAAAAAAAGCCACGGCTCTGTTGATGTCGGACTCGCTGAACAATTCTTGATAATCAAGAAACTCAAGCAGAGCTACAGCGTAAAAACATTATGTGAAGTCTTCAATGTTCATCGAAGTAGTTATCACTATTGGCTTAAACGCCCAACGGTAATTAATGTTGAAACAGTAAAATTGCGCAGCTTGATCAGTGAGGCTCATGCCGTAAGCAATGGCTCTGCGGGCGCGAACACCATTGCAGATATAGTCACAAATCAGGGGGTAAAGCTGAGCCGATACCGAGCAACAAAGCTTATGAGAACGCTTGGTTTAGTGAGTTGCCAAGAGCCAAAGCATCGCTACAGAAAGGCTTCACAAGAACATATTGAAGTTCCAAATCACTTAGGTCGTCAGTTTGCGGTTACCGCCCCAAATGAGGTCTGGGCTGGTGATGTTACGTATATTTGGACAGGTAATCGGTGGATGTATTTAGCAGTTGTTATCGATCTTTTTGCCCGAAAAGTGATTGGTTGGTCGATGTCTCTATTACCTGATTCTAAGCTAACAGGCAAAGCTCTTTCGATGGCTTATGAGTCTCGTGGTAAGCCTAAAGGTGTTATGTTCCATAGCGATCAAGGCAGTCATTATACTAGCCGTAAATACCGTCAATTGCTGTGGCGTTTTCAAATAAAACAGAGTTTATCTCGCCGAGGAAATTGTTGGGATAATGCGCCGATGGAGCGCTTCTTTAGAAGTCTGAAAACGGAATGGGTGCCAACTGTGGGTTATCGTAGCTTCGCTGAGGCTCAACAAGAGGTTACCCGTTACATTATCGGATATTACTGCCAACTCAGACCACATCAGTATAACGGTGGTTTAACTCCCAGTGAATCAGAACGATTATATTGGGGTTAAATCGACGCTTACGTTAGATTAGTCGTATGTATGATCTACACTTCAAAATACCCCCTCTGTGAAAGGGGGCTATTCCTATTTAAAATAACCTTCTAATATACTTACAATTTTTTTGGCCGACTCCCCTACTCCAAAAGGATTAACCTTATTACTAAATGTTGAATATAAAGACTCATCATCAAGAAGATTATTAACCTGAGAGACTATATTAAACACATTCGTACCAACCAACTTAACGGTGCCAGCAGATACCGCTTCAGGCCTTTCAGTTGTATCCCTTAAAACTAATACAGGTTTCCCTAAAGAAGGCGCCTCCTCTTGAATTCCTCCTGAGTCTGTTAATATTAAATATGATAAATCCATCGCATAAACAAAAGATGTATATTCTAATGGTTCAATCAAGTGAACAGAGTCATTATTTGATAAGAGTTCATAAATTGGCTGTGATACTTGAGGGTTAGGATGAACAGGCATTATGAACTGAATATCACTTCGTTGGTTTGTTAATTGATTTACAGCTCTACAAATATTAACAATGCCTGAACCAAAATTTTCTCTTCGATGAGTCGTCAACAATATAGTTTTTTTATTCGGACTAAGAAATGAAAATTCGCGCGTCAGACTTTTAGACAATGCTGAATCACTATTTCCAATCAAATCTTTCGTATGTAATAAGGCATCAATAACTGTATTACCTGTTACAAACACCTTTTCACATGGCACTCCTTCTAAGAGCAAGTTTTGCTGAGCAGAATAAGTCGGTGCAAAGTTTAACGTACTAAGAACCGAAGTTAGCTTCCTATTCGCCTCCTCAGGCCAAGGAGAATATATGTCTCCAGTTCTCAATCCAGCTTCAATATGACCTACAGGTATTTTTTGATAATAACTCGCTAGTGTTACAGAAAATGTTGTAGCGGTGTCTCCATGAACTAGAACAATATCTGGTTTTATTTGGCTCAACACATCAGAAACACTTGTTAATATTCTTGCAGTCACATCAACAAGTGTTTGCTTACTTTGCATAAGATCTAGGTCAAAGTCGGGCTTAATCTTAAACAGCTTTAGCACTTGATCAAGCATTTCACGATGCTGCCCCGTTGTACAAACTTGAACTTCTAGACTTCCACTCTGCTTTAGGCAGTGGACTAAGGGGGCCATCTTTATAGCTTCAGGCCGAGTTCCAAAAACCACTAATACTCGTTTCATAATTTTCTCCGAAACAATGGCTGAGTTAACTATCGGTACACTGATACATGTCTGTAAGAGTTTGCATTAATGGTATACTTGGAGCACTACCAGTTAACATCGTTAGCTTACTATTATCACCACCTAACACTTTAATTTCATTAGTTCGGACAAAGTCAGGGTTAACTTGAACTTGTATTTTATAGCCTGCAACCTCCTCCATCATGGAAATGATCGCCTGTAATGACGTTACTTGTCCCGAGCACAAATTTACAATTTCAGAGTGTGCTTCAGATTCTAGGAGATTTACATATGACTCAGCAATATCACGAACATCACTAAAGTCCCGAGAAACATCAGTGTTACCCAACTCAATCTCAGAAGCATTTCTCTTGAAATGAGAAACAATTTTAGGGATTAAAAAGTGCTCTGCTTGCCCAAGGCCAGTATAGTTGAATGGTCGAGTGATGAGCATCGGATATTCACTAAACCACAATTTCGCCATATGCTCCATGGCCAACTTGCTCATGGCATAATGATTAACAGGTGAAGGCGAGACTGCTTCAGAAATACACTCTACATCTGCAGGATTTCCATAAATATTCGCGCTGCTCGCAAAAATGACTTTCTCCAATTGAAGTCCAAGCTCTTTTGCTGCCTCTAGAAGGTTCAAGGCACCAAACACATTGACATCATAAAACGCTTTTTGATCAGCGTGACCAACAAAGGATAGCGCAGCTAGGTGGATTATATAGTTGGGTTGAACTTGTTCCAAACAAGTTGTCACTGCCTGACGATCCGTAAGATCACAAGCGACTTGGCCTTTCTTAGCATCTCGATAAACTAGGCCAACAACAGAGTAGCCTCTAGAGACGAGTTCTCGCTCTACATACTTACCAGTGAAACCATCTACACCAGTTAATAAAACTTTCTTCATATTTATCACCCTAAAAAAAATGGCAACAGAAAAACTGCTGCCATCTATCTATTTATAAACCAATAACTAAGACTTAGAATGAGAAGCCTTGTTCATTACGACGAAGATCCGCCTGAACCATCATGGCACATAACTCTTCAAGTGTTGTTTTAGGCTCCCAACCTAACTCTTTCTTCGCCTTCTCTGGGTTACCTATCAGTAAGTCCACTTCCGCTGGTCGATGGAATTTAGGGTTTACCTTAACAACTACTTTACCTGTTGCTTTATCTGTTGCCGTTTCATTCTCTTCTGAACCATTCCATTCCAATTCAATATCAGCAGCTTTGAATGCCATAGTAACGAAATCACGAACTGTCTCAGTGCGGTTAGTTGCAAGTACATATGTATCAGGCTTATCAGCTTGAAGCATACGCCACATGCCTTCAACGTAATCTTTCGCAAAACCCCAGTCGCGCTTGGCATCCATATTACCTAGTTCAAGTACACCCAACTTACCAAGCTTAATTTTAGCTACAGAATCGGTAATTTTGCGAGTAACAAACTCTTGACCACGCAGTGGTGATTCATGATTAAACAGAATTCCACTTGTCGCAAATATGTCATAAGATTCACGGTAATTGATTACCATCCAGTGAGCATATAGCTTTGCCACACCGTACGGACTACGTGGATAAAATGGAGTAGATTCGCGCTGTGGAATTTCTTGTACCTTACCAAACATTTCAGAAGTAGAGGCCTGGTAGAAGCGGATATTAAGGTTCACAATACGAATCGCTTCTAATAGATTAACAGGGCCAATACCTGTAATTTCAGCTGTGGTAAGCGGTTGGTCGAATGAAACACCAACGAAACTTTGCGCAGCAAGGTTATAAACTTCTGTCGCACCAGATTCTTGTAACAAACGGATACTTGCCGATAGGTCCGTCAAATCATATTCAACTAACTCTAAATTAGGATGCTTATCAATACCTAGCTCTGCGATTCTCCAAAAGTTGACTGAGCTAGTTCTTCTATAAGTACCATATACTTTATAGCCTTTATCCAAAAGCAACTCTGCTAAGTAAGCAGCATCTTGACCCGTAATTCCGGTAATAATCGCTGTGGTGGTCATATCTTTTCCTAACCTAAATTTAAAATTCGTTAACAATTGACTGGGCAGTATCTTTCCAAGAATGGGGTCGATATTCCGCCTTGATACGCTCATTTAAAGCAAGCAGTTTACTTTTATCTGACACGAGCTCAAGTATTTTTTCAGCCCATACATTAGGAGAATACGGGTCCAAAAGAATTGTAAGCTCTGGTGCGATTTCGATCATACTGGATGAGTTAGATGCTATACAGGCCTTTCCTCGCTTGAAACTTTCTGATATTGGAAGCCCCCACCCTTCATATAAAGAAGGGAAAACTGTAAACAGAGCAGCTTTGTATAGAGTCTCAAGCTCTCCATCTGAGACATCTTTGAGAATCTGAACTTTGCCAGACAATAGAGGATCATTATCTATTTGGAAAACCAAATCTCCATTCATCCACCCCTCACGCCCTATCAGGTACAAAGTTGGAACTTCATCTCGTTTGCGTGACGCCAACATAAGCCTATATGCATCCAGAAGCATATTTTGATTTTTCCGCTTTTCTAATGTACCTACGCATAGGATGTAGTCTTCATCATTCTCAATCGATGTCGTATTTACTTCTTCGAAGTCCTCACCAAGTCGAATGACGATCTTTCTAAACTGATTTTCACCACTATAATGTGCACATATATCCCTTTTTGAGCACTCAGAAATAAAATAAGCGACGTCACAAAGATCTAATGTTTCAGAAATAATATTACCGTAGTACTCCCCAAAACCCTTTCCATACTCATAAAAATAAGGAAACTTTGTAGGGATCAAATCATAATATAATTGATAGTACTTTACACCAATGCTTTTAAGTCTTTTAATCTCTGTATTATAAGATGCATATGCCCAAGTAGCTCCTAGAGATAAAAGTATGTCTCCCTCTGACATATTGGCTGCAATCAACTCCTTTCCAAGTAGGACATTATCATTTGGAAGCTGGTAAAAGCTAGCTAACTCATCATTAATAAAAACCCGCTCAAATTTACAACCAATCTCAGATAGTGCATTTTCAATAGAATAGACAGTCCTTGGGATGCCCGTTAAAGTACCATCCCAATCTTTAATTGTTGAATAGTCTAACCAAACTTTCATTAATGGAACTCCGAAACAAGGAACTGCTGTAAAGCTCTAGCACTCTTCTTCCAAGAGAAAGGTACATAGATAGAACTTACCTTTTGAGTAATTTCATGAAGCCTTTCAGGATTTGATAACATTATCAATGCATTAGTCCATTCATTTACATCAAATGGATTGATATGAGTAACTAACTGGGGTGCTATCTCGACTAAACTAGATGAGTTCGAGGCAATACATGCTTTACCATATCTTAAGCTCTCTGCCACAGGTAAACCCCAGCCCTCATATATCGATGGGTACACTGTAAAATCACAATTTGAATACAAATAATCCAACTCTTGGTCACTCACCCCTTCAAGGATTTCTATACGGCCTTTTAAAAGCGGATCATTGTCAATTTGATAACGAATATCTGAGTTTAACCACCCTTCCTTACCGACAATATACAACTTATATGGAAGCACTTTGTCTTCGAGGAGCGCATTACGAAAAGCATTTAATAACAAGATATGGTTTTTTCGATACTCGATAGTACCAACTGAAAGAATATATTGACTGGTATACTTCCGTCGAAACTGTTCGACTGTCTCTTTTGAAACTTCTATCGTAGAAAACTCATTGATATCATCTCCAAGCCTAAATACCCCCGTCGGTGGAACATCAATACCCTCCACATGACAAAATGCCTTAAGATCTCTCAGCGAGTTATCCGAAATTGCAACAATCGCATCACTAGATGCCACCATACTGCGCAACCAAGCGTTATATATATCTGGAAAACCAGGGCCATATGAATGAGGTAGCTTCCAAGGTATAACGTCATACAATACTGAGACGACCGATGCTTTCCTTTTTCGATATTGATTTAAGTTCCTTTGATTGTCAGGAAAGTCCCAATTAGGAGCAGCCGTTAATACGACATCCCCTTCAACAATCTCAAATTCATTGCCGACAGAAAGGCTATCAAGTTCAAATGAGTTTGCTAAACTATTTTCATTCACAACAATAGGTATTACACGCTGGCCTTCTAATGTGCTAAAACCCTTAGCCAGTGAATAGATGACTCTCTGTATACCAGTAAAGTGACCTTGCCAATTTTGCAGAATGGTACAATCAAAAAATACACGCATCCTTAATTACTTCCTCTGAAAAATTCAATGACCAGCTCTTCGCTTGAAAATTTGGAGAGTATGCCATCCCATGTTAGTGCTGCAATACATTTCTGTCGCTGGTAGTGATGGTCACTTACATGCATTTTATCCATTGCCGAAACAAACTCTTCAACACTATCGACAACAAGAACACCGTCTTCATCTTCATATTCTTCAAACCCTCTGAATGCGAATGAAGTCGCTATAACCTGCTTACCAGAAATCAATGCCTGAGATGTTTTAAGATTACTTCCAGCACCTTCCCATATTGGTAGAATAATTCCATCACACGCTTGAATTGCGCCATCCAAGTCTTCGATACTCACAGGACCAACCAGATTGAAACACTCTTTACACCCTTTGTCCCAAACAGGGTCAGCTTTCAAGCCATTTGCAACACTACCCAAAACCCAAATTTTTGAATTGAGCGTTACGGAGTCAGTACGTAAGTGTTGTTGCAAGTCCAATAAACCGTTAATGTTGGGTGGATGCCAACTACCTACAAATATCCAATTCGCACCATCTTCTACTGCAAACTTTTCTTTCCAAGAACTAACACACGACTCATCAGTCGCCCTATTATTTCCATTTGCGACAACGACTATAGGCGAAGATTGATTATATTCAACCAAGTATTCTTTTTCTTGCTTTGAGACAGAAAGCAGTAAATCAGCTCGTTTTGTTAGGCTAAGTTCTATATCCCTTACTCTTTGAGTCAAAGACTCAGCTTTTTCCTCAGGAAGTAAGTCGCTATAAATTTTTTTCTTCAGTACATGTTCAATATTATGCGAACTATAAATAATTTTTGTACTTTTAGCTAAATAACCGTCATTCAAAAGGCTCTCAACAACTGGCCATAAAAATGGTTGCTCAATTAAAATGTGAGTTGGCGCGTAGCACTTAATTTTATTTCCAACTTCATTATATAATGCCATTGAGCTCTGAAGATATTCATCAATCGCAATATCGCCCAATAAATAATGACCACCTTGTTCAGCATAACGATGCGATGATAAACTTACTTCAAAACCAGAAAGACTATCACTGTCTTCCCAAGAAAAGGACACTGTTTCAATTTCTGAAAAATTCGAAAACCCTTGCTTTATATAATGAGACCTAATTTTTCCACCATGATCTAATTCAGTAAGGCTGTAAGTGGTAAACTGAAGAATCTTCATTTATTTTCCTTTAGTTGTTCTACAAAGTCTGCAAAATCAGATGAATGATCTTTCCAGAATTCTCTTTGATCTTTACTAGGATTTCCCAAGTTTAAAAGGCTATACGCATAATAAACTGCTAAATCAGTAGTCCTTTGGGACGCAGCGTAGTTGACTTCATCTAGAAAATCACTGGTATATTTAAAGTTTTCTATCCAAAAATCTGTTGCGTCACTATTTGGTTCTCCAAGCCCTATAGCTAAATAAGTTTGATATACAATCGCTCTATTCAAATATCTTGAAGCTACGTTGATATATAGTTCGTGCAGAGGAGATAAAGAGATGATACATCGAACTAAGTCATCGTAGCATTCGTCCCACTCTATGAAGTAAGGACTTTCAACAGGCTGCAAAAACTCAATATTGCAAACAAGATCCACCAATTGGTTAGGGTTATCCATATCAAAGTAGTATGGCATCGAACCGGCGAACTCGCCGAAGACTGGTAACTTATTGGCAAGTACCTTTCCGTTGAACAATAAGCCTTCTGCTACTGGTAGCCCATAACCTTCATGCAGTGAAGAACATATGACGGCTTGAGCTGATTTATATAAGTCATACAGCGCATCGTCATTAATTGAAGACATTATTTCGATTGGATAACCAGACTCTTTGATTTTCCTAACAATATTATCATCAGCCACCTTACCAACTATTTTTAGCTTTAACCCCCCTCCTTTTTCCCAATATTTAGCGAGAGATTCAATCGTCTCCAAATAACCTCTACGTTTCTCAATGGTACCAACCATTAATAAAAAGTCATTTGGAATATCACTCTTTGCATTATGTCTAGGAAGGTTAACATCTATAGCGTCAGTCCAGAAAATCGGTGCTATTTTTGACACTTGAACCTTAGGCACTGAGCTGCCTTCCATTTTCTTTCTATCAAGATACTCAATCACCTGTTGTTTTGTGGCGTGAGTAGGTGTTAAAAGTGAATCTGAATATTGAATTATTTTTTCAAAAGCCGTTCTAAAAACTTTTCTATCTTGTTCTGAAGTAAACTCACGCTCGTCCAATGGTATCAAGTCGTATACCATTGTAATAATTATGGCGCCTTTTGATTTGAAATATTCATACCATTCGTATATTTCACATGACCAAAATGCATCTGGACAGAAATAAATATCATTATAAGAAATTTGAACAGGCTCATAATCCTTTACTGTATCCAAAGACATTGTTGTGGCATCATCTAGGGTATAGTAATTCCCAAACTGCCCACATATAGGAATAACCTCAAGCTCTAACTTTTGAGCTATGCTAGGGATCCCATCAAGAAATTGCCTTACTACTCTTTGAACACCTGAAACAATATTAGTACGAATAGTAGAAGTACAATCGATGAACAGCTTCTGTCTTCCATGTTTCAGCATAGATTACCCTTCCAATAATTCTAGATAGTGTTTGTATAAATCATTTACCACGCTAGACCATGAAAATTGACGCGATAGTGGTTCACATTTATGTTCTTCCGATATTAAGGTCGCAATTCCGGAAACGATCGACTCAATGTCATCAGGATCAATAAAAACAGCATTGTTCTCAAAGTACTCAGTGGTTGAGCCCACATTAGTAATCAATATAGGTATACCTGAGGCAGAAGCTTCCAAAGCTGCTATACTAGGGGTTTCCAAGGTACTGGGCATTACAAAAGCTCTGCTATTTGTGAAAGCACTTTTCAACATATTGGAACCATACTCTAATGGGCCTATATGGATAACATTACTTCCCCCCACTTCAAAAACCTCACGAGCATAATCCTCGTCCCGAACATTACCTACAATTACGAGCTTTAGACTTTTGTCAACCTCCAACATCCCTTTGACAAACTTCAATTGATTCTTTCTAGGTTCAACATTAGCGACATTCAGTAAGTAACTATTTTTCTCAAGTCCAAAAGCATCAACAAAACTCGAATCACCGACAGGCTCGAAGTATTCATTCTCGACACCATTATAAACAACCCTAAATTTTTCAATAGGCATGCCATATACTTCGGCTAAAGAATAAGCTTCTTGCCAAGAATTCACGATTATTCGATCGGCCAAATTTATCAAAGGCCATATTTGATCGTGGGGATAGTCATACATTGTTTCTTTAGTAACCCAAAGGTTAGGGCTAATAACCAGCTTTAAGCCGATATTTTTCATATACTCGCACAACTGATAAGAGCCAGGCATTACTGAAAAAAAGTGGAAAATCTTCGCTCCTGATAGACTAGGGCTCCATTGATCAAACAAACGGACATCGAGTTCATAATTTGCTTCTAAGTGGCTTTTGTATGCCAAGAGCTGTCGCTCCCCTCCTCCTGGACAAACCATAGCCCAAGGGTAAACGCCAAAAAGTACAGAAAGTTTATTCATAATAATCTCTTCCCTATGAGCTTGCTGTGCCGCCCTTCGAGAAAATTCAATATCTGCTGAGAGGCATTAAGCCAACTAGTAGATTCAAATTGTTCGTTTATGTTTGCGACACTAGCGTTGTAAAAGTCCTTATCATAATAAAGAGAACTGATCTTCTCAGCCCAATCATAAGGATCAAGCGTACGAGCCATATGAGTCAAGCCGGGGGCAATTTCAGGTAAGCTTGTATTGTCAGATATAATGCAGGGTTTTCCGTAATTCAGACTCTCTGCAATAGGTAGCCCCCACCCTTCATAGATGGATGCATATAAGGTAAATAAACAGTTTCGATAGAGACAATCCAGCTGAGAATCTTTAGCTGAGTCTATGAATATTATTTTTCCTTTAAGAACAGGGTCATTGTCTGCCTGATACTTTAGATCGAGATCCATCCACCCAAATCGACCAGCTATTACAAGCTTAGGAAGGTTTTCTAGGCCTTGTTTTACTAGTTGTCGGTAAGCATTAATTAAAGTAATATGATTTTTTCGAAATTCAATAGTACCTACGGAAAGTAAATACTCACTTAATCCGTAAGAAGATAAAAACAATTCTTCTTCTGGAGTATCTAGTATGTCGACTGAGTGAATTTGATCAGCCAACCGAACAACTTGTACATTGTTTTCATTCAACTCAGCACTATGCAAAACTAAATCTTTCTTCGAATGCTCAGATATTGTGAGATGATAATCGAAAGACTTAGTAGCTTGCCCGAACCAACTAACGAAACGATCACAAAAACCTGGTTTGAAAGAATGAGGTATAACGATTGGTGTCAGGTCATAATAGAGATTCACACAATATGCACCAGACTGCTTTGCGTTTTCAAAAAAACACAAGTTTTCCATTCGATCCCAATTAGCACTTGCGGTGAAAACAATATCACCTTCTTTTAGGTCGAGAACCTCATCCGATCCACATAAATATCCAATACCATCATGAATATAAAAAAACGTAGTATCTGCTCGTAGCTCTTTGAACCCTTGAGCGTAGCCATGTACAACCCTTTGAATACCAGTGTGCTCACCTTCCCAAACAAGTATTTCTGTAGTATCGTAAAAGAACTTCATATATTACCCATAAGAGTTAACTACGGTTGACTCTATTTATAAAATTAACTAAATTTTTTAGTGCATTTCTGGCGAGATAATTTGTGGCTTCTTGCTTCAATACACTAACACCATTTGGTGCTCTAGTGTCTAAGCAGCTTACTAACCCTTCGTCACTTGGGTCAAAAAAAGTACAGTGCCCATTAAAGTGCTCTCTAGTCCATCCACAATCAGTAATACAAAGGTTATTATTTAGGATAGCAGCCTCAATGCTAGAAGTTCCTGGCGAGTCTAATGGTAGCTCCAAATATACCTTACTATTATATATTGCAGATAAGTGGAGCTCCGACATGTAATGCATTGGTGGTATGAATAGTATATCATTACTACCATTAGCAAAAGATTTACATTCATCAAGATATTTTTTATCGCGAGAAGCACCTGATATGACTAAGTTTACATCATAGTCTTTTAGCAGTTTAATGATGGACAGTTGGTTTTTTTGAGGCTCGATTATTCCATTCCAAAGAATATAGTCATCCACATCATAGACTTCTTTAAATAGTTCACTACCCTTATAGTTAAATATTGAATCATCCACAAATGAAGATATTATAATTCGTTTGTTATCTGGAATATCAAAATACATTCCAAGTTGAGATAACTCCGCTTGACTTTTAATTACTACAGCATCAAAACGATTTACTTGCGTCTGCAAAAATGCCAAGTAATCTTTATTAGGCTTATCAATAAACCACAAGTTTGGCCATAAAATCAATAACTTATCATTATTCTCTATTCCATCAAGAAATATATTAACCCCATTGCCAAGTGAGAAATAAATAACAACATCATAGCTATCAATATCAAGGGATGCACTTCCATAAACATCACATAAAAAACCTAACTTATTCAACTCTTTATGCAGATTTTTTAATTCTTGCTCCCCTCCACCTTGGTGCAGGTAAGCATCAATACTTGTCGCTAACAAAATTCTTTTCACGTTCCTTCCTTATTATTCTACATTCAGAAATTGGACTCGACCTTGATTATCAGAGTTGATCGATATGTTCAAAAGTCCGCAATTAGGAATTCGGAAGCTTGGATAGTTTGATATATCCATATTAAAATAATCATGTAATATTGCACAAAGCGTACCTTCGTGACCAACAATTAAAATATTATCGCCTAAACACCAAGTAGTTTTTTCAAGGTTAAACCAATTGGAGGCTCTGCTAATCATTGAATTTAATGATTCCCCCTCTGGGTATGATAAATCTGCATTCAAACCTTGATATTTATACTGAGGGTGTTTCTCATAAAGCTCTTCTATCGTCAGACTACTAAAAGCACCTGTGTTTACTTCCATTATATCTGGAACTAAAGTTATGTCTGACAAGTTGAGAGGTGCAATAGTTTGAGTTGCCCTTACGAGGGGGGAGCTATATACTTTGTCAAATGTTATGTTTGATAGCTTCTTACAAACTCTTTGTGCTTGTTGTCGCCCTAAATCTGTAAGAGGAAAGTCTCTTTGTCCACAAACCAAGCGTTCCAAGTTAGCTTCACTTTGACCATGCCTAAGAACGAAAATATTAGTTACTGCTAAATCCGTAATCATCATAAATCTCCACTTGACAGTCTAAGTCTCTATTTTTCAAATCATCTTTATGTGAAAAATCACTGTCGATTAATTGTATACGTTCTTGCATCAAAGATGAAATAACCTCGATAGAGAACTCTTCCTTTAATCTTGCTCTTGCTTTTTGAGCTTTGTGTATATGCTCACTATAGTTTTCATATACCGACCTCATAATACTAATTGCAGAATCTAGCTTTGGTTCAGCCCAAACGTCGCTTGATTTATAACGTAGTCGCTCATGTCCGATTTTGATCAAGCTACTTTCCACCAAATTAGTATCTTTGTGTCTGCAAAACTCCATGTTTCCAGAGTAATCTGTCGTTATGACAGGAATACCTTTTGCCATTGCATCAGATATTGTCAAACCAAAACCCTCTGCGCGGTGTAATGACACGTAAACATCAGCCGACTCGTACAACTTATTAATTATTTCATCTGGTACGTACCCATCAATTATGGTTATGAATGAGTAATTCATTGCTATATTTTCAAGTATCTTTTTTAGTCTGGTATCATATTCTAAGTTACTTACCTTTATTACATACTCTACATTATCGCTGAGACTAAATGCTGATATAAAAGAGCGTATACTAAATAATATATTTTTCCGCTCTGCATCTGAGTACGTATTAAATATTGACAAATATCTCACACAAGTAACATCACACTTACCTGCTAACTTTTGGCTTATATTATTTGTAAGACTCTGGTTTTCTATCAACAGCGGAATATTCATTACAGGTATATGAGCAGTTCTGATTATCGCATTTTGACAAAAAGCTGACGCTGTCCAAACCTCATTAAAGTAACGTAATTGACTAGCCCACTGTGAAGGTATTTTTTGAACCTCACAAAACCAATAGCCAATATTATAAAACCCATCTAACGCTCCTTGAGGTACCTGAGAAAAGTAATGTGGTACCCAGCGCGCACTAAATTGGAAAATATTTATTTTATATCTTAGGTTCTTAATCAACTCGTCATCGATTAAGGTATCATTTCCGCTTTGTCTAGCTACTGGCCTAGATAGTACATATTCGTCTACTTCAATGCCTGCATGTTTCAGGCACTCTAGATTCAACGCAGCAGCTCTACCTATACCATCACTAGTCTGATGAGAACCAAAAAAGTTTACCCCTAACTTAGTAGTCACTTAAATTCACCGTCATAACTTTACTTATCTAATTCATCGATAATATTAAGCATAATCGACGTTCTTTCTTTCCATGTGTTTTTTCCGATCAATAATTCTCTATCAGCCATCGGTATTTTTCCTCTACCTATAAGCTTCTCTGCGACAATAGAAAACTCAATTGTTGAGCTAAACCGTTCTACATATGGACTTTCAATATCTTTTATTGCATGAAGTTTAGTAGATACTATCGGTAAACCAGCAGCTATAAACTCATAAAACTTCATTGGGAACATCGAGTTTGTATAATCGTTGATCTGAGATGGCAATATGCCCAGGTCACATTGAGATAGCACATCTGGTAATTCACTATACGGAACATAACCTATTCGTCTAACATTTGTAGACCGTGATATTTCCTCTAGCACAGATGACGCTTGACCTTCTCTTTCTTCACCAACTAGAATAAACTCATATTGTGGATTATCTTTAACAATTAGGTTTAGTAATGGAAAATCTAATTTAAAATCAGATAACACTCCATGGTATACGATTCTCTTAACATCGTTCGATTCATGCAGAACTTGTGATTTAGAGAAGTGTTCATAGTCTACCACATTAGAAAGATAGGTCACCTTAGGATTATAACGCTCACATCGCTCTTTAAGCTTTGGTGCCGTGACGAAAACATAGTCACAGTGACTTAAAAAATCCCTCTCCATTTTGTTGAAGCTTAACTTATCAACACCTGGCACACTAGACAAATCATCAACGCAATGATAGACAAGCTTTTCATGTTTTCTTTTCAGAACAACATCCATTATATATGGATGGTAAGACCAAATAATATGCTGTTCATTCCCTATCACTCGTTTAATAAGATAGTTTAAAAGAATGCTATTGAAGACTTTCACCATCTTCACTTTCTTAAAGAATGGTGACACTAGAGGAGAAACTACAAATATATTTTTTTCTACTTCATTAGGACCTAATATGAAAGTTTTAAAACCAGACCATGCTCTAGAAATTATTCTACTTAGATCCAAGGAACTGCTAATCTTTGGACTTCTTAATCCGACACTCTCAATATAAACAACTTTGAATCCAGCCCTCGCAAATTCTTTAGCTGTATGTTGTTTGTTCGTTAAATATTTTGTATTCCAGTCGGCTGTTGAAAGTACAACTATGGTATTTCTTTTATCGGAGTTCAACTTTAATATCCTGCCCTTTGTACCTAAAGTAAGGTAGTAATCTCTGTGGGCTAGTTAACCCATCTACTATTCCTCTATATCCTGACTCTGTTTTAACAAAAATAACTTTCGATTTATCGAACATGAATCTGAGAGTGTTTATTTGATCGGTAAACAAAGGGTTTTTCGCTTTCGTCTTCATATAACGAATAAATTCAAGGTGAATATTTAAACGTTGTTCTTCATTTATCCACCCATATGTATATCGCTCAGAAAAAGGATGATCTAAATAGCCAAAGAATGATTGAGCTAAATACGTTCGGTCAAAAGATTCCTTATATACCATTATTGGATCTTCGGCATTAAGAACACAATCTCCATGGAGCATAACTTGCTGGGTATGGCCTATAAATGCTTCTAAACCCTCTATTTCGCCACCTCTCGCGTACACAAACTCGGGATCATTCATAACAATTCCACCCACACAGCCTTTATACTCTGAGTCTTTCAAAGCCTCCAAAGCAAACCGAGGAGCATGATGGAATGGAGTCACCGCAAACTCAACATCAACCCCAAATCTTTGTTTAATGATCGATTTTGACGTCTGAGCCTCGAACATAGCTGAATCATAACTTCCCCCCCATTGAGGGGCATGGGTATGGGTGTGAGAAAGTATTGCTCCACCTTCCATAATAAAACGGCTCACAAATTCATCATGAACACCACTCTCTAAAATTGACGTATGCAATGCCAGTGAAAGAGGTACATTCTCAAGCTTGTAAGCTTCATAGAGATACTCAGCAGAAGTTACATCTTCATCGCAATCTAGCCTCATTGTAATAGCGCTATCATATCCCCAAGGGATGTCTTTGAGAACAGGTAGGCAACTCAAATTATTTGTACGATAATCACTGACAAAGTTTTCTAATAAAATCCACTCATGTGCGTCACAAAGGCCTACATTCCTATTTACCCAAAAAATGCTGTCAGACTCACTTTCCAAAAGTGAGATATAGGAGATTTTATTCCCCACACTATCAGAAACCCAAGCAATGGAGGAGTCAATACTACACAAGCAATTACTCGCTAAGCTCCAATTAGATTGTCTAGAATCAATAAAACCATAATCCAAATTGTTCCACTCTCCCATAAAATCATATCTTTGGGTCGGCTTTGAAAAAGCGTAATTGAATTCTTTTTCAGGTCTAGGAAGAAACTCTATCTTAGCAGCACTAGAACTATACCGATAAGTGTCAGCTTCTCGACTCTCAATATCTACGAAGTTAAACCCGTTAACGTTTTCTATATTATGCTTTTCTTTAAAAACCTTCGGCAAAGCACCAAAAATAATCACCTTCTTATTACTTGTATTAATTTTAACTTTGTCGTCAATACATACAAATACAATTACAGGGTAATCATCCAAGTTATCACTGGCATTTTTTACAGCAATCATAGGCGAAGAAAAGCTACGACAAAGAGCTCCTAACACTAAATTGAAGGCCGTCGAATTACTCTCACTTCTAATTAATGCAATCATTTCTATACCACATGTCTAAACTTCGCTCTTCTACCTACAGTCACTAGATCTTTCATCTCGATAAACTGTACAAGTAAGTCATGTTTCCAAAAGTGATATGCCATATCTTCAATGAATTTATGATCGGCATTTGCTTCAGGAACAATATTCAATACTGGTTTTTCGCCACGCGTATCTATCTGAAACTGTGTAACACTGCCAATTCGATGGTCAATGATATCCTGAATATAATGCGTCGCATACTTTATACCACCTATATAAATATAATCATGAATACGACCGACCATATTACTCAATATCATACCATTCTTTTCATCTGATATTTCTGCTATATCTCCCGTTCGATAACGTATAAGGGGCATTAGTGTATTTCTAAAGCCAGTCATAACAAGCTCACAGTTTGATGACTCATCAACGGCATTTTCAGCATAAACTTCCGAGTCAAGCACATACATTTTCTCATCACTATCAAGCTCATAAGCACTAATGCCAAACTCTGCAGAACCATATCTATTTATGACTTGGCAGTTTAATGATGCTTTTATGTTTTCTCGGACACCTTTATCAAGCAATTCTCCGCTTGATTCAAACACTTTAATCGATGGTGCAGCTATATTCTTTTCGGTAAGATAATTTGCTATTGCGTGGACAGTCGAAGGATGAGCATGAATTAGGTAAGGAGAGCGTATATTTAGGGTATTAATAATTTCTTCAATCCCCTTTTCATCAAGTCTATCGAAGAAAATATTACTACGATTCATCGCCAAGCACTTTAATGTTTCTCTATTAGGCCAACTCGCAGGTTCTTGCCCAGGAAAACGACATGCAAAGTGCAACTCACTATGATATTTTCTTTTCGAAATTCGCTCTCTTGTATAAATTGACACTGCTGTAGCATAATCTGCTGCTGCTTGGTCATAAAACAACGAACATGAAGCTCCCGTCGAGCCCCCCGTTTTACAATGGTGATGCCTAATCTCTGACAGAGGCTTAGAAAGTAATCGCTCAGACTGTTCTCTGATAATATCCTTTGTAAGGAACGGTATATCCTTTACATAATTGATATCCCTCTGAATCTTTTTAAGATCAATATTTTTCTTTTTAAAAAGCTCTTTATAATAAGGAACACTTACGCTAGCAGACTCTAATATATTCAATAGAGATTGCCTACTTTGCTCCTTTCTTACCGAGTAGGGCTGGCAATAATGGCTTCTAAGCTCTCTTACTTTAGCACTAACATTACGCTTCTCTGTATACTCTGATAACGGATATGCACAATAAGCACTAAATAGGCCCTTGACATTTCTTAGGCCTCTTTTGTAAGTGAGATCGGCTAAAAACTGTAGAGCCTGATTGTTTTCACTTATCATTGAAGAATCTCATCCTTAGTGATTACCCCATGTTCCATGAATATTCTTCGCGTGCAGACAGTCTCAATAAGTGCTGGGTCATGTGAAGCAATAATCAATATAGATGCTTTATTGATTAGCTCATCAAGCCTTTTTTTAGCCTTCTGACTGAAAGAAGCATCACCAACACTTAACCATTCATCCATGATAATAATATCAGCATCAACGCTAGTTGCTATCGCAAACGCTAGTCGCAACATCATACCACTTGAGTATGTTCTGACTGGCAGTGATAAATACTCACCTAATTCAGTAAACTCAGCAATCTCATCAACTCGGCTCTTTATATCCTGCAAAGTCATGCCATCCATGACTCCCTTCAGATAAATGTTCTCATAGCCAGTCGCATCAGGATCTAGCCCCATAGACACATCTAGTAATGATGCAATTTTTCCATTGCAAGTTAGGCTTCCAGAAACTGGTGAGTACACTCCCGTAAGAGCACGAAGTAGGGTTGTTTTACCACAACCATTATGACCAAGAAGGCCTACTCTCTCACCACTTTTCACATTTAAGTTAATACTATCAATAGCTCTAACAGTTGGATGCTTTCCAGCATCATTACCAATCCTGCCACCAGTAGTCATATTGATAAATTTATTTTTTAACGAGCGATGCGAGTTATCAAAAATAGGAAACTCGACCACCAAATTTTCAACAGATATTTCGATCATATTTATAACCAGTAAGCAATTCTATTGCGATATTTCTTCAAAAGCACTTGAGCAAGAGTAAACCCAACAACTATCATTACAACATTTATAACCCATGAAATTAATACCACTTGCTGTCCTAAAATAGGTGCTCTTATAATCTCAATCATATGGTGAAATATATTAATATCCGCAGCCCAAGCTCTATCTTTAAGTAGGTCCTTACTCCACATTATTGGAGTAAAGAAAAATGCCACTTGAATAATATTACCAACAATAGGCAAAACATCTCGATATCTAGTACATAGTATCGCAGAAATTATACTCATCCATATTAAGTTCAAGAATAGTAATACAATCCCTGGGATAACTAAAAAAATCTCTAGACTAAGCTTATTTCCCATTGCTATCATAATCAAAATTACAACAGGCAAGCTATGCATAAGTATTACAAGATTACGCCAGCATACTCGAACAATATGTACTGTCATCGGTAATCTAACTTGTTTAATAACATATGAGCTATTAATAAATGTGGAACATGCTTCATTTATATTGGTGCTAATATACTGCCAGACTACCAAGCCTACACCTAAATATGGTAAGTAATCTGTGATGTCTTGACCTAACAATTCTGAGTATAGGATACCCAAAACACCAACCATAACCAGTGTGCTTAGAGTAAACCAAAATGGGCCGATTACAGAGCGCCTATAACGCTGCTTAATATCATGCCAACCAAGGATTCCCCACACGTAATATGCCGAAATACCAACCTTTAGGTCGTTGTTTTCATTATGCTTTAGAGGTATATGTTTCATAATAATTTATTTAAGACCTCCAAAATTTCACTGGTTTTTTTCTTCATCAAACTTTCATTATTTTGGGACTCGACGTTTAATCTAACCACAGGTTCAGTATTTGAACAACGCAAATTGAAACGCCAATCTCCATATTCAAGACTGATACCATCGGTTTCATCAAAAACAAGAGCTTCAGCTTTATATGCATCTAAAACTCGTGCAATTGCTTCTTTTGGATTCTTAAGTTTGGAGTTAATTTCACCAGATGAAGGGTATGCACTAATACGAGCTGAAACAGTTTCTGAAAGTTTCATGCTTTTAACTGACAATAGCTCAGTTACTAACAACCAAGGAATCATCCCTGAGTCACAATATGCGAAGTCACGGAAATAGTGATGCGCACTCATCTCTCCGCCGTAAATAGCATCTTCCTTGCGCATACGCTCTTTAATAAATGCATGCCCTGTTTTAGACATTACAGGCACACCACCCACCTTAGTCACTACATCAATCGTGTTCCAGCTTAAGCGTGGGTCATGAATTATTTTAGCGCCTTTTTCTTTTTGCAAGAAAGCCTCAGCCAATAAACCTACGATATAGTAACCTTCAATAAAGTCACCATTTTCATCGAATAAGAAGCAGCGATCAAAGTCGCCATCAAATGCGATTCCCATATCGGCTTTGTGTTCTTTTACCGCATTTGCAGTATCTGCACGACATTCTGGCAATAGTGGATTTGGGATTCCGTTAGGAAAGTTGCCGTTTTCCTCATGGTGGACCTTGATTAATTCCAACGGAATACTTAATTCGATGAAGCGCTTTTCAAGTTCATCAACCACGTGACCTGCAGCCCCGTTACCTGAATTGATAACCAGCTTCATTGGCTTTATGTTTACTGGCGTCATGTACCCCATTAAGTGGTCTACATACTCTTGAAGTAAAGATATCTTTTTGTAGTTACCTTTTACTTCAACGTCCACAAACTCATTCTTTTCAGCCAAAGCTTGAATTTCACGTAAACCAGTATCACCACTAATTGGCTTTGCGCCTTCACGAACCAACTTCATACCATTGTAATCCATTGGGTTGTGGCTTGCGGTTACTTCGATACCACCATCAACACCAAGATGGAAGGTCGCAAAATAAATCTCTTCGGTACCAGTAACGCCAATATCAATTACATTAACACCTGCATCCATTAAGCCATTAGCTAGTGCTTGTTTTAGCTCTTCACTGGTTAAACGAACATCACCACCGACTACAACTGTTTTATCTACGTCATTTTCGCTTTTTAAAAACTGTCCATACGCGCGACCAATTCGGTATGCAATATCATTATCGAGTTCAGTACCTAATTGCCCACGAATATCATAAGCTTTAAAACATGTTAATTCTTTCATGATTATTTATCCTCGAAACGTACTACATCATCTTCGTTTAGGTATGAACCAGATTGAATTTCAATCAGTTCTAGTGGGATTTTCCCCGGGTTTTCAATCATGTGGTTCATTCCAACTGGAATATACAATGATTGGTTTTCGGTAATGACTTTCAATGAATTATCAAAAGTTACTTTTGCCGTACCAGACACAACCACCCAGTGTTCAGCTCTATGAAAATGCATCTGTAGTGACTGTTTTTTACCTGGTTCAACCGTAATGCGGTTTACTTTATAGCGCTCACCTTTATCTATCGCATCTGATTTACCCCAAGGGCGATAACTTTCACGGTGCTCTCTATACTCAGCACGGTTCTCTGCTTTCAGATGCTCGACAATTTTCTTTACTTCTTGTACCTGATTTATGTCTGCAACTAGCACAGCGTCTTTAGTCTCTACTACTACGATATCTTTCAAACCAACAGCAGCTACTAATTTATTTGGCGCATAGATGTAGCAGTCAGAAGTACCACTTAAGATTGCATCACCTTGACATACATTACCGTGTTCATCTTTGTCAGATACTTCCCACAAAGCAGACCAAGAACCCACATCACTCCAACCTGCATCCATAGGAACAACTACACCGAGCTTAGTGTGCTCCATTACTGCATAGTCGACAGAATCATCAGGACACTTTAGGAATGCATCGACTCCAACTCGGATAAAGTCAAAGTCATGAGTTATACCTTCCATTGCCAATTCACATTGTCGGTAAATATCTGGCGAATGCTGCTTCAGTTCATTTAGGAAAACCGAGGCTTTAAACATAAAACAGCCACTGTTCCAATAGTACTCACCAGTGGACAAATATTGTTCAGCAACTTCCAGTTGAGGCTTTTCGACAAAGGCATTGATTCCATAAATCCCGGATGTCACTTCTTCACCACGATGAATATAGCCATATCCTGTTTCAGGAGCCGTAGGAACAATACCAAAAGTAGCGAGTTTACCAGACTCTGCTTGATGCGCAGCCTGAATAATTGCCGCTTGGAATGCTGCTTTGTTTTTTACAAAGTGATCGGCAGCTAAAACAAGCAGTATAGGATCATCGCCCTGCTGTATTGCGGTCAAAGCAGCTAAAGCTATGGCTGGAGCCGTGTTTCTACCTGCCGGCTCAAGAATAATTCGCGACTTTTTCCCATAACTACGGATTTGTTCAGCAACGATAAAACGGTGATCTTCATTGGAAATGATGATGGGTTCTGCTGTTTGTAAACCATTCAAACGCTCTATAGTTGATTGCAGCATTGTAAGTGAATGTTGATTGTCGAGTGACAAAAACTGCTTAGGAAAAGCAGAGCGAGAGAGAGGCCAAAGCCTTGAGCCTGAGCCACCAGCCATAATGACAGGAATAAACATATTTTCCTCAAGTTTCAATTATAAATTTTTATTGTGCAAATAATCAAATAGATAATTTTTATACTACCCAACTTTTTATATTATAAATACAACGCATCCTTAAACAGAACACCATTTTTATCTTTTTCTGACATAATCATGAGGCCAGATTCAGCTATAGGCCACTCTATCTGAACCTCTGAATCGTTCCAGAATATAGAGTGTTCAACTCTAGGATTATAATAATCAGTACATTTATAAACAAACTCCGCGTCATCACTGATCACATAAAAACCATGCGCAAACCCTTCAGGAATCCAAAGTTGTCGCTTGTTTTCGGCAGATAGATATACACCGACCCATTGTCCAAACGTTGATGAGTCTTTACGAATATCCACCGCAACATCAAACACTTCACCAGATATAACTCTGACTAACTTTCCTTGAGTGTTTTCTGTTTGGTAATGTAAGCCACGTAAAATCCCTTTTTTGGATTTTGAGTGGTTGTCTTGCACAAATTGAGTTGGCTTACCTGTTACCAGTTCTTCAAAGCGCTTTTGATTCCACGTTTCCATAAAAAAACCACGCTCATCACCAAACACGGTCGGCTCAATGATTTTGACATCAGGAATGTCTGTCGCTATCACTTTCATTTTATACACTCTTATAATCTATGAGATGGTTCAATGCAGCCTGCCAATCACTGGCCATCACACCAAAGTGCTGATTAATTTTCTGGGTCTCTAACTTGGAGTTAGCAGGCCTCTTCGCCGGAGTCGGGTACTCTTGGGTGGTTATTGCATTGACTTGCAAGGGTTTATTTAATAATCCTTGTTCACGGGCTTTATCAAAAATAGCACAAGCAAAGTCATACCAACTGACATGGGGTGACCCTGAAAAATGATATACGCCAAAGGCGGTAGACTGACCGGCAACTATCGCTTTCGCCATCATCAGTAGTGCGTTAGCAATATCTCCCGCATAGGTCGGGCCACCATACTGGTCTGACACAACGCCTAATACATCACGGGTTTGTGCCAAACGGAGCATGGTTTTCACAAAGTTATTGCCATGCTCACCAAACACCCAAGCCGTGCGCAAGATAATGTGCCGAGGGCAAGCTTGTGCAACCGCGATTTCTCCCGCTAATTTGCTTTTACCATAAACCCCTTGAGGTGAGGTAGGATCGGTTTCTATATATGCGCTCGGTTTATCACCGGCAAACACATAGTCAGTAGAGACATGCAGTATCGCAGCTCCAACGTTATGCGCCGCTTGGGCAAGGTAATGAGGGCCATCACGGTTAATCGCATAGGAAAGTTCAACCTCTTGCTCCGCTCTGTCAACCGCTGTATGCGCCGCAGCATTGATGATGATGTTTGGTTTGAACTCGTTTACCACCGAATTGACGTGACACGGATTGGTAATATCCAGTTGCTCACGATCTACCGCTAAAAACTCAACATCGACCATGGCATTGAGTTGCTGGGTTAAGCAATAGCCTACTTGTCCATGACTACCCGTCACTAAAACACGTATCATGAATGGAATTCCTCTTTAGCTAATCCCGCCAAATATTGACCATAGTCATTTTTGAACATAGGTTTGGCGCACTCAAGGAGTTGCCCTGAAGAGAGCCAGCCATTTCGCCACGCAATCTCTTCTAAACACGCTATCTTCAAGCCTTGAATATGCTGTACGGTTTCAACAAAAGAAGAGGCTTCATGCAGGCTTTCATGGGTACCCGTATCTAACCAAGCAAACCCACGACCAAGCAGCTCCACATTGAGTGAACCATCGTTTAAGTACATCTCGTTAAGCGTGGTGATTTCTAATTCACCACGCGCTGACGGTTTGACCTGCTTGGCAAGCTCCACTACTCGGTTGTCATAAAAATATAGCCCAGTGACGGCATAGTTTGACTTGGGCTTAAGAGGCTTTTCTTCAATCGAGATAGCGCGCATCTGCTCATCAAACTCCACCACACCAAAGCGCTCAGGGTCTTTGACTTGATAACCAAACACGGTCGCGCCGTGATCACGTGAAGCCGCGTTCTTCAGCGTTTTACTAAATGACTGACCATAGAAAATGTTATCACCTAACACCAAGCAGACAGAATCATTGCCAATAAACTCTTCACCGATCAGAAAAGCTTGTGCGAGGCCATCTGGGCTTGGTTGAATCTCGTATTGCAGATGAATACCGAAGTCACTGCCATCCCCCAATAAACGTTTAAAGCTTTCGTTATCTTCAAGAGTGGTGATAATCAGAATATCGCGAATCCCCGCCAACATTAATGTCGAAAGCGGATAGTAGATCATCGGCTTGTCGTAAATGGGAAGAAGTTGTTTTGATACACCACGAGTAATCGGGTAAAGACGAGTGCCAGAGCCACCCGCTAAGATAATGCCTTTCATGAAATCGCCAACTGAATTGAGTGTTATTGTCCTGAGCCTAAACGCTCACGGCTGTACGAACCATCTAATACTCGGCTCCACCATTCACGGTTACTCAAATACCATTCCACGGTTTTACGAATACCTGATTCAAACGTCTCTTCTGGTTTCCAGCCTAGCTCTTGCTCGATTTTAGAGGCATCAATCGCGTAACGCACATCATGTCCAGGGCGGTCTTTAACGTAAGTAATAAGGTCTGCGTAATGGGTAATGCCGGCAGGTTTATTCGGAACTAAGTCTTCAAGTAATGCACAGAGTGTGTTCACCACTTCAATGTTAGCTTTTTCGTTATGACCACCAATGTTGTAGGTTTCACCCACTTGGCCTTCTGTCACCACTTTATAAAGCGCTCGAGCGTGATCTTCGACAAACAACCAATCGCGAATTTGCATTCCATCGCCATAGACAGGAAGTGGTTTACCGTCCAGAGCGTTCAGAATCATTAATGGGATCAGCTTTTCAGGAAAGTGGTATGGTCCATAATTGTTAGAGCAGTTAGTCACTATGGTAGGAAAACCATAGGTACGTAACCAAGCGCGTACTAAGTGGTCACTGGAAGCTTTTGATGCAGAATAAGGTGAAGAAGGTGAATATGGAGTCTCTTCGATAAAGAGGTCATCTGTACCTTCCAAATCACCATACACTTCATCAGTTGATATATGGTGGAAGCGAAAAGACACTTTGCGCTCACTGACCAACCTATTCCAATAGTGACGCGCCGCTTCGAGTAGCGTGTATGTACCAATAATATTGGTTTCGATAAAGGCGGCCGGACCATCAATAGAGCGATCAACATGCGATTCAGCAGCCAGGTGCATAATCGCATCTGGTTGATGCACAGAAAAAACACGATCTAATTCTGAACGGTTACAGATATCGACTGGTTCAAAAGTATAACGGCTACTACTTTCAATATCTTGTAATGATTCCAAGTTCCCCGCATAGGTCAACTTATCAACATTTATCACACTATCTTGTGTGTTTTGAATAATATGGCGAACAACTGCAGAGCCGATAAAACCAGCACCACCAGTAACTAAAATTTTCATATTTTCACCCAGAATAGTATTAATATTCTACGTTTTAGGCACGCTACCGCCCTTAGGTCTAACTCCTACAAGCGGCTCTCTCTTAAGTGGACTCTTCCTTTATAAAATCAGGAAGGGCTATTGGGCAGAAATACTACATCAAAACAATACATAGCGCGAGACTGTCGCTAGCCTAGGTTAGATTTTGTGATTACAGCCACTAGCTAAGCCGCTATAATGCGCATAATTGTTCGTATTATAACCATAGGAATTTTGTATGATCATCGTAACTGGTGGCGCTGGCATGATTGGTAGCAACATTATCAAAGCGCTAAATGAACAAGGCATTACTGATATTCTTGTTGTCGATAACTTAAAAAATGGACGTAAATTCAAAAACCTAGTTGATCTGGACATTGCCGATTACATGGACCGAGACGATTTCTTGGTGCAGATCATGTCTGGTGAGGATTTCGGCCCTATTGAAGCGGTATTCCATGAAGGCGCTTGCTCTGCCACCACCGAATGGGATGGCAAGTATGTGATGCTTAATAACTATGAATATTCTAAAGAGCTACTGCACTACTGCTTAGAGCGCGACATTCCATTTTTGTATGCTTCATCAGCCGCAACCTATGGCGATACCGATACCTTCATCGAAGAAAAAAAGTATGAAGGTGCGCTGAATGTATACGGCTATTCCAAGCAGCAATTTGATAACTATGTGCGCCGCATTTGGCAAGAAGCACAAGCACACGGTGAGACCCTTTCCCAAATTACCGGTTTTCGTTATTTCAATGTCTATGGCCCGCGCGAACAGCACAAAGGCTCAATGGCTTCTGTTGCTTTTCATTTAAATAATCAAATGAATGCGGGTGAAAACCCGAAACTGTTTGCAGGTAGTGAAACCTTCCAGCGTGATTTCGTTTATGTGGGCGACGTTGCGGCTGTGAATTTATGGTTTATGAACAGCGGAGTATCCGGTATTTATAACTTGGGTACTGGCAATGCTGAATCTTTCCAAGAAGTGGCCAAAGCCGTTATCAAGCACCATGGTAAAGGTGAGGTTGAAACCATTCCATTCCCAGATCACTTGAAAGGTGCTTACCAAGAGTTTACTGAGGCTGATCTGACGAAATTGCGCGCCGCAGGTTGCCAGCATCAATTTAAGACGGTGGCTGAAGGTGTGGCTGAGTATATGGCGTTGATTAATAAGTAGTGATGGCTGTAATCACCCCCTCCTAACCTCCCCCTAAAAGGGGAGGAACTAGTAAACATATCTCCCTAAAAGGCTGCTCTCCTATGACTGGAAGACTAATATGGAGTAACCATTGGAAGGGGAGAAATGAAAAATTGATCATGTTTCTTAGACATATGAAAAGCACTGGCTGCTAACTCGTGGAGTATTGATGAACATATTAATGGCCTTATCTCAACTTGAGGTCACTGGGGCAGAGGTTTATGCCACAACCGTTGGCGATGTACTGGCAAAGCGTGGACATCAGATATTTTATGTTTCCGATACGCTAACAAAGCCTCACCAAGGTCTATTTTATAAACTTCGTTTTAATAAACGCAGTATTCCTCGCCGCTTTTGGCATGTGGGTTATCTTATTTATCTGATTAAGAAACACCATATCCAGCTAGTGCATGCACACTCTCGCGCCTCCAGCTGGAGTTGTCACATTGCTTGCAAATTAACAAATACGCCTATGGTCACCACAGTACATGGTCGTCAGCCAGTGCACGCATCTCGCAAGAAATTTCACGCAATGGGCGACAAAGCCCTACCGGTTTGTGAAGCCATTGAACAACAACTCATTACTGAATTGGATGTTCCACAAAATTCGCTAATTGTTAGTCGAAATGGTATTGAAACTCAAGAGTTCGCTTGGCAAAACGCTCCTCAAAATAGCAAACCTGTTATCAGTATTATTGGTAGGTTAACCGGCCCCAAAGGGGAGCTTTGCTATCGGTTGCTCGATGAGTGTTTAGACTCAGCGAAATACCACATTCAGGTCATATCTGGATCTAAAATTGAAGCGCGTTTTAATAAGTTTACTTCTGACGTTCACTTTCTTGGTTATTCACAAGATGTCGTCTCGATACTTGCTCAATCAGACTTAATCATTGGGGCTGGCAGAGTGGCAATGGAATCTTTGCTGTGTGGACGGCCTACACTGGCAATCGGGGAAGCAAATGCAATTGGTATTGTCGATGACAATAATATCGCTGCAGCCATGGCAAGCAACTTCGGTGACATCGGGCCTAAAGATCTCGATATTGATTTTTCAAAAGTTAGTCAATATGTAGAACAAGGGTTAAAAACGCCGCACTGTTCACCACAAGTCAGTGAGATAATCCACAACAGCTACAGCTTAACCAATGTGGTCGATCAAATAGAAGATATTTATCAAACGGTTTATGTTGAAAAGCTGCGTAAAGAGATGCCGATTATTATGTATCATCGCTTTATTAAGGATGAAAGTGAAAAGGGCGTACATGGTACCTATCTGCATATTGACATGCTTGGAAAGCACTTCAACCTGCTAAAAAAAATGGGGTTTGAAACGCTAACCTTTAAAGATTTAGCGGATAAAGGGCTTATTCACCGCCTTGAATCAGGCAGGCGCTATATCATCTTAACGGTTGATGACGGCTATCAAGATAACTACGAATTGATGTTGCCGCTATTACGAAAATACGGTTTTAAAGCGGTTGTCTATGTAGTAACGGGGGAGGATTTTAACCGTTGGGATGTTGAAGTACCGAGCAACCCAGAAAAACCAGTGCCTTTAATGTCTCGTCAGCAAGTCAAAGCATTACACGATTCAGGGCTAGTTGAAATTGGCGGCCATACAATGACTCATCCATTTCTCAGCAAACTCAGTGAATCTGAACAGCGTAAAGAGATCTCACGTAATAAGCTTGAACTCGAAGAGCTACTAGGCGAACAACTAGTTTCTTTTGCATACCCCTATGGCGATCATGATGCGCTCTCAAAACAGATCGTGCATCAATGTGGCTATCAATTTGCGGTTGCAACCAACAGCGGCCCATTATTAATGCATCAAGACCCATATCAAATTCGACGTATTGCTATTTTCCCTAAAACCGATGTATTTGGCCTATGGCGTAAAGTGCGCGGTAATTATACATTCAGAAAATCGGCGAAATAATAAGAATGGAATCACGAATGAACAAACTTATTAACATGAATAATTTTGCGCTATCATCATTATTCTTAGTTCCAGCACTCCTTCTATCGACTAATAATTTTAGTGTTGTCATTGTCGCCTTTATCGTTATATTCTCAATTCACTACCTAGTTAAGAATAGAACTCATTGTTATTTTAATAAATATGACTTACTGATCACTTGTTGTCTTGGTGCCTATTTCTTTGCCAATTTACCAATCACAATAGCCGATGGTAGTACCTTCAGGTACTTTCAAGGCGGTAGTCGTTTATTGTTATGTATTCCTATTTATTTAATGTTCAGAAAAGCTTTCATCCTCCGCTCGGCACAAGCCTATGAATGGTTATCTATTGGCGTCATAGCTGGTTCTTTTGGTGCGCTGGTTCTTGCTCTTTATCAGTTCGTTATACTCCATATGCCCCGTGTCGACGGTTTTCTCTTTAGTATCAATTTTGGTTATTTAGCCTGTTCATTAGCTTTTCTCGCCCTGTGCTTAAGTATAAAGTCTAAATATAAACACTTGTTATTGATCGCATTTATGGCCTCAATTATTTCAACAGTATTAACTTTAACTCGTGGTGCCATATTTGCTATTCCACTACTTCTAATATTGTGTGCCGTACTAAATTGGAAGAAATTAAGCTTAAATTTGACATCAGTTTTAATTGTAGGATTTATCGCACTGTCGTTAGGCGCTTACTGGTATTCCGATGCAGTAAAACAACGAATCGACTTTACAAGCAATGAAGTATCCCATATTTTCTCTGGGGATGTAAAAGCATCTGAATCAGTAGGTACTCGCCTCTTCTTGTGGAGGGCTGCAACTGAAGCATTTATGCAAAGTCCACTTATTGGTTTGCCTTATGATGAACGGGAAACTCTCAATAAGCAGCTTTATGCAGAAGGTAAAGTAAATGAATATACGCGGGATCTTAATCGCGGCCATGCCCATAGCCAATATTTCGAAATGCTGGCGAGTAATGGAATATTAGGTATAGTTGCCATTATTATGATGCTTGTAGTGCCTTTTGCGGTCTTTACTCAACACTACAGGAAAACCAGTAGCCTCTGGGGTTACACAGGTGCGGTATTTGTAGCTGGGTTTATGCTCTTTTGCTTAACAGAAGCACCACTGCAAGCTAACTTAATCAGCGCATTCTATGGCTTTATGCTTGCAACCTTCTTTGCTCTTATTCGTATAGAAAAGTACAATGCCGTTCAATAGCCAAACTGATGAGCAGCAGGACATGAAGATTCTGATTATCGGCCCTTCTTGGGTTGGCGACATGGTAATGTCGCAAAGCCTCTACACCACATTGAAGCAAAACTACCCCGTAGCGACGATTGATGTTCTAGCCCCCGCTTGGTGTAAACCGATTTTAGAACGAATGCCAGAGATCAACTGTGCGATTGAAATGCCAATAGGGCATGGCGCATTCAACCTTGCTGGCCGTTGGGCTCTGGCTAAAGAATTAAAGCGCAATGACTATACGCACGCATACGTTTTAGCTAATTCAGCTAAATCAGCTTTAATTCCTCTGTTTGCAGGCATTCCATATCGTACGGGCTGGAAAGGTGAATTTCGTTATGGTTTGCTCAATGATCTTCGCCCAAATCGTAAAGTTTTTCAGTTTATGGTGGAGCGTTATGTTGCTCTTGCTTATGCTAAGGAAAACATGCTTAGCGAAGTTCAGCTAGAAACCTGCCCTCGTCCCTCTCTCTCAATTGATACCACAGCTCAACAGTATGTAATGTCAAGGTTAGGCTTATCGACCCTAAAACCGATTATCGGTTTATGCCCAGGAGCAGAATTTGGCCCAGCTAAAAGATGGCCAGATAAATACTATGCTGAAGTTGCGAAAGCTTTGATTGAAAAAGGCCAACAAATTTGGTTATTTGGTTCAGCCAAAGATAAAGTGGTGACAAGCGCTATCCGCAATGCGCTTCCGAAGGAATTACAAAATTCATGCTTTGATCTAGCCGGTGAGACATCCTTAATTGAGGCAGTTGATTTACTTGCAGCTTGCCATACTGTCGTCTGCAACGATTCTGGGCTGATGCATGTATCAGCCGCTGTTGGGTGTAATATTGTTGCAATATATGGCTCAAGCTCACCAAAATACACACCACCATTGGCAGATAATGTCGAAATTATACACACTGACATAGAATGCCGCCCTTGCTTTAAACGCGAGTGTCCACTTAAGCACCTTGACTGTTTGAACAAGCTATCACCAGACTTGGTAATGGCTGCCGTAAACAAATTTATTGGATAAACTTGATGCAACATCTTTGGTTTGAACGCGGTGCTTATGCATCCAAGCAAGCAAAAAAATACTTAACTCATGAGTTTTCACCAGAGAAGGTGAAAAAGATTGCGATTTTTCGTCACGCTGCATTAGGTGATCAGGTCATTGTCCGCCCCTTTATTATTGAAGCGAGAAAGTTTTTTCCTAACGCGAAAATCACGTTAGTTGGAGACTCTAGCTATCAGTATGGAGCACCTTCAGATCTCGCTGATGAAACCATTTTTATGATTGGTCGACACCGCAAACATGAACTGAACTGGAAGCAGAAGATCCAGCAATTTACGCAATTAGAAGAACAAGACATCATCTTTGATGTAGCCGGCACAAGCCGTTCTTATTGGATGACGTTGCTCAGTAAAGCAAAACTAAAATTTGGCTTCCCATATAAACCTTACCTATGTGGAAGTCTGTACAATATTGCGGTATTTCGATCTGATTTTCAGCCAGAGCTTGAATGCATGCTCGATATGCTGAAAATGCTCGGACATAACCCACAAAGACCATTAGATTTTGGGTACCCAAGTCACCTGGAACTCTACGATAAAGAGCAAAGCAAACCTAACATTCTCTATTTTAATGGCGCATCAACTCAATCAAAAATTCTGACTCAAGAACAAATGAAGAGTTTCATTGAGCTCGCAATTACAACTTTTCCAAACCATCAACATGTCTATCTAGAAGGAAAAAATGATTTTGAAAAAGGTGATTTTCTTCGTCATTTGGAAGTTAACCATAATTTCACGATTCAGCCTTGTCTGTCATTAGATGAACTAGTCGAATACATTGCCAAGGCGCGCTTAGTGGTGGCTCCTGATACGGGAGTGAGAAATATTGCGGTGTCAACTCATACACCGACCGTTGGTATTTTCTACTCAACCGTGCCATTTAGATACACTCCATTAGAAGGTGATCACCGCATTGTCATGAATGCGAACGGTGAGATTCCTAGTAACGAACAAATTATTGCAGAGATGGCTACTGCATTAGAACAAAATAAAGAGACAGTATGAATAACTTCCCTATTATGATTGCAAACCGCACCATCAAGTTGATTGGTAATATTTTTAAAGTGCTTTCATACCCATTCCACTTTGTTTTTCCTAAAGTACGATTCACTATTCCTGAATATTCTCCAGCCAAAATTCAAACAAAAAATAGCAGCGGTATATCTAAAGTTATTTGGCAAACCAACTATTCAAACCGTAGTAGTCTGCCTATCTATTTGAATTATCTATTCAATCGTCTAATGTCACTAAGCTATGATTATCGCTATGTCAGCACCGAAGCACGAGAAGAATATTTACGCGAAAATGCATCACAAGAAATTTATGATGCGTATATGAAGCTGACCGATGGTGCTGCTCAAGCCGATTTATGGCGTGTGACAACTTTATATCAACAAGGCGGTGTCTATATGGATATTGATGCCACATTGGTTTGGCCGCTTAGTCGACTACTAAAAGGTATCAATGACGCGTTATATATCAAGATCAAAAATGGGACCGAAATTACTAATTATTTTTTAGCGACATCGCCACAAAACCCTCATTTCCAGAAAGTGATAGATACGATTGTGTATAACATCCAGAACTATGATGTTAAAAAAGGAGTTTACGGGACAACAGGGCCTGCGGTATTCAATGATGTTTTAAAAGATGAATCCATTCAATATCGTCGTCGCCGTCATGTTTGTATCCAAGGCACATTTACCAATGAGTATTTTCAATATTTAGACAAGCCTCGTGGTAAATGGACTCACCAGAAACCTGAAGATCTAATCAAGAAGTAAACGAGGTCATTGTGCTCATTCGTTGGCTGTATACGCTCCTACTTACTATTGTTTCTCCATTTTTGATGTGGAGTCTGTACAGAAAACGAGATGGCAAGCCATCCGTGGGTGCTCGCTGGAAAGAACATTTTGGTTTCACACCGCCACTTGAAACTAATAAATCACCGATTTGGATCCATGCGGTATCGGTTGGAGAAACACTTTCCGTTTCTCCACTGATAAAAAAACTCAAATCACAATATCCTGATCAGCCGATTGTTATTACCACCACAACGCCTACTGGTGCAGAACAAGCGGCTAAATTACAAGGCATTGCCGAACATCGCTATATGCCATTTGACTTCTCTTTTGCCGTGCACGCTTTCATCAAGCGTATAAAACCGAGCCAGATGCTGATCATGGAAACGGAATTATGGCCGAATACGCTACATACTGTCGCAAGATCGGGTATTCCTATCACTGTTATTAATGCTCGTTTATCTGAGCGTTCATGCCAACGGTACGCAAAAGTTCAGCCAATATTTAACATGCTAGCGAAAAATTTAACTCGAGTACTATGTCAATATCCCGACGATGCACAGCGCTTTATTCGATTGGGTGTAGCAAAAGAAAAAATTTTTGTCACCGGATCAATTAAGTTTGATATAGATATAGACCAAACAACCATACAAAAAGGCCAGCAGTTAAGATCTAATCTGGGGAGAAATCGTCCAATTTGGATTGCGGCAAGCACCCATAAAGGTGAGGATGAACAGGTATTAGCAGCCCATGCTGAAGTACTTAAAGAGCACCCTAACGCATTGCTTATTCTTGTCCCACGCCATCCAGAGCGATTTAATGCTGTTTTTGAGTTGTCTAAAACACAATTTATTAGTGTGCGACGAACTGAAACAGAGGCTGAACTTGATCCAGAAGTGCAGGTGTACCTAGGTGATACAATGGGAGAAATGCTAGTACTAATGGGAGCTGCTGACATTTGTTTTATGGGTGGAAGCTTGCTAGGAGACAAAGTTGGAGGGCATAATATACTTGAGCCGGCAGCTCTTGGTAAACCATTACTCACTGGCCCTAGTTATTATAATTTTCAAATAATCGGTGATAAACTTTTTGGAAGTAATGCTTTACAATTTGTGAAGAACAAGCACTGCCTTCATATGAAATTGATTGAGTTTTTTTCAGACAAAACCAAACTATCAATAGCTGGCAATAATGCTTTTACTGTATTTAAAGAAAACTCAAATGCTATTAATAAGACAATACAGTTATTACTTTTCTCTTAATATTATCAACAATTAAAAGGTTCCATTATGGCATTTCTTACAGAAGATCAGTTAATGGCTTTAGGCTTTAAAAGTCTTGGTAATAACGTAAAAATTAGTGATAAAGCAGCAATATATAATGCCGAACAAATAGTAATCGGGGATAACTCTCGAGTTGACGATTTTTGTGTTTTATCAGGCAATATTATCTTAGGTAAAAATGTCCACATTGCTGTTTTTTGTAACATAGCAGGCGGAGAAAAAGGAGTGGAACTTAAAGACTTCTCAGGCCTAGCATATGGTTGCCACGTCTTTAGCCAAAGTGATGACTACAGTGGTAAAACTATGACGAACCCAACAGTCCCAACAAAATTCAAACATGAAACCAAGAAAAAAGTTACTATCCATAAGCATTCTATCGTCGGTGCTTGTTCTATAATCTTACCCGGAATTGAACTAGCCGAAGGGACAGCTATAGGAGCTCAGTCTATGGTAACAAAAAATACTCAAGAGTGGTCAATTTACTTTGGGTCTCCAGCAAAGAAGATTAAAAATAGACGAAGAGATCTTTTAACTCTTGAACAGGAATATTTGGGTTCGAATTTATAAAACTCATCACCTAGCTACTGATTATTAGCATTGCTCTTTTCTTCATTCACAGTATAAAATTAAGTGATACTAACTTTATGAACTTCATTCCATTCAACAAGCCTCCTGTCACAGGCAATGAACTAACTTATATTGCTCAAGCAATCTCTAGCCCTAAATTGTCTGGAGATGGACCATTTGCAAAACAATGTGAACAATGGCTTGAAGAGCATACTCACTCTAAAAAAGCTTTACTGACGCCGTCTTGCACTCACGCGCTTGAACTTGCCGCTCTGCTTATTGACATCCAGCCTGGTGACGAAGTAATTATGCCAAGCTTCACTTTCGTTAGCACTGCCAATGCTTTTGTCTTACGTGGTGCCAAAATTGTATTTGTCGATATTCGTCCAGATACAATGAACATTGATGAGACAAAAATTGAAGCCGCCATTACAACAAATACCAAAGCCATAGTACCAGTTCATTATGCCGGAGTCAGTTGTGAAATGGATACCATTATGGCAGTAGCTAATAAGTACAAGTTATTTGTAATTGAAGATGCAGCCCAAGGCATGATGTCTACTTATAAAGGACAGTCTTTAGGTGCGATCGGTCACATGGCAACTTTGAGCTTTCATGAGACCAAAAATTACACATCCGGTGGAGAAGGTGGTGCACTACTTATCAATGACCAACGTTTTATTCAACGCGCAGAAATTTTACGAGAAAAAGGAACAAATCGCAGCTTATTCTTCAAAGGTATGGTAGATAAGTACACATGGGTTGATGTCGGTAGTAGTATGTTACCGAGCGAAATACAAGCCGCCTACCTTTATGCTCAGATAGAACAAGCTAAGGAAATTAACCACACTCGCCTAAATATTTGGAATAGCTATCTAAATGCCTTTTCTAAATACCAAGCTGACGGATTAATCAAACTTCCTTCTGTCCCTAGAGGTTGTCAACATAATGCTCATATGTTTTATATAAAACTAAGCAATGTTGATGTAAGGGATCAATTCATCAATCACATGAAGAATCAAAGCATTCTTGCTGTATTTCACTACCTACCACTACATAGCACCTTAGCTGGCAAACAGTTTAGTTATTTTTATGGCGAAGATGAGTACACCACACAAGAAAGCGAAAAGCTTGTGAGACTACCTCTATTTTTTAACCTAAAAGAAGAAGAAATCTATAGAGTAATTCGAGCCGCGTGTGATTTTTTCGACAAATTAGTTTGAGAAAAGATAAATGAAAATATTAGTTTATTCGCAAAACTTTGATAGTAAAAATGGCGGTGTTGTGGTGTTACATCGCTTAGTGCACCTTATCAATACGACTACGGAACATGAAGCTTTTTTAGTACCTAACAGTTTAAATCTAGCCGTTAGCAAGTATTCTATAGCCGGTATGAAGCTGAAACTTAAACATAATAAAAAGGTAAAGCAATATACCAATAAATCGCAGTGGTCAACTCCTGTTCTCGAATCTCTACAAGAAATAGACTTGTCACAGGTGATTGTTGTTTACCCTGAAATTACTTCTGGTAATCCATTAAATGCAAAAAATGTAGTTAGATGGTTACTTCACCAACCTACTCATTTTAGTGGACAAGCTAAATATGGTAAAAATGAGTTAATTTTTAAATTTAATTCAGCTATCAAAGATTTTTCACTACCTAATTCGAAGACATCAGAACAAGAGCTAAAAGTTATCTATTATCCAACGGATTTGTACAATGAGGAAGGCGTTCAACCATATCAAGAGAGAACTCTGACTTGCCACGCCATTCGTAAAGGAAAGCATAAACCCAAAGTACACTCTGAAGAATCGATTCTCATCGATTCATTAAGCCATGAGGAAGTGGCACACTTATTTAAACAAGCTAAACGCTTTATTAGCTATGACGATTATACTGCTTACTCTATTTTCGCAAATTTATGTGGATGTGAATCTATTGTTGTACCTGATTCAAACACAACTATTGAGCAATGGTACCCAAATATAACGGATCGTTATGGTATAGCTTATGGCTTTGATGAGGAACAACTTCGGTGGGCCAAAGATACTCAATCCTTAGTAAAAGAACATGTTGAGAATGAACATCGACGCTCAGAGCAATGCGTGAAAGACTTTATAAAAGAAGCTTTAGATTACTTTCAATTATAAGTAAAAGTAGTAAAAGTGGTAAAAACTAATTTGCTCTTACCACTTAAATTTATAAATACTGGTCTATACCCTTCTTGCAGTAATATATCCCTTTATCCATATTCTCTTTGGTGATTTTTTTATTGACATCAGCAAGTGAGCGACGCGTGGGATGATCCAAGTGATACACAGGAGACAGGAATTTTATATTTCTCATCTCTAATCCTATAGCTATCATTCGGTGGCTTAAATCATCATCTTCAGCACCAACACCAGGTAATTCTTCATTGTACCCATTGACTAACTTAAAATCAGTGGCAAAACATGAAAAATTACAACCAACCAAATTAAGATATTTCTTCTTATAGATCATATGCAATAAAGGATTGATAAAACCAACCTCATAATTACGAATTTTATCTTTATGCAAAGAAACTATTTTACTTAAATAAATGAGTGGGTTTTGTAGAGGACCAATATTTTTGGGTTCTTGACGGACTAATTTAGAATACCTTTCACCTAAAAACACCCGACGGCCAATCAGTACACTTCCTTTACTTCTTTGCTCTAAATGGATCTCGATATGTTTGAAGTGCGGAATACAGTCACCATCCAAGAAAATGACATAGTCAGATTTCGCCTTTGCAACAGCTTTATTTACAGCCGTCATCTTACGCCATCCGAGGTCATCTTGAGTAATATGTACAAGTTGAAGATTACTGTAAGGTACCGAATTCAAGAATTCGGCGACTTGAGGATCATCTCCATCTTCTGCGATAATTACCTCAAATTCAGAAATAGACTGTTTACTAAGTGCATATAATATCGAGTTCAACGCCTCGACATCTTTATACATTGATATAATAACGGAAGCTTTTAACATTTTTTTACTCAATGTGATTATTCTATTGCCGTGCTGTATTACACAGAATATCAACACTACCATACTTTGTGATGATACTACTTTTAACAACTTCTTTCTCAAACGATCGCTTCAATCTATCTAAATTTCCTTTCTTCCAGCTCTCGCCTTGTTGCTGGCAACACTTATCAAAATCAATAATCCATACCTTCTCTTGGTCATCAATCAAGATGTTATGGATATTGAGATCGGTGTGATTGACTTGCGCATCATGCATTTTGCGAATTTCTAGGCCGATTTTCTCATACATTTCAGTCGGTAATGGACGTTCTTGTAAAATAGACACCAGATCGCGGGCATTCGGGATTTTTTCGCTGAGTAAATCTGCCTGATAACAAAAAGTGCGCTTTACTGCTCGCGCGGCAATCGGGCGTGGAACATTTACCCCAGACTCTCTCAGAGTATTGAGCAATTCGAATTCTTGGAAACTGCGCGTTTTCTTCCAACCGGAAAAAAAGTAGTGATCACTCACTAACTTACCGAACAATCCACCACGCTTATAGTGGCGTAGTGCTGCTTCTATTTTTTCAGCTTTTACAAACCATGTCGTACCGCGCCCAGTAGCACAACCTGTGACGCTACCAGCCTGCTGCCAAAACTCAGGGTTAAAACAGCGGAGCGGATCTTCAACTAGTAAATGCTCGTCATACCAAATTGTTTGATTCTCTTTTTTCAGCGTTTTCATCGTTTCACTTTTTAATGACGAGATTGAATGTGCTTCATCGTGCTTGTTTGGCATTTTACATTTATCGACGCTATCTGCATAATTCTTACTAACTTTCTCTATATCGATGTCACTTATGGCTCTCTTTTCTTCTGCTCCACGCTCAATTTGTGTGTTGCGTCTGTCGGCGATTGGCGATGTGTGCAATGCAGTGGCCGCCGTGCAAGCAATTCAACACCAATGGCCTGAAACTCATATCACGTGGATCACTGGAAAACTGGAAGCGCAGTTACTCACTGATTTTCCTAATGTAAACGTGGTTATTAATGTAAACGTGGTTATATTCGACAAAACGCAGGGATGGAAAGCATATCAAAAACTGTGGGCAGAGCTTAAAGGGCAATCCTTCGATGCGCTTTTGCATATGCAGTATGCCTTTCGTGCCAGTATTGCCACTCTGGGTATTAAAGCTAAATATAAACTCGGTTTTGATGCCGCCCGCAGCCAAGATTTCCAGCACCTATTTACCAATGTAAAAGTGATATCGCCTCAAGCGCCTCATGTATTAGATGGCTTACTCGCGTTTGCTGAATGCCTTGGAGTAAAAGAGCTAGAACCTAAGTGGTCACTTACTTATTCAGATTCCGATCATCAATGGGCCAAGCAGCAACTTGCACATTCAAAGCGTAATTTAGTCGTGGTTCCTGCCGCGAGTAAGGCTTATAAAAATTGGACCGCTGAAGGTTATGTAGAAGTGATAACGCATGCTCAACAACTTGGTTGGCATATCATTTTGGCCGGTAGCCCTGCGCAAATTGAAGTCGATCTAGCAGCCGAAATAGCGAGTAAACTGACTCAGCCAGTACTCAATGTCGTTGGTAAAAGCCGGCTTAAAGAGATGTTGGCACTGCTCGACTTAGCCGATTTAGTGATAGCGCCAGATACAGGCCCAGCGCACATGGCCAATGCAATGAATACTCCCGTTATCGGCTTGTACGCCCACCATAATCCGCAGCGCACAGGGCCTTATCAATATCGTGATTATGTGGTGTCGGCTTATGAAGAAGCACTGTTTGCCGAAACAGGAAAAACGAAAGAGCAAGTCAGTTGGCGTACTCGCGTCAAAGATGAACAAGCGATGCAGCGCATTCAAGCAAGCCATGTTATCCAAATGTTTGATAAGATAACGGCTGATTTTCAGCTAAACCCAATATCCGAGGAATGAATGTGAGCAAACCTACTTTAGCCGTTGCGCTGATCGTTAAAAATGAAGCGCAACATCTGCAAGCTTGCTTGGAAACCGTTCACCAATGGGTAGATGAAATCATCGTCTTAGATTCAGGTAGCAGTGATAATACCGAAGAGATTGCGCGCCGTTATACTCACAAGTTTTTTGTTAATTCGCAGTGGCCTGGGTTTGGCCCACAGCGCCGCTTAGCGCAGTCGTATGTCAAGTCTGATTATGTGTTGTGGCTAGATGCCGATGAACGCGTGACCAAAGAGTTAAAAGATAGCATTCAGCAAGCGGTCGCGGCTAATAAACCCAATACACTGTATCAATTTGCCCGTTTAAGTTGGGTTTTTGGCCGCTATATTCGCCACTGCGGTTGGTATCCTGATCGCGTGTTGCGCCTCTACCCGACTCAATTAACGCAATATAACGAGGCTTTGGTGCATGAAAAAGTCGAAGTCGCAGATGGCATGAAAGTCGAGAATCTTGTAGGTGATGCGATTCACTACACCTATAACGATATTCATCATTATTTAGTTAAATCAGCAGGTTATGCCAAGGCATGGGCAGAGCAACGAGAAAAACGTGGTAAGAAAAGCAGTATTAGCCAAGGTATTTTGCATGCGTTTGGCTGCTTTTTGAAAATGTACGTTTTAAAAGCAGGCTTTTTAGATGGTAAGCAAGGCTTCTTGCTTTCTTTATTATCGGCGCATTCCACCTTTGTTAAATACGCCGATTTATGGGTTAGAACCAGTACTGAGCCACCCAAGGGTTAAGTTCGGCTAACACCGCATTAATATCAATGCGGCTCATATCGGCCTGAGTTTCTTTGTCTTTTGCTTGTGGTGGACAAAAAGCGATATGGCGACCTTGTGAATTCAATGGTCGCCAACGCAGTGGCGTGGCTGAACGTTTGGCGGGGAAAAAGCCAACTGTGGGCACATCAATCGCAGCGGCAATATGCAAAGGCCCAGTTGAACCTGCGATAAAAATATCAGCGCAAGCAATCGAGCGTGAGAAATCAACAAGCCCTTCATTTTTATCATACAGTGCCGCTCGCCCGCCCTTTTCTTCAATCAAAGCTTTTAACTGCGCGGCTTTCGCCTCTTCTCCCGGCCCGGCGGTGAGGATAATTTCTTGCTTACTATCAATCCCCATCACTAACTGCGTGTATTGCTCTAGCGACAAATTATTCGCTGAACCGCCGCTTCCGGCATGAACAAACACCCACGGTTTACTGGTATCGAGATGAAGTTGCGCAGCCAGTTTGCTTTTTTGTTCAACAAGCTTCGCTTGATCAAATTGCAGATAAGGTGCGCTCGGTTCGACAACCTCTTTGCCAGTATCATGCAAAAAAGCGCGTACCAAATCTAAGTTATACTCATATTCTGGTTTGGCTGATTGAGAGCGTTTTTGCTTAATTCGTTTGTTGTAAAAAATTTGAGCGAATTTAGTCGCCGGCGCTAAACGATAAGGAATACGAGATTTCCAAACTAATAGTGCATTGTAAGTGGTCGAGAAGAGGTTGATCGAGGCATCAAAGTGTTGCTGTTTAATCGCTTGAATACATTGTTTTTTCTGCGCAGAGGACGCGTGTTCCGTTGGGTCGACCATCACCGCATCAATCCACGGGCAAAGCTCGGCCAGCGCGACGGTATAGCTGGGGACTAACGCGGTAATATGGCAATCTGGCAACGAGGCTTTTAGCATCGCAAAACTTGGCCAAGCCAGCATGAAATCACCAATTTTATCGTTACGGATCACCAACAAATTGTTCATCGTCTCTTCTCTCACTCGCTAAGTGTCACAGTTTAATGCGGGCTACATCATACCGAGTTCAATAGGTAATTTTGAGTCTTTTTGTTAATATCAGTGCCAGTTAACCAATATGAGCCTTCCAATGTGAGCCAAAAAAGAATTTCGCGTGTGATTTATCCCGGCACTTTTGACCCCATCACCAATGGTCATTTGGATCTGATCGAACGCGCCGCCAATATGTTTGATGAAGTTATCATCGCCGTCGCCGCCAGCCCAAGCAAAAACACCATGTTTACTCTGCAAGAACGGGTCGCCTTTGCCAGCGCCGTCACTCAACATTTAGAGAATGTCACTGCCAAAGGATTTGCTGGGTTAATGGTCGATTTTGCGCGTGATGAAAAAGCCAATGTGCTGATCCGCGGTTTGCGTACTACGGTTGACTTCGAGTATGAATTTGGTTTGACCAACATGTACCGCCGTTTGATGCCAGGGCTGGAAAGTGTGTTTCTTACGCCATCAGAGGAGCATGCGTTTATCTCCTCCACCATTGTGCGAGAAGTGGCGATTCATGGTGGAGAAGTTGATCAATTTGTTCCTGACATTGTCGCTAACGCCTTGCATGGCAAGAAAATATAGCCTTTAGGACGTACCTTATTTTTGGCAAGCAGAGCAGAAAAAGGTGTTACGCTGACCAATTTTCAGCGCTTCAATCGCTTGCCCACACGCTGGGCAAGGCTGCTGCGCTTTGCCATACACATTAAGCTCTTGAGCAAAATAGCCCGGTTTGCCATCCGCTTGTGCAAAATCTTTTAAGGTTGTGCCACCTTGTTGAATCGCCGTTGCTAAGACTGATTTAATTTCTCGCACGAGGCAATTCCACTCAGGCAGTGTCAGCGAATGAGCGGGCCGAGTGGGGAGAATTCGCGCATTAAACAGTGATTCACTCGCGTAGATATTGCCTACGCCAACCACCACTTTATTTTCCATAATAAATTGCTTAACGGCGATACGTTTGTTGTTCGCTTTTTGCGCAATGTAATCTGCATCAAAATCATCGGTTAATGGCTCAGGACCGATATTACTCAACACCGAGTGGCTTTCTCCTTGTTCGCACCATAGCCAAGCGCCAAATCGACGTGGATCGTGGTAGCGCAGTACCTTGCCATTGGTTAATCGCAGATCAACGTGATCATGCTTACCTGCCGGAAAATCACACTCCAATACTCGCAATGAACCTGACATTCCCAAGTGAACAATCGCACTGCCAATATCGGTCTCTATCAGTAAATATTTGGCCCGGCGGGATATATTGCGGATCACTTGCCCTTCTAACTGTTTCAGCTCTTGAGGGATGGCCCAACGTAATTTGGGCGTGCGGAATGTCAGTTGTTGGATCGTTTGTCCAACTAGATGCGGGCTAATCCCCATTTTACTTACTTCAACTTCGGGTAACTCAGGCATGATACATCTCAATTCTTCATTCGTCGTTCGTCATTATAGGGTATTGGTTATTCGTTCTTGGTTTGTTCAACGCTCAAAGAGAAATAATGACTCAGTTCGGAAAAAGAAAAGCTTCTTCTACCGAAAGTGCCACCCATTTCTCTTGCCAATTTTTCAATAACCAAAACTGGGGGGTTTGGTAGTAGGTGATCCTTTGCGGCTCTTCGCGATCCTGATACCACACCTCCACGGTTTGTGGGTTGCGTAGTAGAGACGCAAGCGACTCGTAAGTGGCATCATCTACTTCTGTACCAACTAAACTCTGCCAGCGTTGTGCCAATATTTCAGGAGCAACTGAAATTGCTTTGCTTGATCGCCAACGGTTTTGATTCAGTTCAAGTGACCAGTCAGTAAAATGCAGTGCTTGCAGCTGTGCATTTGGATTAATCACATAAGGATAAGGGCTAGCAGGCGGTTCAATAAGATAAGTTTTGATGACTGTGGGTAAATTCAAAATGGCAATAAAAGCAATAACAGCCAAGATAAGAATATTATTCCAACGGCGGCGATTGATACGCATAAGTGATCCCTAAGAGTTGATCTTTGAGTAACTTAGCACATTATAGTGAGAGCTGACATTGCAGGGTACAAATTCCAGATAATAAAAAACCCAGCCAAAGCTGGGTCTTTCAATGCTTACAAAGCGTAAAATCAATTACTTGATTTTGCCTTCTTTGTAAAGAACGTGCTGGCGAACTACTGGATCAAATTTCTTGATCTCAAATTTGCCTGGCATGTTGCGTTTGTTCTTGTCAGTTGTGTAGAAGTGACCAGTACCTGCAGAAGATATTAGTCGAATTTTCTCACGAATGCCTTTAGCCATTGCTCAATTCCTCTTAAACGTTTTCGCCACGTGCACGGATATCAACAAGAACAGCATCAATGCCTTTCTTATCGATGATACGCATGCCTTTAGCAGTTAGACGTAGTTTAACAAAACGTTTTTCGCTCTCTACCCAGAAACGATGAGTTTGTAGGTTCGGCAGAAAACGACGCTTAGTAGCATTTCGTGCGTGTGAACGGTTGTTACCCGTTATTGGACGCTTACCAGTTACTTGGCATACTCGGGACATGAATGTCTTCTCCAAATCGTTTCAGCTCGATATCAACCTTGGTGGCCGAACCTCGTTCTCGATGTATTAAGAAGTTTGAGGTTAAAAACCGTTATGGAAAATCCATACAAGGCTATCAAAGGTCGCGTATTATACTAACTTGACATGCATTGCTCAAGACCCGAACAGATCCTTTTTACGGATTTGGCGATCTTTTTTTAAGCAGAGCTGATTTAGGTTGATAATTTAGTGCGCGAATCATACCAGAATAATCTTAAGTCACAACCTAAAATGTGATTCAAATCCACCCTCTTTCTGCAAAAGAAATTACCTCGCCATCGCCCACCACAAAATGGTCCAAAATACGGATGTCCACTAACGCTAGTGCATCGGTTAATCGACGTGTGATTCTGCGATCGGCTTGGCTAGGCTCAGCAACGCCTGACGGATGATTATGGGCCAATATTAATGTCGCTGCATTATGGTGGAGTGCTCTTTTAACCACCTCACGAGGGTAAACGCTGGCCGCGTCAATCGTCCCCTCAAACAGCACTTCATCGCTGATCACTCGGTGTTGATTATCCAAAAACAGAATATAGAAGGCTTCTCGATGGCGATCGCGTAGCACACTCGATAAATAAAGCTTGGTTTGCTCTGGGCTAGTCAAAGCGCCACCTCGTTTGAGCGTTTCGGCCAAATAGCGCTGCGTCATTTCAAGCACCGCCTGCAATTGAACGTATTTGGCTTCGCCCAACCCTTTATGGCGGCAAAACTCTTGCTGGTTGGCCGAAAAAAGCGCTCTAAGTGATCCAAACTCGCGCAGCAGCAGATCCGAGAGAGCGAGCACATTCATTCCTTGAGTACCAGTACGAAGAAAAATCGCCAGCAGTTCAGCATCAGATAATGCCTGAGGACCGCGAGCAAGCAATTTTTCGCGTGGCATTGATTCTATGGGCAGTGATTTGAGGCTCATTAAGCACTCCTAGGGCTAAAGGTACTCAGACAACATAGAGAAATAGCCAAGCCTGCAACTTTTCTTCTCTTTATTTAGGCTTAATTCATGGTTTTTTGTAATTGATAAGTGATGAAAGACGCAGAAACACTCGTCCAATATGAAAGGATTGAGCGGATCATAAGGTCACTCGATGCGAGAGTTGTGCTAACATAATGCGCAGAATTTTTGAGGAAAAGACAATGCAAACACTGGCAGGAAAAAAGATTCTGCTCGGCATTAGCGGCGGTATTGCTGCGTATAAATGTGCTGAGCTAACGCGTCGCTTGATTGAACGAGGCGCTCAAGTACAAGTGGTGATGACCCACGCTGCAAAAGAGTTTATAACGCCACTGACCATGCAAGCCGTCTCTGGCAGGCCAGTTTCAGATAGCTTATTAGACCCAGCCGCCGAAGCGTCTATGGGCCATATTGAACTTGCCAAATGGGCAGACTTAGTCCTACTGGCTCCCGCGACTGCGGATCTCATCGCGCGCGTCGCCGCAGGGATGGGTAATGATTTACTCACCACTTTGATTTTAGCCACCAATGCGCCAGTGGCCGTCTCGCCGGCAATGAATCAGCAGATGTATCGCAATATCGCCACACAAGAGAATATTGCCACGCTTAAACGTCGAAGCATGATGATTTGGGGCCCTGCAGCTGGTGAACAGGCGTGTGGCGATGTTGGCCCAGGCCGCATGCTTGAGCCAATGCAATTGGTTGAGCGCTGCGAGTTTTTTTTCCAAACAGAGGTGGCAAACAACACACTGCTCGCCGGTAAGTCACTGTTGATTAGCGCAGGCCCAACCCGTGAAGCACTCGATCCAGTCCGCTATATCAGTAACCACAGTTCAGGCAAAATGGGGTATGCGATTGCGCAGGCCGCCGCTCAATTGGGCGCGAAAGTGACTCTGATCAGTGGCCCGGTCAATTTGCTCACACCGCCACAAGTACAACGTATTGATGTGGAAAGTGCCTGCGATATGCATCAGCAAGTGATGGCGCAAGCGCAATCACATGATGTGTTCATCAGTTGCGCCGCCGTAGCCGACTATCGCCCTGAGATCGTCGCCGATCAAAAGATCAAAAAAACCGATGCGAGCGATCACATGCTCATCACCATGGTCAAAAATCCCGACATCGTCGCCAGCGTAGCTGCACTGAAAGAAAACCGCCCGTTCACGGTAGGCTTTGCGGCTGAAACGCAGCAAGTTGAAAAATATGCCCGCGCTAAACTGCTCAACAAAAAACTGGATATGATCTGCGCCAATGATGTTTCTGTTGCGGGCCAAGGCTTTAATAGTAACGACAATGCGCTGACCGTTTATTGGCAAGGCGGAGAGCAAGCATTACCTTTGAGTTCAAAATCTGCATTAGCTCACGCGCTGATGCAACTGATCGCGAGTCAACTGTAGGCTACAAACAGACGTTCTAAGCTTCTTTTAGGGTTCATAGCGTTTATTGGGTGGTAAAATCACCACCCAGTTCAATCATTTTCATTTTTACGCTACGCAGTCCGAAAACTGTCCGTTAAACTACTGCGCTTAATGGACAATACCCAAACCATCTGAAGGGTATAAATATTTGCTCACAAGCATGTGGTAACTAAAAGGAAATCGGGTCATGGCCGTCAATAAGAAAATCAATCGTCGTGAAGAGATTCTACAAGCACTCGCTGAAATGCTGGAATCTAACGATGGTGCATCACGCATCACCACAGCAAAGCTAGCCAAACAAGTGGGCGTTTCTGAAGCGGCTTTGTACCGTCATTTCCCGAGTAAAGCACGGATGTTTGAAGGCTTGATTGAGTTTATTGAAGAGTCTTTAATGTCGCGGATTAATCGCATTTTGGATGAAGAGAAAGATACACTCAACCGCATCCGCTTAGTGCTACAGCTTATCTTGGCTTTTTCGGAACGTAACCCGGGCTTGACACGAATTTTATCCGGCCATGCTCTAATGTTTGAAAATGAGCGACTGCGTGAACGGATCAACCAACTGTTCGAACGCATAGAAACGTCACTACGTCAGATCCTTCGCGAACGTAAACTGCGTGAAGGTAAATCCTTCCCCGTCGACGAAAGCATTTTAGCCGCTCAACTGCTTGGCCAAGTGGAAGGAAGCCTAAATCGCTTTGTGCGATCTGACTTTAAATACCAACCGACGGCAAATTTTGAAGAGTATTGGGCATTATTAAGCGCTCAGATTCAGTAAAAACAAACCACCACCGTCGTGACAAAGAATCATCATCAGTGAAAGAATCAAGAGTAATGAGCAAAGAAAAATACGGTAAACCTGAGTTTTCCCTCTCGCTACTGCACCCTAAATATTGGGGCGTGTGGCTTAGCTTTGGGCTACTCGCTTTAATGGTCAACCTGCTTCCTTATTCTGCGTTACTAAAAATAGGACGCAGCATGGGCGCGTTTGGAATGCGCTTTGCTAACAAGCGAGTACACATTGCCACGCGTAATCTACAGCTATCTTTTCCAGAGAAAAGTGCAGGTGAGATTGAGCAAATTGTTAACGAAAACTTTAAAAACACTGGCATGGCGCTGATAGAAACCGGAATTACTTGGTTTTGGCCGACTTGGCGTTTTGCTCGCCTGCTTGATGTGAAAGATGTCAGTGCCCTTTTGCAACTCAAACAAGAAAAACGTGGCGCACTGCTGTGTTGCGTACATGCGTTAAATTTAGAAATTACAGCACGCGCTTTTGGTGTAATAGGCCTTGAAGGCTATGGCGTTTACCGCCCACACAGCAACCCAGCGTATGAATTTATCCAATACCGTGGTCGCACACGCAATGGCAATAAACTAATCTACCGCACCGACATTAAACAGATGATCCGCGTACTCAAAAAGGGCGAACGCCTATTTTATCTACCCGATCAAGATTACGGCCATAACAAATCGGTGTTTGTTCCCTTCTTTGCGGTCAAAGAAGCGTGTACCACCACAGGCACCAGTATTCTGGCTTATACTAGCCAATGTGCGATTGTCCCCGGTTCAGGGTTTCGAAACGCCAACGGAAAATACGAAATCATCGCCGATAAAACCATTGATGGCGACTATCCAAAAGATGACATGACCGCCGCCGCCGCTTACATGAATAAATACGTTGAAGAAGTGATTCTACGCGCACCAGAACAGTGGATGTGGCTGCATAAGCGTTTTAAATCTTTGCCAGATGAAACGTTAACTAACTCTCGCTATTTATAACTAGAAAAAGGTTTTGCTTTCAATGAGCAACAACGAAAACAGCACAGACAAACACTTGCACAACCCCACATTCCAATGGTCTTTTTTACACCCAAAACATTGGGGAACTTGGATTGGGATCTTCTTTGCCGCTCTGTTCGCCTTTATGCCACCCGTATGGCGAGATAGGCTAGCACGCAAATTATCCACCTTTGCGGTACGTAAAAACGGCCGTGTTGTACGCCGCACGCGAGTGAATCTGGAAAAATGCTTTCCTGAAAAATCCCCGCAAGAACGCCAGGCTATTTTGGAAGAAACCTTTGTCAAAGCAGCACAATACATGCTCGGTTATTCGGAGTTTTTGGTTCGTTCCACGAAACACAATCAGCAACGCGGCATCATGATTGGTGAAGAGAACTTATTGCCATTGTTAGATGCTGGCGAGAACGTGATCATCCTCGCCCCTCACGCTTGGGCGGTCGATTACCCTGCGGTAATGCTTGCTGCAAAAGGCTATAAAGTAACCACCATCATGAAGCCACAGCGCAATCCTATCGGTGATTGGTTAATGCACGTCCAACGCATGCAATATGGCGGGCGTATTTTTGCACGTGATGCAGGGGTAAAACCGTTTGTACGTTCAATTAAAGATGGATACTTAGGCTACTGGCTGCCCGATGAAGACTTTGGCCCGGCCAACTCGGTCTTTGTTCCATTCTTTGGCACTGAAAAAGCCACGTTAAAAGGTTTTGGTAAAATGGCGCGCCTATCAAAGGCGAAAGTCGTGCCAATTTTGCCTGCTTATAACGATAAAACCTGTAAGTACGAAGTGCATATTTTGCCTGCATTAGAAAACTTTCCAACGGGCGATGAAGAGCAAGATGCACGCGCTATGAATAAGGCGATTGAAGATTTAGTCACACCACGCCCAGAACAGTACATGTGGAATTTATCACTGTTGAAAACGCAGCGTGATGGCTCGGAAATTTACGATAACTCGCACCATGGCGATCAAAGTTAATCGCTAGAATAACTAAACTCATAACAAACAAGCCCCGAGCGACAAACTCGGGGCTTTTACTTTTCAATAAGTGGCTTTACGATTCGCAAATAAGTTGATGCTTAAATTCCGTACTGAGCACGATACGCTTTTACCGCCTCAAGGTGCTTAGCATCTGCCCCTTTCTCTTCAAGGTAAGTAACCAGATCGGTCAGGCTAACAATTGAGATGATCGCGCAACCAAAATCACGCTCGACTTCTTGAATTGCAGAAAGCTCTCCTTTGCCTTTTTCTTGGCGGTCAATTGCTACCAAAACACCAGCAAGATCCGCACCGTTAGCTTGAATGATTTCCATCGACTCACGAATGGCAGTACCAGCTGTAATGACATCATCCACCAGCATAATGCGCCCTTCTAATGCGCTACCGACCAAGTTACCGCCTTCACCGTGGTCTTTCGCTTCTTTACGGTTAAAGCAATACGGCGTATCAACATCATGATGATCAGCCAACGCTACTGCAGTTGTAGTCGCAATGGGGATCCCTTTGTACGCAGGTCCAAATAGCACATCAAACTCAATCCCAGAATCGACTAAAGCAGCGGCATAAAAACGCCCTAAGCGCGCTAAATCACGGCCAGTATTAAACAAGCCAGCGTTAAAGAAATAAGGGCTTTTTCGGCCAGACTTCAAAGTAAACTCGCCAAACTTCAAGACTTCTTTTTCTAGTGCAAATTCAATAAATTCACGCTGGTATGCTTTCATGATTTTCTCTCTCTTAACTCATACACTTTGGTTTATTTCGCTTTCTCAACAAGAACAACCCCCTCCTAGCCTCCCCCTAAAAGGGGGAGGTACTAAAGTGGTGCTCACCTCCCCGAAAAAAGAGAGGTACTAAGATAATGCTCACCTCCCCGAAAAAGAGAGGTACTAAGATAATGCTTGCCTCCCCTAAAAGGGGAGGTAGTAAGATGATGAATTCCCTCCACTCAAGGGCAATATTAGGAACACTTCCTTTATTCCCTCCCCTTATAGGGGAGGGTTAGGGTGGGGTCATCACGTACAACAATACAATGAATAAAACGGGCAAAAAAATAGCCCCCAACTGGGAGCTACTTGATCAATCTAATAACGATGCTTTCTGCGCTTCAACAATATCAGCGATGCCTTTCTTGGCAACGGCCAGTAAATCCATCAGCTCTTCATGGCTAAACGGTTCACCCTCTGCGGTACCTTGAATTTCAATCATCTTACCGTTTTCAGTCATCACCACATTCATATCAGTGTCGGCGGCAGAATCTTCCACGTATTCCAAATCACATAAAATGTTTTCACCCAAGATGCCAACTGAGACAGCAGCAACATGGCCTTTCATTGGATTCTTCTTCAATTTACCGCTAGCAACCAGATGAGCAAACGCATCCGCCAGTGCCACACTTGCGCCCGTAATTGATGCAGTGCGAGTACCGCCGTCCGCTTGAATAACGTCACAGTCAACCGTGATCATCACCTCTGGCATTGCCTCTAAATCCACCACAGCACGTAAGCTGCGAGCGATGAGACGTTGAATCTCCATGGTGCGGCCACCTTGTTTACCGTTGGTCGCTTCACGACGAGTCCGTGAATGGGTTGCACGTGGCAGCATGCCGTATTCGGCAGTAACCCAACCTTTGCCCTGACCTTTCAACCAGCGAGGAACACCCTCTTCGACAGTGGCATTACACAATACTTTGGTATTACCAAATTCCACCAATACTGACCCTTCAGCATAAGCAGTGTAGTTGCGAGTGATTTTAATTGGGCGAATTTGATCGGCCGCGCGGTCATTTGGACGCATAGTGCATCTACCTTTTATCGGGTGAGACGGAATCGATTGGGGCGATATTATAGCGGATTAGCCGCCTTGACGCTAGGTTGGTCACCCTTTGCATTGGCGTGAACCTAGTACACGCGTGAAGCTAGTGCTAACATACCTCTCGTTTGATATTTCATCTTCGTGAGCAAAGGACAAATCAATGATTTACAGCATGACCGCGTACGCGCGTAAAGAAGTTAAAGGTGATTGGGGTACTGCGGTATGGGAAATTCGCTCGGTAAACCAACGTTATCTTGAAACCTACTTCCGCCTGCCGGAACAATTTCGTGGTCTTGAGCCTGTACTGCGTGAACGCTTTCGCCAACGTTTAGCGCGCGGCAAAGTAGAATGTCACTTACGTTATGAAGCAAACCCTGCGGCTAAAAGTGAGCTGAATATCAATGAAGCACTCGCCAATCAAGTGATTAAAGCCGCCAACCAAGTAATGCACATGACAGGCGAGCTAAGCCGCATTAATCCGTTTCAAATCATGCAGTGGCCCGGCGTAATGGAAACGCCAGAACAAGACATGGACAGCATTAATAAAGCCTTATTAGCAGGCTTTGATGATGCAATCATTGAATTCATTGACGCACGTGGCCGTGAAGGTGACAACATGAAGGCGTTAATCGAACAACGCCTGACGGCGATCAGTGAAGAAGTGGTAAAAGTGCGCGCACGCATGCCAGAAATCCTGCAATGGCAACGTGAACGTCTACTGACTAAGTTTGAAGAAGCAAAGATTGAGCTTGATGCGACACGCGTCGAGCAAGAGCTGATTTTACTTGCACAAAAATCAGACGTTGCCGAAGAGTTAGACCGCCTCGATTCTCACGTCAAAGAAGCACGTAATGTGCTCAAAAAAGGCGGTTCATGCGGCCGTAAGCTCGATTTCATGATGCAAGAATTTAACCGCGAATCGAACACGTTAGCCTCGAAATCAATCAGCACCGACATCACGGCCTCCGGCGTTGAACTTAAGGTTCTGATTGAGCAAATGAGAGAGCAGATCCAAAACATCGAATAGTTTTTCAGCTTCGGCGATTCAGATTAAGTTGATGACGATGGATAAAAACACGGAAGGCACCATGGCCTTCCGTTATCTAGTTAACTCACAAAGTAACCATGCAGGCTACTTACTGACACTGATCATTTCGTTGAAGTACTCGACTTGCTGTTCCATGCTCAGACTTTGATTATTTGAACCCAACGCCCAGATAAAGAAACCACCGTAACCATTCTCTTTTTGCCACTTGGCACGGTTGAGGTTGTTTTCACGGCTCTCCACAAAATTGCCGTTTGGCCCCCACTGGCTATTGATCGTATTGCCCAAAACAATTTTCGACTTATCTCCAATGTATTGAGCGTAATTGGCCATCGCGACATCATAGAGGAAGTTTTGGCCGGCGTCATAGGTCATGACGTTGAAGAAGTCGAAATCGTTCTTGGTTGCTTGTAACAGATCGATCACTTCACCATGGTGAGACGAGCGACCTGATGGCTCAACGTAAGAACAATTTTCAAACACACTTGAATCCATGCATGCCACAGGATCAGCACCGACATGGTATGTGGTCAGCGACAACACTTTATTGTCTCCCACTTTTTGGCGTATCAGTTTAATCAATGCGGTTAGGTCTTGGTTCTCTTTATCGGTAATGCGCGCTGCTTTCTCGAAGTCGAAGTCAAGACCATCGATTTGCACATAACCCGCTAATTGGTACTTGCTGTAATCACATTGGCCATCACCACCCGTCGCAAGGCAGTCACCCACTACCTCTTCTGGTTTTAGGTTCTTCTTATAGACAGGGAAAGGTTTGTTGACCAATTCAACGAGGCCATTGGCCACCGCCTCCCGATTTGCATCGCTACCAATCGCAGACCAAATACTTTCATAGGTTTGACCACCAAACGCGACCATCATGGTGACATTGCTATTATCGTGTTTTAAGGTTGACCACGCTAAGTACTGAGATGGCATCCAATCTGGGTTGTAACTTGGTGGGGTTACCATGTCATCAGAAATCGTAATGTTACCGCTAGCATCCCATTTACCAAACGATAATAAATAACCGTCACCTTCAGAATTAAACAGTTTTTCATAATCATTTAATCCCCAAGAAGTGAGATAACTAATGGCACGGTCTGGGTTATCGGCAAGGCCACCACCACCGGTACTCTCTTTCACTGTAATATTGGATGGGGATGACATTTGCTCTTGATTGGCACTGTTGAGCGCCTTTGCGTAAATAGCGTAGTTGCCTGCTTGCGCTCCAATCCACTCATATTCATAAGGTGCTTCGGTGTCTTGATTCAGCACCTTACCGTTGGCAATAAACGTCACGGACGCCACCTCGCCTTCATAGCTCTTAGCATCCGCTTTGATTGAGATCGCTCGGCCTTCAAAGAAGCTTGAACCGTCTACAGGGGAAGAGAGTGACACCAGCAGATCTTTATCAGTAATGGCAATCGAAATCGGTGCAGTTTGAGCACTTGCGCCTTGATCGTCATACGCGGCAACCGTAAGTGTGTATTGTCCTTCAACTTGAGCAGGCACAGTGATGGTATAGAGATCGCCCGAAGAAGAGGTGGATGTTGCAACGACTTCGCCATTCAATTGAACATCGACACGCGCCACTTGGGTATCGTCGCTCGCCTCAACGACCACCTCAAATGGCTGATTGGGTGCTATTTTTTGTCCATTTTCTGGCGATTGAACATGCACTTCAGGAACAGGGTTAGGATCGCACTCACCAACGTCATTCCATGCATCTTTCCATGCATCTGGATAATTTGGATGCCCAGTACCCGGTGTCCATACTGGGTTACCACACCAACCTGCGATTTTACATGCGTAGATATGGCCAATATTGGTTACCTCATCTCCCACTTGATAGCTCACGCCATCTTGGTACTGAGCAACGTCACCGCAACTACCACTCACATCAGTAACCGTAATCGTCAGATTTTTTTGTGTTACATGCCGTTCATCATCTTGCGCTTCAACACGTAATGCAGCGCTTCCGGCCGTTTGAGGGGTCCAGTCACAAGAGAACACTTGCTCTGTTTTGGCATCGATACTGCAAACTTCGGTGTCATTAGCAAAAAATTTAACGGTAGCCAGATCATTATCAGCATCGGTCACTTCAGCAGAGATCGTCAAACTTGTACCTTGTGGGTGGGATGATCCCGCTTCTGGGGAAATGAACTCAACGACCGGAGGATTAGGCGCCGTCGATTCTGACTCGACAGAAACAGGCACGCTTTGCTCAGAGAGCTTATCGCCTTCCTCATTGAACGCGATAACTGAAATGGAAGCGGCTCCTATTTCTTTCGGTTGCCACACTTGCTGATACTCGGTGACACCTTGCTTCAATGGTTGTTGAGCAATTTTGTCTTGGTTAGCCCAAAACTCAAGCTTACCGGCACTCTCACCATCAACACGAGCCATAATGCTAACGTCTGTGCCCGTGTATACCACTGAATTTGGCGCTGGAGAAAGAATATCTAGTGAAAAATCGGGCGGTGGTGTGATGCCCCCTTCCATTTTCACAATAACAGAATCTTCAAAAGCACTCAGGTTTTCCAATGAACCAGCAAAAGCGATCGTCAAGGAGAGTGATTCTGAGGAATTCAGAACGCTGTCAACCCAAGCACCTTCAGGGAATTTAAGCGCCACTGAATGGAGAATACCGCCCGCTTGAGCGGTATGAGATAGACTCCACGTAGGATGGGATAGCGCCGATGATTGCCAACCTATATCGTTAATCGCAACGGGTAATACAAATTCGATTACCGCATCGCGCATATCCGCTGACTCTGCTCCTGTATTTTTAATCGCTAAGGTGTAAGTGCTCCACCACTGCCCCTCTGACTCAGCTACCGCATCCGCGCTAAACTCAACAGCAATAGCCTGAGATATTGGGTTTAGCAATAGACCCGAAAAAAGCATGGTTAGGCCTAAGACCCGGTAATAGTTTTTGTCGGCCATTGAGACTGGCGTGTTTTTTTGATTAAACATTATTTTATACCCTCATATTAAATTTATAATATTCAGTATATTTATTAGCACCACCGTTAATAATTAACATCAACAATTTTCGCTTAAAATAATTTTTGGAATGACAATCAATATTTATTTAAAATCTAAATAATCAGCATGAATGCATTAAATTATATTGATTACATTTTAAGATAAATTAAAAACATGAAAAAACCTGATTTTTTATTCTAATTAAATGTAAAAATAAATATTATATTATCCATATTTAAATAAGTGACATTAGTCCAAGAAAAATATAACAAAGTGATAAGTTTCATCATAAAAATGAGCCCCCAATAGGAGGCTCATTTTATTTTGAGATTGCAGAGGTAGTGCTGGGTAATATTTTAACACTCAGTCGTTTGTCTGCTTGTAAATATTGATTAGCAACATGACGCAGATCATTCGTACTCACCTGATTGATGGCGTGACGAACCTCCTGCCAACGACTATAGCGATGCGGATAAGTTTGAGTTAACGATGCGACATCAAGCCAAAATACATTCTTTTCTGGCAGGCTATCTAACCATTGTAGAAGCGGTTGTTTCGCTCGTTGCAACATATCAGCATCAATGCCATGATCAGCTTTCACTCGAGACAATACCGCATCGAAACTCTCTTCCACTAATTTAAGTTGCGTTGTGTCTGTCACACTGAACAGCCCCAAATAACCAAATCCTGTGGGAAGAAAATCATTGCTGCTAAATGGGTAAGGTGAGTAACTCGCGCCAGCCTTTTCTCTCACTTCTTCCGTCAACAAAATACTGAGAACCTCTTCAAGCAGCATCAGTTTTGCGTAGTGTTCGGCATTCACCTTATCAGTCGTTGGCCACAGCCAAGCCAATGCCGCGGCATTGGCTGAACCTTGATGCTCAACAATATGTGATGCAGGCACTGGTGGAAACTCAACGCGCTCAACTTGCAGCTCTTTTTCTGGATGACGCGGCAAAGCGCCCAGTGTTTTAGCAACCGATCGAATCGTTTTCTCTTCGTCAAGATCACCCACAATGGCTATTTCTAAAAGGCCTTTATCTACCGCCGAGGCAAACACTGGAACTAATTCTGAAAAATGACGCTTTAACAGTTCCTCGTCATGGCTACGAAATCGTGGGTCGTCAGGGTGCAATAATTCAGGTAACACCGTCCAAAATGCCTCTTCTGGCGTCGTGTTCTGGCTGTTACTCGCTGCCAGTACTCGTTGACGAAATTGGTTCATCCCCTCTTCTCGCCAGCCCGGGCTCGTTAAAAATGCCGTTTGCAGTGCTAACTGTTGGTCAAGCGACGCTTGATTGGTGAAATCCTGACTCGCAAAACCAAGCGTTCCGACATTGAACCCCGTCGTCACATTGGCAGCAGAAAAGAGATGAATTAACTGCTGAAACGAATGCTGCTCTAACCCACCAGCAACAAAGCCATCATTAAACAGTGCCTGAATGCCCTCTTTTCTAGGTAACGGATATTCGCCAAAACCTAATGCAAGATTGAGGTAGATGACGTTTTTCTCTAACTCGGTTGGCTTGATGTTGAGCTTAACGCCATTGGCAAATTTCAACATCCGAATCCCCGTTTCGGGATCTCGCTTGTCGTGAACGAGCGTGCCCGCCTCACCAAATTCACGGTAGGCAAATGCCTCGACCGATGATATTTGATAAGGCTCTACTGGCTGTTTTTGGCTTTGTTCATATACATCGAGTAGCGTTTGATTGATTTTCTCAACCTTGTATGGCCCAGAAAGATAAATCCACGGCTTACCTTGCCAACGCTCTGTAAGCAGGTCGTGCAATCGAGCTGCGGTGATTTGAGGTTGATAAGCTTCAAAAAGAGCAAGCGCGAACGTCGGTTCAATCGGGACAAATTGCTGAGCATCACTTGTCACTAGGCCTTGCGCAATCGAAAAACTATGCAAGGTATCGCTACTTGCTTCTCTTTGCTGATAATCAGCATGCATTGCCTTGATCGCTTGATCAATTTCGTTCTGATTAAAGCCGTATCGAATCGCTTGTCGCACCGTCTGTTCAAGTAATGTCAGCCCATGCTGCCACTGCTCGGGCAAGGTTACCAGTGACAATTCCATCCGTGATGCGATACCGAAATCTTGTTCAATATGAACAAAAGCATTCGTTATCCCCTCTTGGTCTATCAGATGGGGAAGTAACCGTTGGTAGAGTAAGTTCGACAATATTGATTCAAGGATCATTTCATGGCGACTTTCAACGCTATCTGCTTGTCGCTCTTGTGGTGCAATCACACCAAGCGAAATTTGGGTCGGTAAGCGAGCATCAAAGAAAACATCGGCTTGCAAGTGCGTCCTTACTGCAGGCAACATCAAATGGTCAGCCCGTAGCGGTACCGCATCCCGGTGAGGTACCCAGTTAGAAAAAAGTCGTTTGATCTGCTCTTCGGCCTGAGCAACATCAAGGTCTCCCACCACAATGATCGTGGTACGTTCTGGCGTATAAAAGCGTTGATAGAGTGAACGTAACTGCTCTGAGCTAGCATGTTTTACTACATCGAGATCACCAATTGGCAAACGTTTTGACAAAGGGCTCCTCGGATATAAGAAGCTCAGCTGTTGACGATAATTCTCAACATCAGCGGAATTTCTCTCTTTCCATTCCGCCACAACAACCGGTTTTTCTTGCTCCAACGCCTTTGGCTCAAGCTTAAGGCGATCCGCAATCTCTCTCATAAGCCACAAACCAGTTGCTACTTTTTGTGAGTCTCCTTGAGCAATATTGAACTCATACACGGTTTGATTGAATTGAGTCACCGCATTGGTATCGGATCCAAAACTTAATCCTAAGCGTTCAAGTTGGCGAATCATCTCCCCTTCGGCTACAGAGTCCGAACCTTTAAACGCCATGTGTTCTAAAAGATGCATCAAGCCTTGTTCTTGATCTGACTCGACTAAAGAACCACCCGCAATGCGCATACGCATAATGACAGCATGAGCAGGTGTCGTGTTATGGACTAATTGGTACCTTAAGCCGTTTTCAAGCTGACCTTCGTGAATGCGATGACTTTTAGGTAACTCCGTCGATAGCGAACTGGCCGATATGACAAGCAGCAATAATAAGCTCAATGGGTGAAAAAATAGAATATTACGCAAATTAAGATTCTCAGTATGTATGGGACGACACTCATTCGAATTGAGCGCTTATTATCACCCATTTATTGAACTTATAAATACATCAAGACAATTCCATACAAAACCGTACAATATTTTCAACATCATGCCATAGTGATCAAACGCGCACCACGCCCCCTTGAATATCAGCTTAGCTGGCTTATATTGCTCTACAAAAACTTTGTGCAATAACGTAGCCAAATCACAAGAAAACACAGTATTATCACCCCTTATTCCACATACTTCGTGGAGATCATAAACGGAATAATTATGGAAAATATCGTCGAAAAACTACTCTATTCAGCGCGCTGGATTATGGCCCCTATCTATTTGGGGTTAAGTTTAGTGCTGCTGGCATTAGGCATTAAATTTTTCCAAGAAGTGTTTCATCTGTTACCTAACATCTTGAGCACCGATGAAGTCAGCCTGATTTTAGTGACACTTTCTTTGATTGATATTTCATTGGTTGGTGGGTTGATTGTGATGGTGATGTTTTCAGGCTATGAGAATTTTGTCTCTAAAATTGATATCGCCGAAGAGGATGATAAGCTCGGCTGGCTCGGAAAATTAGACACAGGATCGTTGAAAAATAAGGTTTCGGCATCGATTGTCGCCATCTCCTCAATTCATTTGCTGAAAGTCTTCATGAACACTGAAAATATCGACAGTGAAAAAATCAAGTGGTACTTACTGCTGCACATTACCTTTGTCTTATCGGCCTTTGCGATGGGTTATTTAGATAAAATCACCAAAAAATAGCCGCAAGCCCTGTATACACAGGGCTATTCGTTAACACTATCGATGCCAATGATAAATAGACTGAGCTTATTTTGAACGGTTGACCAACAGTAACAGCAAGAAATAGCTCCCACCGAGAATCGCCACCAGCGTGCCAGCCGCAATTTGCATCGGATAAACGATCACCTGTCCGAGCCAATCCGCCCACAACATTAATGATGCACCGACTAAACTTGCCACCAGCAGTTGGGTTTTACTTTGCTGCGCGCCTAGCATCATCGCCATGTGTGGCGCAATCAAACCCACAAACGACACTGGCCCCATCGTCGCCGTCACCAGCGCACATAACAGCGCCACAATGGTCAATAAAATCAAACTGGTGCTTTGCGCATTAACGCCGCGCGCACTGGCAAAACGACGACCAATGGAGATTAAAGTCAGCCAACGCGACAGCGCGATGGTGGCCGCGGCCAGCAACAGCACCAAAACGGCCAGCAACAGCGCTTGGTCAGGCGTAACGCGATAGGTTGAGCCTGCCAACCACTGTAAAATTCGATAACTGTCTTCTGACCCTTTAGCCAAGCAAAATTGCACTAAGGATTCAAGCAATGCGGTGATGGCTATCCCGGTTAAAATCAAACTCGACGCGGCGTATTGATGGCGCTTACCCAGCACAACTAATGCCGCCAACACCAGCAAACTACCCAACAATGCTGTCACCCAATGAGCGGCTAACAAGCTTTGACCTAAAAAGAGATTGGCAAACACCAACGCAAACGTCGCCCCTGACGAGACCCCTAAAATATCTGGGCTGGCTAACGGGTTGTATATCAAACGTTGCAAAATGCTACCTGCTAGTGCAAGACCAATACCGGCACACAATGCGGTGAGCATGCGCGGCCAGCGTAATGACCACTGATAGCTGCTTGGCAGCGCCAATTGCCAACTGAGTTCGTTCATTTGAAACAACGTATGCAACCCAAGTGCTGCCAGCATCATTAGCAACAACCCCAATAGTGCGACACGGCTTAATGATGCGCGCGACTGAGGCAGTGAGATAGTCAATGTATCTTGCGCCTTGAGCTGACGGCGACTAAACCAGATCAATGCGGGCGCGCCAATCGCCGCGGCTGTGATACCGCTGGCGATGACTTGCGTAGTCCATAGGCTCAACCACATTGCGAGCATATCGGTTAATAAAAGCAGTAACGCGCCAAGCAGTAAGCTCGAATAGAGCTCTTGTTTGGGCGTTCTTGCCCCCATAGCACGGGCGATGTTTGGTGTGAGTAGCCCGATAAAACTGATGACGCCCACCGCGGTAATCGAGGCTGAAACCAACCAAATCCCGAGCACCATTAAGATTAAAAATGCAGGAATGACAGGCAGACCACGAGCCGCAGCACCTTGATGACCTAAACGCAATAACGTCAGAACCCTTGGCGCAAACAGTAAAATCAATAAGGAGACCGATAACCGCGGCAGCAACCACTGCACCCAATCCCAGCCATTTTGCGCCAGATCGCCCGCGCCCCACATGAAGACGTTTTTGGCGTATTGTTCATTGAGTAGAATCAGTGCCGTCGCAATCGCGCCAAGTAGCAGGTTCACCACCATGCCTGCCACAATCAACGGCAAGCCCGTCATGTTACGCACACCCGCAATCACCACGATCAACGCAAATGCGAGCAAAGCACCACTCATTGCCGCCAACGCGCTGTAACTGGCAACTAGGCTTGGAAAACCAATGTTGAGAATAATCAGCGCCAGCCAAGCTCCAGATGAGGTGCCCAGCGTCAATGGTGAAGTGAGATTATTCTGCGTCAGTTGTTGCATCACACTGCCGACCAAACCCAACATCGCGCCCACCAGCAGCGTCATCACCAAACGGGGCAATTGACCATATAGGAAATTGAACTCAGCAAAAGAGCTCGCTTCACGTTGCGCGCACAACAGTTGCCATTGCGTGACTAGATCAACGCCATTGCCAATTTGCACACTGAGCATCGCCGCAAGCAGCAGCGCACTACTCAGTGCGAGAAACACTTTTCCGTTCATGACTTAGGCGCAACCTCAAGCAAACTGCGTGTCAGCGCTTCTGCAATGTATTGTAGTGACATCGCGCCGCCGTAGTTCCAGACACTCTCAACCGAGTTCACTCGCGCTTGACGCACAAACGGCATCGCTTGCCAAAGCATTGATTTTTTTAGCTGTGCTTGCTGGGCAAATGGCAAAAAATAGAGCACATAACCTTGCTCAACATACTGCAGATCCGTTAACCGATGTTGCACAATCCCCCACTCTTTGGCGGGCTGAGGCAACGCTTCATGCAAGCCCAATTGCTTTAACACATAATGAGTGGTGGAGTTTTCACCGTAAAGGAACACCGAGGTTGGATTAGCAAAACGCATCGCCACCACTGCGGGTGTTTGATGAGAAAATGCGATGTCAATTTGTGCTCTTAACTGCGCAAAACGTTCCGTCATTGTGGTCAGTTTTTGCTCGGCGAACGCTTGCTTGCCAAAGAGCTGCGCTAATTGGCGAAAATGGTCAATCGCGACTGCGCCACTGTCATCACTGGCTTGAAAATTAGAGAAATAGAGCACCGGAGCAATGCGCTCTAACGGTGTGATTAAATCTTGCTGCGGCGCAGCGGCGAGAATGAGATCTGGTTGCAGTGCAGCAATTTTTTCCAAATTAGGTTCAACGCGCGTGCCGATATCTTCTACCCCTTGCGGCACTTGCGGTTTGACAACCCAATCTTGATAACTGGCAAGCTCTGGCGCGCCAACCGGTGTGATACCCAGTTCAATCACTTGCTCAAGTAAATCCCAATTGAGCACCACCACACGTTGTGGCAGCTGCTGTAGAGTTTGCTCTCCGCGGCTGTCGTGTACGGTCAATGGCGCGCTAAAAGCGACACTCGAAAAAACAGAGAGTAAGCCAGCAATCAGCCAGCGCTTTACAAGGTTTAAGCACATACAATCGCGACCTTATGCGTGTGAGAATCTGAATTGGACATTGGGTGATCCAGCAGTTGGATCGGCGTTTGATAAAGCGCCGATAAACGTGCTTCATCGGCCAATAAAGAGGCATCGCCTTCAAAAGCAACCTTGCCCTGCTTGAGCGCGACAATGTGGGTCGCGTAACGCAGCGCAAGGTTCAGATCATGCAAAATAACGATAATTCCGCAGCCTTGTGTTTGGTTTAATTGCGCAAGCAGAGCCATTAACTGATATTGGTGCTGCACATCTAACGCTGAAGTTGGCTCATCTAAAATCAGCACCGGAGACTGCTGCGCCAACAGCATCGCCACCCAAGCGCGTTGCCTTTCACCGCCAGACAATTCATCTGCCAAGGTATAGGCAAATTCAGTGACGCCGGTTTGGGCGATCGCTTGATCGATGATCACTTCATCCTGATTTTGCCAGCGACCAAAAGGACCACGCCACGGAAAACGCCCAAGGCGCACTAACTCTCGTACCGTTAACCCCGCTGAAGTTGGCAATTTTTGTGGCAAAAACGCCACCGCTTTAGCCAGCGCTCTGGCGCTGAGCTCGGCAATCGGCTGCTGGTTAAGTAACACGTCGCCACGGTCAGGTGCTTGCTGACCAGAAATCAAACTCACCAGCGTGGATTTACCAGAGCCATTATGGCCGAGTACCACAGTTAACTCTGTGGTGGGAATATTCAGTGATTCAATGGATAAAATGCTTCGTCCACCGCGCACCACTTGAACATTTGATAAGGTAAACATCACTCTCCCCCAAAAATCGAACCACCTAAAACACACATCCCCGCCGGCGCGGGAATGTTCAAAAACCGTCAAACTCACCTTCAGCGAAGGTGAGTTCATGCTGGCTTACCAGCGGTAATTCACGCTTGCCACCATACGACGTGATTCGCCGTAATAGCAGGTTCCGAAATCACAACCAGCAAGGGACTCGTCATCCAAAATATTATTGAGGTTAACCTGCACATCCCACTGTGTATTGATGGCGTAGCTTGCCATTGCATCCCACAGCATATAAGCAGGCACCTTTTTATCGAGCGAGGCATCCACAGACGTTCCGGTATAACGCACGCCAGAGCCCAACGTCAGCCCCTCAATCCCAAGGCCTGCAAAATCATAGCTCGCCCAACCTGTCGCTAAGTGGCGCGGAATCATCGACTTGCGCTTCTGGCTCGTTCCTTCACCCGTATGAGCATCGAGATAGGTGTAGCTGGCATTCAGCATCAGATTCTCTGTCACAGCCATGCGAGCTTCCACTTCGAACCCTTGCGTATTGGTTTTTGTGCCCGATTGACTGGTGGTTAACGCGCCATTGCTGCCGACGGTAGAGGCGGTTGCGTTTTTCTGGTCGATATCAAACCACGCCAGATTGACATAGCCATCGAGCCAGCTTGGCATGTATTTCACACCCACCTCGGTTTGGTTGCTCTCAACGGGTTTGTAGAGTTTGTTGGTGGTGAAATCTAAGCTGCTGATCACATAGAAAGATTCTGAGTAGCTCACATAAGGTGACAAACCGTTATCGGCTAAATAGATCAAACCGCTGTTTAATGACAGTTGGCCATCATCAAGCTCATCTTTATTCAAACCTTTGCTTTCAACATCAATTTTGTCGTAGCGGCCACCTAAATTCAGCACCCATTTCTGTTGCCATTTCGTTTGATATTGCGCGTACACACCCAGTTGCTGTTTGACAATCTCATTGTCATACAAGCTGCTTGAGAGATCAGGCACATTGCCGTAGGTCGGATTAAGGCTGTTGATCACGCCCACCTGTGAACCAGTGCCATTACCCAGCCATTTATTTTGGTGATACTGAATGTCAAACCCGGTCAGTAAGCGATGTTCAAATTGGCTACTTTGCCATTGTGCTTGGGCGTTGTTATCTAAGGTTACGCTGTGTGCATCGCCATCATTGATCAAGGTATAACGTGCCAATGTGTATGGGTCGCTGTCTTGCCAAGCATTTTGATAGGCCGAAGAGCTTCGTAGGTACAGATCAACATAGGCGTAGTTGAAGTTTTGCTTGAGGCTCCAAGTGTCGTTCAGTTGATGAGAGAGTTGGTAGCCGAACGACAGTTGTGTTTTATCGAAATCATCGTGATCCGGCTCGCCAAAGTTGCGGTTAGGCGCAATCGTCTCGCCATTGGGCAGCGCCACTAATGTGCCATCGCTTGGGAAGAAACCGTTTTGTGGCACGCCGTTATCTTTCAAGAAAGTGGCCATCAGCGTTAGCGTGGTTTGATCTGATAAATCGATAGCGTAGCTTGGCGCAACATAAACGCGCTGGCTCTCAATGCCATCCAGTTCACCCTCTTTTTGATTAACCATCGCCACGAGGCGGTAGCGCTGGCTGCCATCTTGGTTGGCCCAATCGGCAATATCGACACCCAACTGCTGGTAATTTTTATTCCCCACCGACAGAGATACGGAATGCTGCGCGCCATCAGTCGGCTTTTTCTGCACCACGTTGGCAATACCGCCCGGCATGGACTCACCATACAGCACAGAAGATGGGCCTTTCACCAATTCAACTTGCTCTAAACCAAAGGGTTCAACCGTCCAAGCAAAGAAACCTTCTTTATAAAGACGGTTACCATCGAGATAGACACTCGGTTCAAAACCACGCACAAACATCCATTCGGCGTCGTTATCCGCGCCATAAGGTGAGGTGTATCCCGGCGTATAGCGCAATGCTTCATCCAGTTTTTGTACGTTATGCTGGTCCAGTTCATCACGTTCAATGACAGTGACCGACTTTGCAGTTTCTTGTGTCGGGGTATCGACTTTCAATGCCGATGCCGTCACCACGATCGTGTCTAAAACTGGTGGCGGTGTTTGCTCAGCTTGTGCCGTAGCCGAAACCATGAACAGACAAGGTAATGCGCTGATTTTTAATATGTTGTGAATTGCTGTCCCCAGCAAGCTTGGGCGAATGAGATCCATTAAAGGATACCTCCTGCTTTAATTAGTTTGAGAAACGTTTTTATTATCATTATTATTGCCTGTCATTTTACTGATAAATTCAATATTTAACAGATAAAAATAAGAATGAATCTCACTCGCACATCACCATAAGTTGATCACCTATGTTTCAATGGTTTGAAAATCTCACGACGGCGTTTCCTAAAGAAGAGCCGCAACAACCGCCTAACTCCTTATTAGCCTTCTGCCGTCATTACACGCGGGGTTTTGAAGTACCGTTATTGGTCATGTCACTGCTCAGTGCTTGTGTGGCGATTGCCGAAGTCACCCTCATTCGCTATATGGGTGAATTGGTTGATATGCTTGGCAGCCAACAACGTGCCACATTCTGGGCTGATCAGAGTGACCGCTTGTGGGTAATGGCCGCGCTGGTGGTGGTCATTATGCCGCTGCTGGCTTTCTTCCACTCCATGATCATGCACCAAACGCTACTGGGTAATTACCCGATGTCGATGCGTTGGATGATCCACCGCTACTTACTCAAACAGAGCGTCAGTTTTTTCCAACGCGATTTCGCGGGGCGAATTGCCACCAAAGTGATGCAAAGCTCCCTCGCCGTGCGAGAAACAGTAATGAAACTGGTCGATGTACTGGTTTACATCGCGGTCTACTTCGTCTCGATGATTTGGATGATGGGCGAATCTGACCGCATCTTGATGATCCCGATTCTGATTTGGCTCGTGGCCTACATCATCATTCAATTGTATTTCATTCCCAAGATGAAAAAAGTGGCGACCGATCAAGCCGATGCTCGCTCAACTATGACGGGCAGCATAGTCGACAGTTACACCAACATTGCCACCGTGAAACTGTTTTCCCATTCGCAACGAGAAATGCAGTACGCCAAAAGCAGCATGAAACGGTTTTTGAACACCGTGTACCAACAGATGCGCATGGTGACGTGCCTGTTGTGGAGTGTTGACGCCATCAACTATTTACTGCTGTTTTCTATCGCCGCTTTATCAATCAATTTGTGGCTCGATGCCTCAGTGACTGTCGGTGTCATTGCGATTGCGATTAGCATTGCGCTGCGCGTACAAGGCATGTCGAAATGGATCATGTGGGAAGTGAGCGCACTATTTGAAAATATAGGTACTGTGGTGGATGGAATGAATACCTTGTCGCAACCAGTGACCATAACGGATGTAGCCAATGCGCCGCCGCTGCAAGTAACGCAAGGGCAAATCAGCTTCCATAACGTTCACTTTCACTATGGACAAGAGAACACTGTGTTTGAGGCGCTTAACTTTGAGTTAAAAGCGGGCGAAAAAGTGGGGTTAGTGGGTCGTTCGGGCGCGGGTAAATCAACACTGGTTAACTTGCTGCTGCGATTTTACGATTTGAATGGCGGCAAAATCTGCATTGATGGGCAAGATATTTCGCAGGTCAGCCAAGATTCACTGCGCCAACACATTGGTATGATCACGCAAGATACTTCGCTGTTGCACCGCTCAATCCGCGACAACATTCTCTATGGCAACCCAGATGCCGGGGAAGAAGCGCTGATAGAAGCAAGCCGTCAAGCGCATGCTCATGATTTTATCGCGCAGTTGCAGGATGAGAATGGCAACCTTGGCTACGATGTTCAAGTGGGAGAACGCGGTGTCAAACTCTCTGGCGGCCAACGCCAACGCATTGCGATTGCCAGAGTGCTATTAAAAAATGCGCCGATTCTGATCATGGATGAAGCCACCTCGGCCCTAGATTCAGAAGTAGAAGCGGCTATTCAAGAAAATTTTGAAACGCTGATGGAAAACAAAACCGTGATCGCCATTGCGCACCGTTTATCAACCATTGCCGCCATGGATCGCTTAATTGTGCTGGATGAAGGACGAATCATTGAACAAGGCTCACACCAAGAGTTGCTGCAACAACAAGGCGTTTATGCTCAGCTATGGGCGCATCAAACGGGTGGGTTTATAGGCGAACTTGCGTAGTGGATGCTCTTTAGGCCAAATAAAAGGCCTTTAGACACATCCAACAGAGAAAGAAGATGTGCTAAAGGCCGCGCTATTTCACCCAATACCCTCACTTGACCGAGTTTGGGTATTTTGCATACCATACATAGGGGGGGGTGAATTAGCTTAAATCGACATCTTTGCAGCCAAAAAAGTAGGTCGCGAGAAAGCCAACGGTGTAGGAAATTAAAAGACCGCCAACAAACACCATCATCCCAGCAAAAATTCCTTGCTCGGAAGTCATCAATGGAATGGCGACAATGCCTGACGGGCCAAACACCGTATTTAATCCTACTGGCAAACCAAGGTAAGAAACTAAGCCGACAAAGAAACCGCCCGCCGCCCCACCAATGCAAGCGGTGACAAACGGTTTAACCCGCGGCAAGGTCACGCCATAAATCAATGGTTCGCCAATTCCCAAAATACCGGGAATGATCGCCCCTTTCACTTGCGTGCGCAGCAACGCATCCTTATTCGCTTTGAAATAGAGTGCCAGCGAAGCGCCCACTTGGCCGCCGCCCGCCATCGCCAAAATAGGAAACAGAGAGTTAAACCCTTGTACATCCATCAGCGCAAAATAGACTGGCACAAACCCTTGGTGAATACCAAACACCACCGAAATTAAGAACAAACCCGACAGTAACGCCGCGCCCAACGGGTTATCATTGAGGTTCAAAAACAACCATGACATGCCTTTAAACAGCTCACCACCAATCGGCATGATCACCAAGAAAGTCACCGCGCCCATGATGAGTAACGTCACCACAGAGGTTAAGATCATATCCAAATCATCAGGCATGTATTGGCGCACTTTACGTTCTACTTGCGCGCCCAAAATAGAGGCTAAAAGTACCCCGATGATGTTGCCGCGCGGGTCAATGGCGAAGCCAAAGAATTCACTCATACCCGAGTAGATACCCGTTGTCGCCTCTGGGTTATACCCCAGCACAAACAGCGAAGCTAAAATGGCACCATTAACACCCGAGCCACCGAAAGCTTGCTGCGCGTTATAACCAATTAAAATACTCAAGAAAGCAAATAGCCCTTTACCAAACACTTTCATATAAGTAATGAGATCGAGCATAAACTGGCTAGGCGATTGATCGATAACGAACATTTGCTCCAGCAAAGTGGCAAAACCAAGCAACAAACCCGCAGCAATGAAACCGGGGATCAGCGGCGTAAAAATGGTCGCAAATTTGCTTAAAAAACGTTGTACGCCGCTGGTCTGTTTGCTCTTCATCTGCTTTTTCTGCTCAGCAGCAATCGCGGATAGATCGGCAGTTACGGCCACATCCGTCTCAGCACCGTCACCGTTGGCGATCATCTCATTCATCATATCGGCCGCCGTTTGCGCTTTGCCTGGGCCTAAAATGATCTGCAGTTGTTGGTCACTCTCCACCACGCCCATTACGCCGGGAAGGGTTTTCAGCAGAGCCTGATCGGCCAATGCCGTATTATTTAATGTTAAACGTAAGCGCGTCATGCAGTTACCACACTTACCGATATTGCCACTACCACCGACTGCACTAAGCAGCTTGGCGATCATATTGGAGGTTATTTTTGCCATTGGGACATCCTTGGATAGATCCAGTCGGGTTATTGATCATTCAGTGCCGCGCGAATAAAACCATTATGCTTGGCCAGTTTTTGCGTCGCTTGCTCGGCGCTTAGCCCCGCAAGAATCATTACAATGGCGGTTTTACAGTGACGATGGCAGGCGCTCAGTGCTTGTTCTGCTTCCTCTTTACTGCAACCTGTCGCTTCGACCACAATGTTATTTTGGCGCTGAATCAACTTAGCATTGGTTGCCTCGACATCGACCATAAGGTTGCCAAACACTTTACCGCAACGAATCATCGCGCCGCTGGTTAACATGTTAAGCACCAGTTTTTGCGCCGTGCCCGCTTTCATACGTGAAGATCCCGTGACCACTTCCGCGCCCACCACAGGCACAATGGCAATGTCAGCCGCGTGCTGCATCGCGCAATCTGGGTTGCACACTACTGCCACAACCGTTGCACCCAGTGATTTAGCGTAAGCCATGCCGCCTAGCGCATAGGGTGTGCGACCACTGGCGGCGATACCCACCACCACATCGTTGCGGGTCAAATTAATATTTTTCAGATCGCTTTGCCCAAGCTCAACATTGTCTTCGGCATTTTCAACCGCTTTAAGAATTGCTGGGTGTCCGCCCGCAATAAGCCCAACCACTTGTTTAGGATCAGAGCCGTAGGTGGGTGGGCACTCGCTAGCATCTAAAATCCCCAAGCGACCGGAGGTTCCCGCTCCCATGTAGATCAAACGTCCACCCGCTTGAAATGCCAAGGTAATGGCATCCACCGCTTGCGCTATCTGCGGTAAGGTTTTTTCAACCGCTAACGCGACCAGTTGATCTTCATGGTTAATGACTTGCAGCATCTCTAAGGTGGAAAGGGTGTCAATGTCAGCACTGGCAGGGTTGCGGCTTTCGGTAACCAACAGGGTTAGGTCTAGGTTCATCGTCTATTTCTTGGTTTTAATTCGGAACTGAGGGCGATTCTATGGAATAAAATATTCCACTTTAGTGACAAAAATCACAACAAAGGTTATTCTTTGACCAGTCATTACATGGAATAATGGCCTACAATGCACCGATATCTTTTAAGCCTCCGAACAAAAGGCCAGTTAATACAAGCCACTACACTAATGTTCGTTATTTTAAATTTGGAATAATTTATTCTAAAAAATACAAGGATCGCGCATGTCTGTGATGCATAAAATCGTCAGCCGCCGCACTCAACTCTCTCGCAGTGAATTACAAATCGCCGATTGGATCATCGCTCATCCAGAAAAAGCCGCGCTCGCCACCAGCCAAGCATTGGCCGAACACGCAAAAGTCAGCCAATCGAGCATTGTCAAATTTACCCAGAAAATTGGCTTTAGGGGCTACAGTGAGTTTAAGTTAGCGCTGGCCGAAGAGCTTGGCCGTAAATTGGCGTTTCAGACCACGCCATTGCACAGCAATATTCTGGCTGACGACCCACTGGCGGTGATCGCGCAAAAATTGGTGCAAGCGAAAACAGAAGCGATGTTTCACACCACCAACGCGCTTTCATTTCCCCACTTCAACCAAGCGGTACAGTGGATAAACCTCGCCAACCGCGTGCAAATTATCGGTATCGGCGGCTCTGCGCTCACCGCAAAAGATTTGGCTTTTAAGCTCCTGAAATTAGGCATCACAGCGCTCACAGAACAAGATAGCCACGTACAAATCGCCACCGCACGCACGCTGGGTTCGCAAGATGTTCAAATTGTGATTTCATTTTCAGGAGAGAGAAAAGAGATTTTGATTGCCGCCGAAGCGGCCAAGCAGCAAGGAGCAAGCGTTATCGCGCTCACCTCTCCGAAGAAAAATCGACTACGTGAATTAGCCGATCTCTCTTTTGATACGATTGCCGATGAAAATGAACATCGCAGCTCATCCATCGCCTCTCGCACCGCGCAGAACGTTCTAACCGACCTGTTGTTTATTACTCTTGTACAGCAAAGAGACGAGTCGGCGCGTCAATTGATCCAAGACATTTCATCTGATATTCGTCAAATCTTTTAACGGAACTAATCGCTCTCTTCAATGCAGTGCATGCGATGAAAAACGCGATGAATGATCGGCGCAAATAGGGTGGCCAATGAAACGAAAAAGACAGTTTCAATAAATAAGCTGTAAAAGGCTAAAAAGAGATGCAAGCTCGGCGCAAGATGCAGATTGATTATCGGGTAGGGAAGCTCGAGACCACTGACCATCGAAAGCGCATTCAACCACGCTTGCGCCGCCGGGAGATCAGCTAGGTAGACAAAACCCACCACTCCGGGAATGAGGCCAGTCAACAGCAGTAACGCAGCGATCACCGCATAGCGTAAGCAGCGCCATGTAAAACGCTCAACGGAGATAACTTCTTGATGAATCGACTCAAATTTCACGCCAGCCTCCTTGATGTTTGCCTCATCATAAGCAATGGCGGCTTAATAATGAAGGACCAAAAGGCGGATATGCAGAGTTGATCTACACGCTTAGAAACCTCGCGCTAATAATTGCGCGAGAAACGCCAACTCTTCTTGGCTCTCTTTGATGGCAAGTGCTTCAAGCCAAACCGACTCGCTGTAATGCTCGGCTTTGAGAAAAAGTAAGCAACCTTCAAAATCAATCAACCATGAGTGAATGTCCGCATCCCATTGTTTTTCTATCACTGTAGCCGAAAGCTGCTTGACCAAACGCTCGCCTAGTGCAGGAAAAGTATCGACATCAAAACGCGGTGTACTCAAGACGAGTCGCCCTTCATCTTGTAAATTGTGTGCTAAACCGAACTCAGCCATGGTGGGTTAAGTGCTCCTGAATCAGGTCTAAAAATGGGTCGGCGTATTTTTCAAGCTTGCGTTGCCCAACGCCGTTAACGGCCAACATTTCTCCGTACGAAGTGGGCAATATTTCCGCCATATCAATTAGGGTCGCATCGCTAAAGACCACGTAAGGCGGCAGGCCATCTTCATCAGCAATCGATTTACGCAATTTACGCAATTTGGCAAACAGTGGTTTGTCGTAGTTTTTGTTGGATAACTTATCTGATTTCGCCGCACGAGCGGCTGTGTCTAAGCGTGGAATAGCTAACTCTAATGGCATTTCTCCACGCAGCAGCGGTCGCGCCTCTTCCGTCAACTGCAAGGTCGAATTGCGAGTAATGTTTTGCTGCAACAACCCTTTATGGATCAACTGACGGAAAATACTCACCCAATAATCATGGCTATGATCGCGACCAATGCCGTAAGTTGTGAGCTTGTCGTGGCCATTTTCACGAATACGGATATTTTGCATACCGCGCATCACTTCCACCACATAACCAATACCGAAACTTTGGTTGACGCGATAAACGCACGATAATGCTTTTTGCGCATCTTGCGTGGCATCGAAATGCTTGGGGGGATCAAGGCAGATATCGCAGTTGCCGCAAGGTTTGTCTCGATATTCACCAAAATAATTGAGCAACACTTGGCGGCGACAAGTTTGTGCTTCAGCAAAAGCACTCATCGCGCCCAACTTATGGCTTTCCACCTGTTTTTGTGGCCCTTCCGGCTTCTCATCTAACATTCGACGCAGCCAACTGATGTCGGCCGGATCATAGAGCATCATCGCTTCGGCTGGCAAACCGTCTCGCCCTGCGCGCCCGGTCTCTTGATAGTAAGATTCGATGTTGCGCGGAATATCAAAATGCACCACAAAACGCACGTTGGGTTTATTAATCCCCATTCCAAATGCGACGGTAGCAACCACTATCTGAATGTCATCACGCTGAAATGCTTCTTGCACATAAGCGCGCTCATCGGCGTCCATACCCGCATGGTAACTGGCTGCTCGTAAATGGTTGTTGCACAGTTTCTCTGTCAGCATTTCTACTTTTTTGCGACTGCCACAGTAAATGATGCCGCAATGTCCTCTTTGCGTATCAAGATAGCGGATCACCTGTGAAACCGGTTTGTGCTTTTCGACCAAGGTATAGCGGATATTAGGGCGATCAAAGCTGCCCAGATAGACATGCGGTTCTTGCAACTGCAAACGGTGCAAAATATCCACGCGCGTGGCGTCATCGGCCGTTGCCGTCAGTGCCATAAAAGGCACGTGTGAAAAATGCTGTTTAAGTTGGCCTAACGCCGCATACTCAGGGCGAAAATCGTGCCCCCATTGAGAAATACAATGTGCTTCATCCACGGCAATCATCGCCAATGGCAACTGCTGCAAGCGTTCGATGAAATCGGACATCAAAACACGCTCAGGCGACGCGTAAATCAGCTTCAGTTGCCCCGCGTTCATTCGGTTATATACCGACATCAGCATCTCACGTGACATACTTGAATTAATACACTCAGCCGCGACACCGTTGGCTTTGAGCTGATCCACTTGGTCTTTCATCAACGAAATGAGCGGCGAGATGACTAAAGTGATGCCCTCTTTGACTAACGCAGGGATCTGATAACAGAGCGATTTCCCCCCACCCGTTGGCATGATAACTAAGCTATCTTGCCCCGCTAACGAAGCGTCAATCACCTCTTGCTGGCCGACACGAAACGACTGATAACCGAACACAGTCTGTAAAATACTGTGCGGTGTCTCAGGTTGAGGATCGGTTTGTTGAGCCATTAACGTTGCGGTCATGAAATTTCCAAGGGTGAACAAAAGGGGTAGAGCAACCGCTATACCGCAAAGCGTCTTATTGTAGTGGGGTTCGATGGTGAATAAAACCGCAAAATGTAGCGGTAAAGCGAATCACTTGATTCTCGGCCATTATTCGCCACTCAAACTCCCGAGTAGGCGGTCGATTAACAAAGCTGCAACTTACTTGAGGAACAGTATATACTGTCGAATCGTTTCGCTGGCTCAGCACTTCACTCCTTTGAGAATTCATCATGACCGCAGAAGAACAACAACGCTCCAGACAAGGCGTTTTACTCGCTATTGGTGCTTACACTATGTGGGGCATCGCACCGATCTATTTTAAAGCAATCAACAATGTTCCTGCACTTGAGATCCTCACTCACCGCGTAGTGTGGTCGTTTTTCTTGTTAGCAGCACTACTTCATTTTGGCCGCAACTGGCGTAGTGTACGCAGTGTGATTACTCATAAATCAAAGATGATCTATCTAATGACCACCGCTTGTCTGGTTGCGGTGAACTGGTTAATTTTCATCTGGGCGATCAATGCTAATCATATGTTAGATGCCAGTTTAGGTTATTACATTAACCCACTGCTCAATGTGGTGCTCGGCATGCTTTTTCTTGGTGAGCGATTACGCAAACTGCAGTGGGTCGCGGTAGCGCTAGCCACCATTGGTGTGGCCATTCAGTTAATTGTGTTTGGTTCGATTCCTGTGGTCGCCATCGCTTTGGCGACCACTTTTGGCTTGTATGGCTTACTGCGTAAAAAAGTGGCGGTTGATGCCCAAACAGGTTTGTTTATCGAAACCTTGGTAATGTTACCCGCGGCGTTGATTTATCTGTTGTTTATCGCCAGCTCGCCAACTTCAGATATGGCGCTCAATCCGCTTAACCTCAACCTACTGCTGATCGCAGCTGGCGTCATCACGACCTTACCTTTGCTTTGTTTCACAGGAGCAGCAACGCGTTTAAAACTTTCAACGCTGGGTTTCTTCCAATACATCGGCCCAAGCTTGATGTTTTTGCTCGCTGTCTTGGTGTACGGTGAAGCCTTCTCTAGTGATAAAGCCATTACCTTTGCCTTTATTTGGGCAGCATTGTTGCTGTTCAGTTTTGATGGTTTAAAAACAGGACGAACCGCGCGACGCGCTCAACGGGCATCCGTTTAATTAGGATTGTTTATTCCCCCTCGTTCGTCAAAGCGATCAAGTGCTCTGTGATCATTTTTTACAAGACAGTGGCGACATGGCTGGCTAAGCTTGCATTATTCAACCCTAAATTTTGGTCTCTATGGATAAAGTGAGCTACAGCCAAACGGCCTATCCTGCGATCGGTCTGATTGATGCAGACTATCGTCAGTTTGCGTTTGATCGCCACTACCATCTTGATATTCATATTGGCCTTATCACTCAAGGAACGCAGCGCTTCTACCACCAAGGCGCTTGGCATCAGGTACAACGGGGCGGCGTAGTTCTGATGTCGCCAGATGAGCTGCACGATGGGCAAGCGCACAATGGCTCTGGCTACCAAGTGCAAGTGTTTGCTATTGAACCTACTTGGCTACAGCAAACCTTAGAAGCCAAGCAGATTGAACAAGTGCTGGGTTTTGAGCAGTTAATAGTCGATGACGCGCCACTTTTTTGCTCACTGCTGCAACTTCATCACACCATGAAGCAGGATAAGCTCAGTCAACTCGCTAAAGATTGCTTACCCTACCAAGGGTTCACACCTTTGCTTGAACGCTATAGCCACTTGAAACTGCCGGAGGTTAAACCGCTCGGCCAGCGCAACCTCGCCACGCTGAAAGAGTGGGTACTCAGTCAACTCGACCAACCAATCCGCCTTGAACAACTCGCTCAGCTTTGCCAGCTTTCACCCACTCAGTTTCAGCGCCATTTCAAGGCGCAAACGGGCATCACACCTTATGCGTGGTTATTGCGTTTACGTTTAGAGCAAGCGATGAAATTGTTGAAAACCGGCACCTCTAGCACTGAAGTCGCCTATCAAGTCGGTTTTTATGATCAAGCCCATTTCAGTAAGGCGTTCAAAGCAACCTTTGGCCTGCCACCCTCCGCCATCAATCGCACACTTTACTAACCAAACTGTCAGAAATTTACAAGGCAAGCACGTTTTCTCCACGCATACTCACCGTAAAACATGAGGAGAATACATGAACGAACTTTCCATATTGGCCACATTGGCTGGCGTACATTTTATGGCATTATTAAGCCCCGGCCCAGATGTGGCACTGGTGGTACAAAATTCCACCCGTTACGGTCGCAGAACCGGAGTTTTTATTGCGCTAGGGTTATCATGTGGCATTGTCATTCACTCATTGCTTAGCCTCACAGGGATAAGCTATTTGGTGCATCAACAACCCGCACTGTTTGCGATGGTGCAACTGGCCGGCGGGGGGTATTTATTCTATTTAGGCTTGGGCGCACTCAAATCCATCTACACCACCTGGCGATCGCCACAAGCTGTCGGAGTCAACAATGAGCGCTACAAGCTGATCGAAAATCAACGCCAAGCCTTTTCCCGCGGTTTTATCACCAATATTTTTAATCCAAAAGCTTTGGTCTTTTTTATCAGCTTAATGTCGAGTTTAGTGCCTGTGGGGATGTCCTTTTCAGGTAAAGGTATCGCCTTGCTGATTCTTTGGGGGCTCTCTTTTATGTGGTTCTCAACCTTGGCGTGGATGCTCTCCACCGCCCGCCTACAAAAACGCTTGCAATCACTCACTGTGTATATTGATGCAGTATGTGGCATCATTTTTACGCTCATCGGTGGACTTATTTTATTGCAAGCGCTGCTTAGCCTTAGCCATTGATGCAGCGATTCGCGCCCATTTTTGTGCGAGATCTCTTACAAACGAGTGAGCAAATATCGCTTTTTGAGTAGGAAAATCAACACTAAAAAACTTAACTAATTGATTTTAAATAAAATAACAACCAACTAGAGAAACCCTTTGCGAAAAAAGCGTTTCTCTAGCATTGCCGATAAATTAGAGATGGGTAATATGAACCTTGTCGGAAGGATTCTGACACGGAACAGGAAAGCACCACGGATTGGTCATCTTCAGGATGAAGAGACGACTGCTCAGGATGAATGGTCGGCACGGAAAGCAAATTGGACATTGAATGGACGCAATAGTAGCTAGGATGGTTACTACTAAGGAAAGACAATGGACACCTCTGGACGAGGCAAGGACTGAACATCAGGATGATGTAAAGGACACCGCTCAAGGAACAAGTGAAGCGCGCTAACGTGGATGGTTAGCAGACTAGGAAGTCACCAAGGACACCGCTAGGAAGGCGAAGAACGGATTAAGCTGACGGAATTCAGCCACTATCATGGATTTGATGCATGGAGCACTTTCGTAGCTGGATTGCTGCAAGTAAGACTATAACCCCGCAGGGCGCAAGCCCTCGGGGTTTTTCTTTTGGATCGGATAAGCATATGAGTTATCCAGCTTTCATATCTTGAACGGCTAGGTTAGGTATTTGGCTTAAACAACGCCATAAACACCCCTCCCGGCCTCCCTCTCAAAGAGGGAGGAGAACAATCCAACCATCTCAGCAAAGAAAAGTACCCTTTCTTTGTACAAGGAAGATCATAGTTTCTCTAGCTTGGCATAAGCAGTCACTAGCCATTTAATGCCTTCACCGTTAAAAGCGACTTGCACTCGACTTTGCGGGCCACTACCTTCGAAATTAATGATGGTGCCTTCACCAAAAATAGGGTGTTTCACGCGTGCGCCCAAGCTAAAGCCCGTCTCGTTAAAGTTCTCTTTGACCGCTGTTTGACTAAAACGCCCGGCACTGCTTGGTCGGCTCACTTGCGCTTTCATACGCACTTCATCAAGGCAGTTTTCTGGCAGCTCACGGATAAAGCGTGACGGCTTATGGTATTTATCCTGACCGTATAAACGGCGAATTTCAGCGTAAGTAATGTAGAGCTTTTGCATGGCGCGCGTCATTCCGACGTAACACAAACGGCGCTCCTCTTCCAATCGCCCCGCTTCTTCGGCCGACATTTGGCTGGGGAACATGCCCTCTTCAACGCCAACCATAAACACCAACGGGAACTCTAACCCTTTCGCGCTGTGCAGTGTCATTAACTGTACGGCATCATCAAATTCGTCAGCCTGCCCTTCGCCCGCTTCCAGCGCTGCGTGGGTTAAAAAGGCCGTCAACATGCTCATCTCATCCGCTTCTTCTGGTTTTTCAAATTGGCGTGTTGCGGTGACTAGCTCTTCCAAGTTTTCAATTCTGGCTTTAGACTTTTCACCCTTTTCAAGCTGATACATCTCAAACAAACCTGATGTTTTGATTACATGGTCGGTTTGACTGTGTAACGGCATCTCAGCGCTATCATCTTCAAGGGCATTGACCAGCTCAATAAACCGGCTTAATGCGCTTGCCGCACGTCCTGTGAGCACTTTTTCTTCCAACAGCACAAGGCTCGCTTGCCACAAGGTACAACCGCGATCTCGCGCCGCAAAACGAATGGTTTCCAGCGTTTTATCACCCAAGCCACGCGGTGGCGTATTTACGACTCGCTCAAAGGCCGAATCATCATTGCGGTTAGACATCAAACGCAAGTAACTTAACGCATCTTTGATCTCTTGGCGCTCGAAGAAGCGCATGCCGCCGTAGATGCGATAGGGCAAGCCTGCTTGAATCAAGGCTTCTTCCAAAACACGAGATTGGGCGTTGTTGCGATAAAGCATCGCACAATCCTCTAATGCGCCACCTTTATCTCGCCACTCTTTGATTTTATTGACGGTAAAACGCGCCTCATCAAGATCGTTGTAGGCCGAATAGATAGAAATTGGCTCGCCTTCGCTGCCATCGGTCCAGAGCTCTTTACCCATTCGCTCGGTGTTGTTCGCGATCAGTGCGTTCGAGGCTTGCAAAATGGTTTTGGTTGAACGGTAGTTTTGCTCTAAACGAATGGTATTAACGCTCGGAAATTCCTGCGTGAATTTTTCGAGATTTTCAATTTTGGCACCACGCCAGCCATAAATGGACTGATCATCATCACCGACGATCATCACGTGGCAATCGCGCCCAGCCATCATGCGCAGCCACGCGTATTGGATGTTATTGGTGTCTTGAAATTCGTCGACCAAGATGTGTTTAAAGCGCGCTTGATAATGTTCACGAATGTGCTGCTTATCACGCAACATCTCGTGGCAACGCAGCAAAATTTCGGCAAAATCAACCAAACCTGCGCGATCGCACGCCTCTTGATACGCGGAATAAAGCTGCAAATAGGTTTGAGTCACGGGATCGCGGTACGCATCGATGTGCTTCGGACGAAGACCTTCATCTTTTTTACCGTTAATCCACCAGCACACCTGGCGCGTAGGCCACTGCTTCTCATCTAGGTTTTGTGCTTTGATTAAACGACGCAGCAAACGCAGTTGATCTTCAGAATCGAGGATCTGAAAATCCTCAGGCAGGCGAGCGTCAAGATAGTGAGCGCGTAAAATACGGTGGCAAATACCGTGGAAGGTACCATTCCACATGCCCGATGCGCTGCCCATCATCAACTCTTCAATTCGGCCACGCATTTCCGCCGCCGCTTTGTTGGTAAAAGTCACCGACATCACTGAAAAAGGCGAGGCGTTTTCAACCGAGATAAGCCAAGCAATGCGATGCACCAATACTCGGGTTTTACCACTCCCCGCTCCGGCAAGCACCAGCAAGTTTTCTAAAGGCGCGGCAACCGCTTCGCGCTGTTTATCGTTGAGACCGTCGAGTAAGAGAGAAGGATCCATCATGGCTAAGCTACTGGTTATTTATACATAATTGCCCAGATTATAACCTCAAATCGCGGCAAGATGCTCGTCTCTATCACATTTTTCTGGGCATTCAAAAATGAAAAACCCACCGCAAAGGTGGGCTAATTCGAGCTTCATCGCATTTTAAGCGCGTGACTACGCGGCGATCCCCGCATGACGCAGCAACGCATCAATTTGCGGCTCACGGCCTCTAAAGCGTTTAAATAGCTCCATCGGCTCTTCACTACCACCCATTTCAAGGATGTTATTCAAGAAACTTTGCCCAGTCTGTGGGTTAAAAATCCCCTCTTCCTCAAAGCGAGAAAACGCATCCGCCGAAAGCACTTCTGCCCATAAGTAGCTGTAGTAACCTGCGCTGTAACCGCCAGCAAAGATGTGGCTAAAGCTGTGTGAGAAACGGTTCCATTCAAGGCTTGGTAACACGGCCACTTTCTTTTTCACTTGAGCGAGAGTTTCCAACACTTGCGGGCCTACTTCGGGATCGTAAGTGGTGTGCAAGGTGAAATCGAACAAACCAAATTCAAGTTGGCGCAAAATAAACATCGCTGACTGGAAGTTTTTCGCCGCGAGCATTTTATCGAGCATTTCTTTCGGTAGCGGTTCACCCGTTTCGTAATGACCTGAAATAAACGCTAACGCCTCTTCTTCCCAGCACCAATTTTCAAGGAACTGACTTGGCAGTTCAACCGCATCCCACGGTACACCATTGATGCCAGATACCGCACCCACTTCAACTTGAGTCAACATGTGGTGGATCCCGTGTCCAAACTCATGGAACAAAGTGACCACTTCATCATGAGTAAATAACGCAGGTTTATCACCGATTGGGCGATTAAAGTTACAGGTCAAATAAGCCACTGGTGTTTGTAGCTCGCCATTTTGAGTGATACGGCGGCCACGGCAATCATCCATCCACGCGCCGCCACGCTTATGTTCGCGTGCATACAGGTCGAGATAGAAGCTGCCACGCAGTGATCCTTTCGCATCAAAAATATCGAAAAAACGCACCGATGGATGCCAAATATCAACCCCAGAGCGCTCTTTGACGCTCATGCCAAATACGCGGTTGAGTACTTCAAATAGGCCGCTCACCACTTTCGACTCTGGGAAATAAGGGCGCAGCTCTTCATCTGAAATATCAAACAAGTGCTGTTTCTGTTTTTCGCTGTAGTAAGCGATATCCCACAACTCTAGCGTGGTCACGCCAAACTCTTGCTGCGCAAATTGACGCAACTCTTCTACTTCACGCTCACCTTGCGGTTTCACTTTGGTGGCTAAATCATTTAAAAACCCTAACACTTGATCGGGCGTTTGCGCCATTTTAGTCGCCAGTGATTTTTCACTGTAGGTATTAAAGCCGAGCATACGGGCTATTTCATGACGCAGTTTGAGCTTCTCAGCGATGATTTCGCTGTTATCCCACTTGCCCGCATTTGGCCCGCGATCCGAGGCACGCGTGACATACGCTTCATAAAGCTCTTTGCGCAGAGCTTGGTTATCACAATAAGTCATCACTGGCAGATAAGAAGGAATGTCGAGCGTTAATAAATAACCATCGAGCTCTTTGGCTTGCGCCGCCGCTTGTGCAGCTGCTAATGCCGATTCTGGCATGCCCGCTAATTGATTGGCGTCAGTAATGTGCTTGGTCCAGCCCATCGTGGCATCCAGTACGTTATTAGAGAACTTAGAACCCAACTCAGATTGACGTTTACTGATCTCGCCGTACCGTTTTTGCTCTGCCAATGGCAAGCCGATACCCGATAGCTCAAAATCACGCAGTGCATCATTGATGGTTTTTTGCTGCGCTTGAGAGAGCGAGGAAAAAGTATCGCTGGCTTTCATGCTCTTATAGGCTTCAAACAGGCCTTTATGTTGCCCAACCCAAGTGCCGTATTCAGACAGCAGCGGCAAACAGCTTTCGTACGCATCACGCAGTTCATCGCTATTGAGCACGGAATTAAGGTGGCTCACTGGCGACCAAATACGGCTTAAGCGATCATCCACCTCTTCAATGGGTGCAATCAAGTTTTCCCACGTTGGGGTGCTATTGCCAGCAAGGTGTTTTTCAATTTCGGTGCGGCAATCTTCTATCGCTTTCTCAACCGCAGGCTTCACATGCTCTGGCTTAATGGCGGAAAACGGCGGTAAATCCGTGAAAGTGAGAAGTGGATTAGACATAAAACATTCCTTTTAAGTTAAGACGCGCCTGCACGTTGATGCATTTCTCTGCAACAGTCACTGATTGTTTCACGGCAACCGTCGATTTTGTTTATCTGAAATAGTAAATATAGGTAGGTTCAGCAATTTTCAATAGTGGCGTATAATCAGCCAATACGTTTGATTGATGAAACACACTCCATTTGGGGTGTTTTGAGAGCCTATTTTGCTAAGTTATCGCCACAGTTTTCACGCGGGCAACCACGCGGATGTATTAAAGCATATCGTACAAAGCCTTATCCTCAATGCATTACAGCAAAAAGAGAAGCCTTTTGTTTATCATGACACCCACTCTGGCGTGGGCCGTTATGACTTGACCCATGAATGGTCAGAAAAAACCGGTGAATATAAACAAGGGATTGCTCGTATTTGGCAACAAAATGTAACGCCACCCGCCATTCAAAGCTACCTTGAGGCAGTAAAAGCACTCAATGAAAGCGAAGAGTTACGCTACTACCCCGGCTCACCGCGCGTAGCGCGTGCTCATCTACGCGCGCAGGATCGTATGGTGCTCACTGAATTGCATCCGAGCGATTACCCTTTGCTCGAGCAAGAGTTCCACCGAGATCGTCAGGTATCGATTTACAAAGAAGATGGTTTCCAACGCTTAATCGGTAGCCTGCCACCGAAAGAGCGTCGCGGCTTAGTGTTGATCGATCCCCCTTACGAATTGGCCAAAGAGTACAGCGATGTCGTAAGAGCCATTGCCCAAAGTTATAAGCGCTGGGCGACGGGTATCTACGCCATTTGGTATCCCGTAGTGAATCGCGACACCATTGATGACTTGCTTGAAGGGCTGGCAAGCCTCGGTATTCGCAAAATCTTACAAATTGAATTGGGCGTGTCGCCAGACACCCATGAACGTGGCATGACCGCTTCAGGCATGATAGTGATTAACCCACCGTGGACACTAGAAGGGCAAATGCAGGAAATTTTACCGTTTCTTCAGCAAGCGATTGCCCCGGTAACCGGTCATTTTAAAGTCGAATGGGTTGTACCAGAATAAACTGACCCAATCTATCAAAGAAGTAGAGAACCTTTTTCGCCTTGCTATGGTTGCCAACACCGTACAAAACCAAGGTCAAACAGGATGAAAAAAGAATAATGGAGAAAGTAATGACAACGCATTTTGATTATATCTGTATCGGTGGTGGCTCTGGTGGTATCGCTTCAGCGAACCGCGCGGCAATGTATGGTGCGAAAGTCGCACTGATTGAAGCCAAAGACCTTGGCGGCACTTGTGTCAACGTCGGTTGTGTTCCGAAAAAAGTGATGTGGCATGGCGCGCAAATTGCTGAAGCAATGCACCTTTATGCCAAAGATTACGGCTTCGATGTCGATGTCAAAGGATTGGATTGGTCAAAACTGATTGAGAGCCGCCAAGCGTATATTGGCCGTATTCATCAATCATACGACCGCGTATTGGGCAATAATAAAGTGGAAGTGATCCGCGGTTTTGCACGCTTCGTTGATGCAAAAACCGTAGAAGTAAACGGTGAACACTACACAGCAGACCATATCCTGATTGCCGTTGGCGGACGCCCAACGATTCCGGCGATCCCAGGGGCACAATACGGCATTGATTCCAATGGTTTCTTTGACTTGACCGAACAGCCTAAACGCGTCGCGGTTGTGGGCGCAGGTTATATTGCGGTTGAAATCGCGGGCGTACTCAACGCACTCGGCACTGAAACGCACCTTTACGTGCGCAAAGAATCACCACTGCGCAGCTTTGATCCCATGATCATCGAAACACTCACTGAAGTCATGGCGGCGGAAGGCCCAACATTACATACTCATTCAGTGCCAAAAGAAGTGATCAAAGAAGCCGATGGCAGCCTGACTCTACACCTTGAAAATGGCCAAAGCCAAAACGTTGATACGCTCATTTGGGCAATCGGCCGCCACCCAGCAACCGATGCGATAAACCTAGCAGCAACGGGTGTGGCAACTAATGCACAAGGCTATATTAAGGTTGATGAGTACCAGCAAACCAACGTCGCGGGTATCTACTGTGTCGGCGATATCATGGAAGGCGGTATCGAGCTCACACCAGTAGCCGTCAAAGCAGGCCGTCAACTTTCAGAGCGTCTGTTTAATGGCAAAACCGATGCGAAGATGGATTACAAACTAGTCCCGACCGTGGTCTTTAGCCATCCGCCAATCGGCACAATTGGCCTCACCACGCAAGAAGCCCAAGCGCAATATGGCGAAGAGAATGTCAAAGTGTATACATCTAGCTTCACGGCCATGTACACCGCCGTCACCTCTCACCGTCAACCATGCAAAATGAAACTAGTATGCGCAGGCCCTGAAGAAACCGTTGTTGGCCTACACGGCATCGGTTTTGCGGTTGATGAAATGATTCAAGGCTTTGGCGTAGCCATGAAAATGGGCGCAACCAAGGCCGATTTTGATTCAGTTGTGGCAATACACCCAACGGGTAGTGAAGAGTTTGTTACTATGAGAAACTAAATATATTCTTTATCGTAAAATAGCAGCGAGTCATAAGCCGCCTCGCTGCTGTTTAAATTACGAATAGATATATCGCAATGAAATATAAAAATAAAAAGTAATATTCCTCAATCTACTCTTTCTGAATTGGGGCTTCTAAGTTATAAGATTCGTATATCCTAGTAATCTCTCCGGAACGACGCATTTCAGCTAAAATACTCTCTAGCTGATCGATATACTGATAGTTCGCCGATCGTTTGGGTACACTAAAAAAACGACCATTTAGGTAAATGTTTTTATAACTTATTTTCTTTAATTTAGGGTCATTTTCAAAAAGATTGAGCCCATGCTGTTCAGAGGTGATAGCAAGATCGATGCGACTAGCCTCTAGCATATTAATAATTTGTTCTACACTAGTAACAAAACTGATTTTTAATTTGTCTGTATTTTGGTTAAATTGGTCACTATAAAAACTGCCATTGAGTGCACCAATAACAAAACCTCGGCTGACAATTTCATCAAAACTATTTGCATCAATATCCGAGTTCGTCCGAGTAAAATAAAACACCTCTCTTTCACCATACCCCATTAATAATGGGTGAAGAAACTGTTCTCTCTCTTCATCCATAGAGTGCAGAGGAATAAGATCAACTCCACCCTGTGGTGCAACACCAATGGTTCTTGCCCAAGGAACTTTTGTCCAATGGACTTTATGCCCCAACTTAAGAATAACCTGGTTAATCACATCGCCACCAGGGCCTTTACACTCACCATTTTCAAAATAAAGATAGGGCTTTCTATCTCGGCAATGCCCCTCCCACGTAACATTCGCTAAAAGTGGGGCTGACATAAATAGGCTTAAGCAACCAATGATGAATATCCGTATAAACTTTATCATATCGCTTCCTTTAATTAATCAATTAATCCTAATGTTAAATACTTTTAGGAATAACTTAAATATAGTCACTAAGTGGCAATTTTGCTTATATCTCATGAATAACGGCTCATCAATATCATCTAAGAATATGCCCAATAGCAAAAATCATCCTGTCATAAAGATAACCTCAGAATATGCTCTTAAAGATGATTAAAATCCCACTAAAGTAATTTTCCCTTGGGCTAACGCCCCCATTTGGCAGGAAAAATCGACCCGTTTATCCGCTTCTTTGGCAAATAGGGTTTCGAGCTTTTCAAATGATTGAGGAATAAAACTGATATTTTTTAACTTCAAGCTTTTGCGGGTTTGATTATCAAGAAACGCTAATGCGGAAGCACTTAACACTTTCTGGCAAGTATCGAGAATATCTTTACTGACCATTTTGCTGTGTACCGCTTGTTGTAGTTGCTCTTTGGTAATGCTGGGGTTGCCTTTAGCAAAGACACAAACGGCGTAGATATCAAGCAGTGCCACCGCGCGCGGCTTTTGCGTTTCGCCATCTTCATAGACTGCCATCAAACAAGGAATTTTGCTCTCATCAAACGATTGGCGACGAATATTATTCAGCACGATATCAGCACCTACCGCTCTTTTTAGCAGCTTCTCTAGCTGCGAAAGCTTTGGTAAAGCCAACTCATCTTGCAGCTCAACCATTTCATCTAATTCAATGCAGCTCTCTTCCGCTCCTTGCACTAAAGGAAGCAACTTTTGGTGCAGTTCACCATCGTCAAACGGTTTCGATAACACAAACGACGCTCCAGCTTCAAGCGCCTGTTTGATTTGTTGCTCATCGGCCACCGTGGTGAGCATTGCCACTTTTATCCCGAGCTTACGTTTGGTTATCGCTTGTGTCAGCTCCAGCCCCGTCATACCGGGCATATGCCAATCTGTTAAGACAATATCCGGCTGCCAACTGCCAATCAGCTTGAGTGCGGCCTTACCATTGTCTGCTTTTTGAATGGACAAACGTCGGTAGCCAAACGCCTCTAAGGCTCGTCTGACTATTTCAAGTGTCGCTTTACTGTCATCAACAATGAGAATCTTCACAGCATATTTTTCTATGACCTAACTTGTTCAAAGTATAGGCACATTTTTTTACAACAACTAAACTTACCTGAAAATACAGCAACAAAAGTGGGTTTATGTGATGCCAATACAAGAGTTCCTCACCGAAAAGGTTTTATCGCTCTTAGCGATCGATCTCGGGCTTATTATCTTGTTGGCTTGGTTTTTTATCCTACTGCTGATCCTGCGTGAATTTAGGAAATTTGCGCATGGTTTTACTCGTAATAAAAGTGATAACGATGAAGACACGCTTCATTTATGCCAACAATCCGTTGAAAATGCGTTGAACTACACCGCAGAGCATAGCTCGACTCTGAATGATTTAATCATCATTCAAAAAGCGCTCGAGCAACAGGTTTCTCTCATCAAAAATTCCTCTTCTCAGGGCATTAGTGCCGAAGATCAGGCTTCAATTGATGAGCTCAATGAGAAATTGAGTAAATCGCATAAGTTGATCCGCAAACTGAAAGGCGATCTCGATAAAAGTGTGAAAGGGCTACGAGTGACTCGTAAAAAACTCTTTGCTCAAACTGATACCGTTGACAGTTTGAAAGAAGAAAAAGCCACTATCGAAAAAGAGTTTGAACAGTTAGAAGCGGAATACATTAAGATCAGTAAAGCGGGTGATTTCTACGAAATGGCAAAAAATTATCAAGCCGAGAAAAAAGAACTACTAGAGACCATTGAGAAATACAAAGAGCAAGCCAAACAAGGTGGCACTTCTGTCGATGTCGAAGCGATGAAAAAACAGTTGTATCACATCAGTAAAGAAAAAGATTTTATCGAACAACGCTATCTACAATTACTCGAAGATGGAAAGAAAGAGTAGCGCTGCCGCCATTTCTGACGACAAACTGAGACACTTATTTAACGCAAATCACATTGAGTAATGAGGAACCTTTCAGTTGGCTGACTTTACCGTTGGTAAAAAGCCCTTTTTGCGACCATCCCCAATAAGGCAAGTGCATTGGCCATTGGTTACTGTCCATCTGTTTTGAATCCAAAAGGCGTTGCCACTCTTCTTCCGTTACCAAGCGCATCGCCATTTTTTGGCAGGTTTTTTCTGCCACCTCATAATTTAGGCGGCTCCATGCTAGACCATGTTCCATATAGAACTGTTCATCACTCGAACGTAAATGAGGCACCACAAACTGCAAACCGTTTGCGGTGGTGCTCAAACGAATTTCAACCGCTGGCGGAACATTAAGAGCTGGCGCTTTGGTTGATGGTTTCGTTGATAATGGCGAACTCGCCATTTCCACTTGTGGTTTCGGTAAAGACTTTTTGGTGATTTGTTTTGCGGCAGACGTTACTTGAGCGGAAGTTGTCTTTTTTATCGGCGAGCTAGACTGTGCGCGCCCTTTGACAACCTCACGAATGAAAGCTTCTTTGTAACCGGGGATTTGCTGGATAAGAGGCAGTTCTTTTTTTACTTGCTCATAATCAGTATAAGGACCGATTAAGCAACGATACGTTTTCGCTTCTGGTTTTAGCCATACATCGGTAGAAATATGGGTATAAAACGCTTTGGCTTTCAGCAAAGATAATGGCTTATTTAACACGCCACACTGAATCCAAAAAGTGGATGATTGCCCTTTGGGCTTTTTCTTTCCCCATAAACCTTGCCCTATTGGGCATGCTTTATCAAGAATGGGCAACTGATCGACAGAAGCTTGGGTCGCATCACAAAGAAAATCTTCCGCCCAAGCGGGTTGAAATAAAGCCAGCGACGCCAACACCGTTAGGCTTGATGTCACACACAGGGTCGTTTTCCGCATCAGGGTCATCATATTGAGTCCATATACTTGCTTAATAGTAGTGACAACATTACCGATTCAATGTTCCCTAGTTCAATGGATTTGGATTGGGTATAACAAAAATACTAGCAAAAAAAGAGCCGCATTTGACGGCGGCTTTTAGTTTAGGGATTTTCTTTAGCAAAAATCAATTGCCACATCACCCTTTGTAAATTTTTGGGTTAAAAACATCGCGTAGCCAGTCACCCAACAGATTGATCACCAACACTAATGTGACTAGTACAAAACCAGGGAAAGCCGTAATCCACCAAGCGCCAGAGAAGATGTAGTTAAAGCCCATGCTAATCAAAGCACCCAGTGATGGCTGATCGACTGGCAAACCTAAGCCTAGGAAAGAGAGTGCCGCTTCAGACATGATCGCATTGGCAATTTGTACAGTTGAGATAACCAAAATAGGCGATAAACAGTTAGGTAAAATATGGCGAAACATGATGCGTGGCGATTTAAAACCCATCACACGAGCCGCTTCCACATACTCTTTTTTCTTCTCGGCAAGCACTGACGCACGAATTGTCCGCGCGTATTGTGGCCACTCAGCCACGCCGATAATCACCACCAGCATCACAACCGCATACTGACTATAAAATTCACTCCCAAAACTGGCTTTGAAAATTGCCGAAACAATGATCGCCACCATCATGGTTGAAAACGATAGCTGTACATCAGCAAAACGCATCAAAAAGCTATCAATACGTCCACCAAAGTAGCCAGCAGAAAGGCCAATCACGATACCAAGTAGCAACTGTAAACCGACCGCCAAAAAGCCAATCGTCAGTGATAGACGCGAACCATACAGTATGGTCGACAAAATATCGCGCCCTTGCTCATCCGTGCCGAGAACAAAGCGCTCATCGGCTCCCTCCATCCAAGAGGGAGGTAATTCTGCATCCATCAGATCAATCGATGATAGGTCGTACGGGTTACTGGGGGCAATGAGTGGCGCAGCGACAGACAAAGTTAAGAATACCAAAAAGATGACGAAGCTGGTCATCGCCACTTTATCACGCAAGAAATAGTACAAAAAATCAGACTGTTTAAAACGCTCCCAACGAGATGGAGCAGCAGCAAATTGGCTCATGATTAAGCTCCTTTTCCAGTAAGGTTCACAGTCGGGTTAATCAGACCGTATAACAGATCGACAATGGTGTTGGTGACAACGAAAATCAGGCCAACGAATATGACGTAAGCGGTGATCAGCGGAGTATCAACTCGGTTGATCGCTTCAAGGAAAAGAAAGCCCGTACCCGGCCACTGAAAAACAGTCTCGGTTAAGATGGTGTAGGCCACCATAGTCCCAATTTGTACACCGCCGACGGTTAGCACCGGTAACATGGTATTTTTAAGGGCATGTTGGTAGTAAATTTTGTTCAATGCCAAGCCTTTAGCTTTAGCAAATTTGATGTATTCCGAGCTCAGCACTTCCAACATTTCAGAACGCACTAAACGAATAAACAGCGGCAGCATGATCGACGCCAGTGAAACACAAGGCAGCACCAAGTGTGCTAATCCATCAGCCGTGAAAAAGCCAGATTCCCAACCCAACCAATTGGCGGTTTCCCCTCGTCCATACGATGGTAACCAACCTAACGTGATCGAGAAAACGTACATCAACATAATCGCAGTTAAGAACACTGGGATAGAAATACCAATACTGCTGCCCGCCATCACCACTTTGGTAAAAAAGCTTTTGGGATGAATGGCTGTGTAAACCCCTAAAGGAATGGAACAGACAATGATGATTACGGTCGCACCGAGCACAAGCTCTAACGTTGCGATTAATTTATCGAGAATAACGTCTACCGCAGGACGTTTGAAAAAGTAGGACGTGCCTAAATCACCCTGCACCGCGGCCGTAATAAAACGAGTATATTTGGCAATGAAAGGATCATTCAGTCCAAGTTCATCGCGCAGCGCTTGGCGCTCGCTTTCTGAAACAGACTGCCCAACAAGCTCACGCAATGGGTCGCCTAAGTTATCCTGAATGGCAAACGCCACCAGACTGATCACAAACATCACTATCAGTGCCTGAAACAGGCGCTTGACCAGAAACGAAAACATTCCTTGCCCCTTAAACTATCCATGATGGTTCTTTTTAAAATTGAATTAACTTTAATAGGAACGAAAAAATTCAGCCTAAAAAACGACACTCGACCCGACTGAAATAAAGCAAAGTGCAGAGATCTTAATAAGGCATCCAAGCGGATGCCTTGAGTGACTTAAGCGCCGCCCACATTACATGAGCGGCCAACTTAAGTAATTACTCGCTAACGACTAGGTCGCCGAAATAAGGGAATTCCATCGCGTTAACAATCGGTTTGATATCTAAAGTAGATTTCGCACCCCACGCTAGGTTTTGCCAATGCAGTGGAACAAATGCTGCGTCGTTGTACAAAGTCACTTCGACTTTTTGCAGCATCTGTGCACGTTTCGCAGGATCGGTTTCTACGTTTGCCGCTTCAACCAACTTATCCACTTCTGGATTTGAGTAGTGACCACAGTTGTACTGGCCTTTACCACTCTCTTCGTTACGTGTCATGGTTAAGAACTCGGTGAAGTTTGCTGAGTCTTCAGTATCTGAGTGCCAGCCAATCATTAGCAGATCCGCGGCGCACTTATCAAACTCAGGCCAATATTGCGCTTTTGGCATGGTTTTAAGATCAACCTTAATACCAATTTTCGACAACATCGCCGCTGCAGCTTGTGCAACTTTCGCATCGTTCACATAACGGTTGTTTGGCGCGATCATGGTGAGCGTCAGCCCTTTCTCATAACCAGCCTCTTTCATCAGCTCTTTCGCTTTTTTCAAATCAAAACGAGGCACAAGGTTCGCGTCATAACCAGAATAACCCGCTGGGCCTTGTTGGCCAGCTGCTGTCGCAAAACCTTTCATGATTTTGTCAACGATACCTTGGTTGTTGATGGCATGAACAATGGCTTGACGCACACGAACATCTTTCAGTGCTTCATTGCTGTTTTGGTTCATTTGGAAAGTGATGATACGCGTACCCGGCAAGGTCACAAGATCAATACCTTTGGCTTCTTCCACACGTTTATGATCGTTTGGCGCAACAGGAGCAATCATATCCACATCACCAGAAAGGAGCGCCGCAACACGAGTGGCATCTTCTTTAATCGGTACTAAGGTCAGTTTGTCTACGTTGCCTTTTGATGCGCTATCCCAATAATCTTTAAAGCGTTCAAATTCCACTTTTACGCCTTGTTCGCGGAAAGTCACTCTAAATGGGCCAGTACCAGAAACATTGGTCGAAGCAAACGAGTTGCCGTGCTTCACAATTTCAGATTTCTCTTTACCATCAGCCGCTTTGCCCGAATAGAACTTGCTGTCCATAGGGAAGATGTAGGTTGCGGTTTGCAGAACCAGCGGATAAGCGCCCTTGGATACGATCTCGACGGTGTAATCATCCACTTTGACCATCTTTTCATACGGTTCAAAAATAGCTTTGAAATCAGGAGAATCTTGTAAACGATCGAACGTCCAGACCACATCGTCTGCCGTCATTTCGTTACCTGAATGGAATTTCACCCCTTTACGCAGCGTAAAACGGAATGTTGTATCATTGACACGTTCCCATTTCTCAGCAAGGCGAGGTTCAAAATCAAATGTCTGGGTGTAACGAACGAGAGGATCAAACACCATGTGAGACATTTGTAGCGTACCACCAGATAGCTGCTCATGCGGGTCAAGTGACACTGGGTCAGCATCATAAGCGACGGTAATATTGGCCGCGCTAGCTGCAAAGCTTAAGCCTGCCGCCATCAAAGCTACTGTTAGTTTGCTTTTCATGGTTTTCATTGCATAACTCCTTATGCGGGAATCCAAATCCCTAGTTGTTGTAATTGCTTCTGTTTATTCATTCCAAGCACGCTTGGTCATGATATCTCTATCTGTAACTTTTTTGGCTTACGCCGTTACTACATCTTCTCTTAAGCCCGTAAACTCAGGCATTAAAGAAATCAAATGCTGGCTGTATTGGTGTTGAGGTGACTTAAACAACTGCTCTGTAGGGGCGACCTCCAGTAAGGTCCCCATTTGCATGACCCCGACACGATCGCACATTTGGCGGATCACCGGTAAGTCATGGCTGATGAACAGCATGGTCAAATTGAGCTCATCTTGCAGATCTTTTAATAGGTTTAAGATCTGCGCTTGCACAGACACGTCGAGCGCGGACGTGGGTTCATCACAAATCAATAAGCGAGGACGCGTGGCGAGTGCGCGAGCAATCGAAATACGTTGACGTTGACCGCCGGAAAACTCGTGCGGATATTTCACTCCCGCCATTTTACCTAGGCCTACGTGCTCTAAAAGATCATGCACAATTTGCCGTGTTTCCGCTTCGCTACGGGTTAATTTATGAAAACGAATCGGCTCGGCAATGATATCGAAAATCTTCATTCTCGGATTCATTGAGGTATAAGGGTTTTGAAACACCATCTGCATCTGGCGGCGCATCGGACGGCGCTCGTTTTCCGATTTCAGCGCAGTAAGATCAATCCCTTCAAAACAGACTTTGCCTGAGTTTGGAGCGTACAGACCCGCAATCACGCGTGCGATGGTTGATTTACCGGAACCTGATTCCCCAACCAAACCAAAAGTTTCCCCTTCAAACACCTCGAAACTGACGTCATTTGAAGCTTGGACATATTCACGGCGACTTTCAAACAATGAGTCTTTGGTCGTAAAGCGTAAATTCACGTTTTCTACTGTCAGCAGTGGGCCTGTGTATTGGCGATTATCTTGGCTCTGACCTAACCAATGGTTTTTAACATCCAGTGGTTTTAACTCACTTGCCTCTTCGATATAGCTCACCAGCGGAAAGCGATCGAGTTTTTTATCTGAGCGAGGAACGGCGGAAATCAAACTGCGCGTATAGGAGTGATCCGGTGCGCCCAACACTTTAGCTGTCGGTCCAAATTCAACCAAGTCACCGCGATACATCACCGCGACGCGATCCGTCACATTCGAGACCACACCCATATCATGGGTGACCAGCATACAACCAACATTGTTTTTAATGCATAGCTCGCGGATGAGGCTCAAGATTTGATCTTGAATAGAAACGTCTAATGCAGTGGTCGGTTCATCGGCAATAATAAGATCAGGTTCACCCGCCAGCGCAATGGCAATCACAACACGTTGACGCATGCCACCAGAGAATTGGTGTGGGTACTGCTTCAAACGGTTTTCAGGCTGAGGAATACCCACTTGCTTCATCAAAGAAAGTGCACGCTGATACGCTTCTTCCTCAGTCACTTTCATATTGGCATGGATGGTTTCTGTCAGTTGATGTTCAACAGTAAATAGCGGATTAAGCGACGTCATTGGATCTTGAAAAATAAAGCCAATTTTAGAGCCGCGAACTTGGCGCATCTGCTCAGGCGATAGGCCTGAAATCTTCTCACCATCTAAGAACACATCGCCACTGGCAATGAGACCGGGTGGGCTCAATAAATCGATAACCGCATTACCTACGGTCGATTTTCCGGCGCCTGATTCTCCCACAACCCCAACAATTTCACCCCGCTCGATATTAAACGAAAGCGATTTCACAGCAACGTGAACACCATGACGCGATGGGTATTCAATACGCAGGTTTTTTACTTCTAAAAGTGACATCCCAGACCTCTACGACTTGGGCAGTGTTGTGCCCTGTCTGTAACTACCTTTGAACAACAAAGCGTTCAAAGCCAGTAAAAATGAATCCATTCATACCAGTACAATATTCTGGTAATTAACAAGGCCATCAATTTGGCAAATATTTCACAGAAAAGCAACATCGATAGGATAAAAAGTCGATATCAAATCAAACCAAAGCAGTAACATCGTATTTTTATGCACCACATATGCATTAATCATTGGTATGACCAATATTCTAGCACGCAGCAATACACCCCAAAACATAGACGTTAAGCCTAAGAAAACGCCAATTTACCATGCATTCTAAAAAAGAATGCAGAATAAAATCTCAAATTATATTGCGGCATATCACGTAACACATTAGAAACAAAAACCAGAATAACCAACAAAATGCCAGACTAAAAACTAATGAAAAGGCAGAAAAGCAGTGAATTCATCTGAACAGAAAATTTAGGGTTTAGCCTTTAAACATGATAATTCACTGACTTAATGAGATAGGAGTCAATAAGGGATCGAACATTGAATAGAGAGAATGGTCTTTCAACTGAGGCTTATTAAGATGGCCGGTGAAGAGCCCGGTTTTGAAAATCAGGCGAACCCCACTTTGGCTCTCATTACCTTGATTAAGGCTCCAAACATCAGATATTAAAAAGCCCCAACCTTTCGACCGAGGCTTTTTAAGGTGGTCGGTGAAGAGCCCGGTTTTGAAAATCAGACGAACCCCACTTTGGCTCTCATTACCTTGATTAAGGCTCCAAACACCAGATGTTAAAAAGCCCCAACCTTTCGACCAAGGCTTATTAAGATGGTCGGTGAAGAGCCCGATTTTGAAGATCAGGCGAACCCCACTTTGGCTCTCATTACCTTGATTAAGGCTCCAAACATCAGATATTAAAAAGCCCCAGTCTTTCGACCAAGGCTTTTTAAGATGGTCGATGAAGAGCCCGATTTTGAAGATCAGGCGAACCCTACTTTGGCTCTCATTACCTTGATTAAGGCTCCAAACATCAGATGTTAAAAAGCCCCAGTCTTTCGACTGAGGCTTATTAAGGTGGTCGGTGAAGAGGGATTCGAACCCCCGACCCTCTGGTCCCAAACCAGATGCGCTACCAAGCTGCGCTATTCACCGATATATCTCTTTCTTCTCGACTTTCACCAAGAACGGAAACCGAAGTTACCGAATAATGGGGTGGCTAACGAGACTTGAACTCGCGACAACCGGAATCACAATCCGGGGCTCTACCAACTGAGCTATAGCCACCATCAAACTTTGCAATAACCGCTTGCTTGCCGTTATTTTTCTTTTCATTTTTAACCAATGAGAAGAAAAGAAAAGTGGTCGGTGAAGAGGGATTCGAACCCCCGACCCTCTGGTCCCAAACCAGATGCGCTACCAAGCTGCGCTATTCACCGATACAAATTCATTTTTTGGAATAAGCGATAGAGAACCCTCTGCTCCGCTATTCCTAACATCATGATGCACTATCAAACTAGTCTATTCATCGATGTAAATCTTTTTTCTCGACTTTCACCAAGAAAGGAAACCGAAGTTACCAAATAATGGGGTGGCTAACGAGACTTGAACTCGCGACAACCGGAATCACAATCCGGGGCTCTACCAACTGAGCTATAGCCACCACTGTTTTGCCAATTTGCTACTTATTTAATAAGCATCCGGATGGCGCGCCCGAAAGGATTCGAACCTTCGACCTTTGGCTCCGGAGGCCAACGCTCTATCCAGCTGAGCTACGGGCGCATGCCCTATCGGCGGAGTGGAATAATACGGAGTTCACACTAGGGCGTCTAGTACTTTTTCAACTTTTTTTATCGTTTGACGCCTTTTTCATCAGATAACCATTATTACCTCTATAATAAGGATGTGACTCACCCCTTGAAGATCGCAACTTGTTGTTTATTGCAACAACTTATCGGGATATAATCACCCAATATTTACATTGATTTAACAGCTTGAATGGCTTTTAAATCAGCCACACTCTAAATCTAAGTATAAATAGGTAAGCATGAACTTACCTTTGGAATATAAAGTGAGTTTAATGGATATGTCTCGACGAATCATAAGCGTGTTATTCGCTGCTTTAACCTTTTCTAGTGTTGCATTGGCAACCAGCCAAGCTGAATACGATGCCATTGCTGATCGCATTAAACCTGTAGGTGATGTTTACTTAGCGGGTAGTGAACCCGTTGCGGCAGAGCCGACAGGCCCTCGTGATGGCGCGCAAGTTTATGGTACATTCTGTATCGCTTGCCACTCTACAGGCATCAGTGGCGCACCTAAAATTGGCAATGCCGAAGAGTGGGCTCCACGTATCGCCCAAGGTAAAGATGTATTGAAAAATCATGCACTGCAAGGCTTTAATGCCATGCCAGCTAAAGGAACCTGTATGGATTGCTCTGACGACGAAATCGTTGCCGCCATTGAGCATATGATTGCAGGTCTTTAATACATTAATTCCTATAAAACAAAGGTTTGGCTTTAATTCCAAACCTTTGTTTTTATTATTTTTTAAGCACTATTTCTTAAACATGGCAGCGCGCAAGTTAGCAATATGGCTTTGTCCTTTCGCCATTCGCTCTTCTTGACTTACTGGCTTTTTGCTCTGTTCCCACTCAACATCGTCAAAGGGTAATTCATCCAAAAAGCGACTTTGTGTGGGTTTAAGCAGTTCCCCGTATTGACGACGTTCTTTACACATAGTGAAAGTCAGTTCTCGCTGCGCGCGAGTTATCCCGACATACATCAAACGACGTTCTTCTTCGACGTTGTCCTCATCGATACTGGTTTGATGAGGAAGAATACCCTCTTCAGTGCCAATCAAATAAACGTAAGGAAATTCAAGGCCTTTCGATGCATGCAATGTCATCAACTGAACGGCATCACTCTCATCCTCTTCTTCACTTCGCTCCATCATGTCGCGTAGGGTTAAGCGCTGTACAACTTCTTTGAGCGATTTTTCTTGTTGGTCATAGTTGTCACCTTCAAGGTCGGCCACAATCCAAGAATAGAGATCAGAGACGTTTTTCATACGCATTTCGGCCGCTTTGGGGCTGGAAGAGGTTTCATACAGCCAATCTTCATAATGAATATCTCGGACTAACGATCGTACCGCTTCAACGGTATTGCCTCGTTCAGCTTGATCTGAGATAGCCACTAACCATTGCGTAAACTGACGCAAGTTGTCGAGCCCTCTTCCAGACAAATGATGCTCTAAGCCAAGTTCAAAACTGGCCGAAAACAAGCTTTTGCCACGCATATTGGCGTAACTACCCAATTTCTCTAACGTGACTGGGCCAATTTCTCGTTTTGGCGTGTTCACAATGCGTAAAAAAGCATTGTCATCGTCAGGATTCACCAATACTTTGAGGTAAGCCATGATGTCTTTAATTTCGGCTCTGGCAAAAAATGACGTTCCACCGGATAACTTATAAGGCACGCGGTTTTGCAGCAGCGATTTTTCAATTAAGCGTGACTGATGATTACCGCGGTACAATATCGCGTAATCACGATATTCGGTGCGATTGAGAAATTTATGCGCAATCAGTTCACCAGTGACCCGCTCCGCTTCATGATCTTCATTTTTCGCTAGCAGAACTTTGAGTTTTTCACCCTCAGGGATCTCAGAAAAAAGCGTTTTCTCATACACGTGTGGGTTGTTGGCAATCAGAATATTGGCCGCTCTCAAAATACGGCTGGTTGAACGGTAGTTCTGCTCAAGCTTAATCAGTTTAAGATTTGGGTAATCTTGCCCCAGCAACACGAGGTTTTGCGGTTTCGCCCCTCGCCAAGAATAGATGGATTGATCATCATCACCCACCACGGTTAAACGGCCACGTTCTCCAACCAACAATTTCACTAACTCGTATTGACTGGTATTGGTATCTTGATATTCATCCACCAGCAAGTAGCGAATGCGGTTTTGCCAACGCTGACGAACTTCGGCGTTGTTTTGCAATAACAGCACCGGCATTAAAATAAGATCATCAAAATCGAGCGCGTTATACGCTTTCATTTGCTTTTGATAAAGATCGAAGCAGTAAGCGAACAGCTGTTGTTGTTCACCTTGAGCAAAACCTTTCGCTTGCTCTGGCGTCAACATGTCGTTCTTCCAATTGGAGATGGTGCTGAGTAATTGGCGCAGCAGATCTTTATCGCCCTCGAGCTGTTTCTCTGTCAACTCTTTGAGCAGCGCAAGCTGATCTTGGTCGTCAAACAGAGAGAACCCCGCTTTCAAGCCCAAAAATTTATATTCCCGACGGATAATATTGAGGCCTAAAGTATGAAATGTGGAAACGAGCAGCCCTTTTGACTCAGCTTTTCCAAGCGTTTGTGCTACCCGCGCCTTCATTTCTCGAGCGGCTTTGTTAGTAAATGTAACGGCAGCAATGTTGCGCGCTTTATAATCACACTGTTGAACCAAGTAAGCGATCTTGTTGGTAATTACGCGCGTTTTACCCGAGCCAGCCCCCGCCAATACTAGACATGGGCCCGATACATATTTGACGGCTTCGTCTTGTCTTGGATTCAGCTTCATGAGGTACTCGTATCACTTTTATTTGGGCCGTCTATGATAATGCCGCGCTTTACTGATTACTACGTCATTCACCATAAGATTTTTGTCATTTTACTACACTAGTGTATTGCATAAGGGGCTATAGTTTGGTCTATAATGAATGAACGTTCATTCACTGTGGGATGTCAGCATGTCTAACTGTATTCACGTGGATAAGTACCAGCAGATATTGGTGGCCGCTGAAAAGCTGATCGCTGAATCTGGATTTCAAGGCTTATCGATGCACAAATTAGCCAAAGAAGCCGGTGTCGCAACGGGAACAATTTACCGTTACTTTGATGACAAAGATCATCTTCTCGTGACCGTTCGCTTACACGTTTGTCAGCACATTGCTGACGCGGTGCAAGCCAATATTGATGATGAGATGCCTTTGAAAGAACGCTTTAAAATGATGTGGCTTAATATCTGGGAATTAGCACAATCAAGCAGTGCAACACTCAGCAACCGAGTTCAATATGAATCATTGCCAACAACAATCAGTTGCAATGTTAAGGAACTTGAGCGAAAAATGTTTGCCAAAGTGGATTTACTATTTGATCAAGGTAAAGAGCAGGGATTATTCAAGCCGTTGGATAACCAGATTTTGTCTGCTTTAAGCTTCGAAACAACGGTCGCCCTTGCCCGTAAAAAAGCGATGGAATGTTATCAACTGGATGACAGCGCACTCAGTGCCGTGATTGACGCCAGTTGGGATGCAATTACTCAACACTAACTTGGAGTTCTGACTAGAATGAAAAAGTGGACATTCTTTATGTTACTTATCGCCTTCCTACTGTTTGGTAGCGTGATAGGTTTTAATCTGTTTAAACAACAAAAAATTGCCGAATTCATGGCCAACCGTCCTGAACCTGAATTTCCAGTGACAGTGACTGATGTAACTCCTGTTGATTGGATCCCAGTGATTGAAGCGATTGGTTTTATTGAACCCAATCAAGGCGTGACACTGACATCTGAAACCAGCGGCGTGATCGATAAGATTTCATTTGAATCAGGAACACAAGTTGAGGAAGACCAACCTTTAGTTTTACTTGATTCCGCGGTTGAGAAAGCGAATTTAAAAAGCTCACAAGCTCGCCTACCAGCGGCAAAAGCGAAATACGAACGCTATAAAGGTCTATTTGCTAAAGGGTCGATTTCAAAAGAAGCTTATGATGAAGCCGAAGCAAACTACTACTCTTTGTCTGCAGATATTGAAAGTTTAAAAGCTTCTATTGATCGTCGTGAAATCAAAGCTCCCTTTGCTGGTGTGGTGGGTATCCGTAATGTGTATTTAGGCCAATACCTACAGCCAGGCACCGATATTGTTCGCTTGGAAGATACCAGTGTAATGCGTCTGCGCTTTACCGTTCCACAAACGGATATTTCACGTATTTCATTAGGCCAGCAAGTGGATATTTTTATCGATGCTTATCCTAATGCAGCGTTTACAGGATCCATTACTGCGATTGAGCCTGCCGTTAGCGTTCAAAGTGGTTTAATCCAAGTGCAAGCCGATATTCCAAATAGTGACGGTAAACTACGCAGCGGTATGTTTGCTCGTGCCAACATCATCCTGCCGAAATTAGAAAACCAAGTCACGCTTCCTCAAACCGCCATTACCTTCACCCTGTATGGTGATAATGTTTACGTGTTGAAAGAAGAAGATGGCGTTAAACGAGTAGAGCAGCGCGTTGTAAAAGTAGGTGAACGCAAAGGTGCTGTGGCGCATATTTTAGAGGGTGTACAAGATGGAGACATCGTGGTCACTTCAGGTCAAGTGCGCTTAAGTAACCATTCGAAAGTTCGGGTAGTCGAAAGTAATGCGACTACACCACCTGCTGAAACACCGATGCTGTAATTGGAGGAATCATGCGTTTTACTGATGTTTTTATAAAACGTCCAGTGCTCGCGGTATCGATCAGCTTTTTGATAGCTCTGCTTGGTTTTCAAGCTATTTTCAAAATGCAAGTTCGTGAATACCCTGAAATGACGAATACCGTTGTTACAGTGAGTACAGGCTATTACGGTGCAAGTGCCGACTTAATCCAAGGTTTTATCACTCAACCTTTGGAACAAGCAGTCGCACAAGCCGACAACATTGATTATATGACTTCTTCTTCGGTATTGGGTAAATCAACGATTACCGTAACGATGAAGCTCAATACCGATCCCAACGCTGCACTTTCAGATGTGTTAGCAAAAACGAACTCGGTACGCTCACAGCTTCCTAAAGAGGCAGAAGATCCGACGGTAACTATGTCTACCGGCTCAACCACCGCGGTGCTGTATATTGGTTTCACTAGTGATGAACTTAGTTCAAGCCAAATTACTGACTATCTTGAGCGTGTATTTAACCCTCAAATATTCACCGTCAACGGCGTCTCTAAGATTGACTTGTATGGTGGCATGAAATACGCCCTTCGCATTTGGCTTGATCCAGCAAAAATGGCAGGACTACAGCTCACTGCGGGCGATGTGATGAATGTGCTGAATGCCAACAACTATCAATCAGCAACAGGACAAGCCACTGGCGAATTCGTGCTGTATAATGGTAGTGCCGATACGCAAGTGTCAAATGTCGATGAGCTGAAAAACCTGGTGGTTAAAACGGGCGACGGCAATGTTATTCGCCTAGGTGATATTGCAAACGTCACGCTAGAAAAAAGCCATGATGTTTACCGCGCAAGTGCAAACGGCCGAGAAGCGGTTGTAGCAGCCATCAACGCAGCACCTAGCGCAAACCCAATCAACATTGCTCAGGATGTGCTGGATCTGTTACCGCAGTTAAAGCGTAATCTACCAAGTAACATCGAAATGAACGTGATGTATGACTCCACGGTGGCGATCAATGAATCGATCCACGAGGTCATGAAAACCATCGCTGAAGCCGCCTTGATCGTACTTGTCGTCATTACTCTATTCCTAGGCTCTTTACGTGCCGTTATCATCCCGATTGTTACCATTCCACTCTCCTTAGTGGGTGTTGCTATGGTAATGCAGGGAATGGGCTTCTCATGGAACTTGATGACACTGCTAGCGATGGTATTGGCTATCGGCCTTGTGGTGGATGATGCAATCGTTGTACTAGAAAACGTTGACCGCCACATTAAGCTGGGTGAATCACCATTTCGTGCCGCGATTATTGGTACTCGTGAAATCGCCGTTCCGGTAATTGCGATGACGCTGACACTGGGCGCCGTTTATGCACCGATAGCGATGATGGGTGGCATAACAGGCTCACTCTTTAAAGAGTTTGCACTCACACTGGCTGGTGCTGTATTTGTTTCAGGTATTGTTGCACTGACACTTTCACCCATGATGTGTTCTAAAATGCTTAAAGCGCACGAAGAGCCCAACAAGTTTGAACAAAAAGTGCATGGATTGCTTGATTCAATGAGTAACCGCTACGCGAAATTACTCGAGAAAGTAATGCAGCGCCGTCCTGTCGTGATTGCCTTTGCGGTGATCGTGTTTGCCAGCCTGCCTATGCTGTTCAAATTCATTCCAAGTGAGCTTGCCCCTTCTGAAGATAAAGGCGTGGTCATGTTAATTGGTACGGGTTCTTCGAATGCGAACTTGGACTATTTACAAAACACCATGAATGACGTGAATACGATTCTGTCTGAACAGCCAGAAGTTCAGTTTGCTCAAGTCTTTACCGGTGTTCCAAGCTCCAACCAAGCGTTTGGTATTGCCTCTATGGTGCCTTGGAGTGAACGCCAGGCAAGCCAAGCTGAGGTTGCCACTCGAGTCGGCACCTTAGTGCAAGATATTCCAGGCATGGCCGTGACGGCCTTCCAAATGCCTGAACTTCCCGGCGCAGGCTCTGGATTGCCAATTCAATTTGTCATCACTACACCCAATAGCTTTGAAAGTTTGTTTGCTATTGCCACTGAAGTGCTAACAGAAGTGAAAGCAAGCCCGATGTTTGTGTACTCCGATTTAGACCTCAATTACGATTCTGCGACGATGAAAATCAATATCGACAAAGATAAAGCTGGGGTTTATGGCATCACGATGAAGGATATTGGCACGACATTAGGGACCATGATGGCGGATGGCTATGTCAACCGCATCGATCTCAATGGCCGCTCTTATGAAGTGATCCCGCAGGTTGAACGTAAATATCGCCTCAACCCTGAATCGATGAATCACTACTTTGTGCGTGCCGTTGACGGAAAAATGATCCCATTAGGGAGCCTAATTACCATTGATGTGATTGCAGAGCCGCGCTCACTGCCGCACTTTAACCAGCTAAACTCGGCAACCGTCGGAAGTGTACCGGGCCCAGGAGTTGCAATGGGTGATGCGATTACGTGGTTTGAGGATGTTGCCGCGACTAAACTGCCCGCAGGCTACAACCACGATTATATGGGTGAAGCACGTCAATACGTGACTGAGGGAAGCGCACTCTACGCGACCTTTGGTTTGGCACTCGCCATCATCTTCTTGGTACTGGCGATTCAATTTGAGTCGTTAAAAGATCCATTGGTTATCATGGTATCTGTTCCTCTCGCCATTTGCGGAGCATTAATTGCACTAGCTTGGGGCGCAGCAACCATGAACATATACTCGCAAGTAGGGTTGATTACACTGGTTGGTCTTATCACCAAGCACGGTATTCTTATTTGTGAAGTAGCGAAAGAAGAGCAGCTACACCATAACAAGTCTCGCATCGAAGCGGTGATGGAGGCAGCCAAAGTGCGTCTTCGCCCAATTCTGATGACAACTGCGGCGATGATTGCAGGTTTGATCCCGTTGATGTACGCAACGGGTGCAGGTGCAGCTCAGCGCTTTAGTATTGGTATTGTGATTGTGGCAGGTCTTGCGATTGGTACACTATTTACGCTATTCGTACTGCCGGTAATTTACAGCTATCTAGCCGAAAAACATAAGCCACTGCCTGTGTTTGTTGAGGATAAAGACCTCGAAAAGCTAGCCAGAGTTGACGAGGCCAAAGCAGCACAACGCCGACTCGCTGAAAATAAATAACACAATATAATTAAGACTGCTTCAAAAAAGGCCACCTCAGTGGCCTTTTTCTTACCTTGAATAACGACATTCTCAGCTCAATTGCTTAGAATGGAGACAAACTGACAGGAGTGTAAGCCGCTATGTTTGACCCTAAAAAACTTGAGCAAATTGCCAAACAAATTCACGATTCAATGCCTCAACCCGTAAAAGATTTGGGTGCCGACGTTGATCAAAAAATACGCCAAGTGATCCAAGGCCAATTAAATAAATTGGACGTGGTGAGCCGTGAAGAATTTGATGTACAGACTCAAGTATTAATGCGTACTCGCCAAAAGCTCACTGAAATGGAGCAAAAATTGGCCGAGCTAGAAGCGAAAATCACCGCCAAATAATATTGCCCGGTTGAGATAAAAATTTCCCAATAAAAAAGGCTTGGTCAACGGCGACCAAGCCTTTTGTTTTATATTGTGTTTGCTTTTGTATTTATTCTCCAGTCAGTCTGGAGCTTTACGTCATCATTCTCGTCATTGAAAAGGGGCGAACTCTCGGCCCCTTCTTAACCACCGGAAGGTTAATTAGCCTTTAGCCACCGACAGCAATGCGTTTCATATCTGTCATATAACCGCGCAACTCTTCACCGATGTACTCAACCGGATGGTTGCGAAGAATTTCGTTCACTTCAATCAAGGTCGCGTTATCAACGAAATTCGAGCTTTCTCCAAGGCCTTTACCAATCACATCAGTAGATACTTTTGGCATGAACTTTTCGCGCAGTAACGGTGTTGCGACATTGGCAAACAGGTAATTACCATACTCTGCCGTATCAGAAATAACCACGTTCATTTCATACAAACGCTTACGTGCTACTGTGTTAGCAATCAGTGGCAGCTCATGCAGGGATTCATAGTAAGCTGACTCTTCAACAATACCGGAAGCCGTCATAGCTTCAAATGCCAGCTCAACCCCAGCGCGAACCATGGCAATCATCAAAATACCTTTGTCGAAGTACTCTTGCTCAGTGATCTGTACATCAGACTGTGGGTAGTTTTCAAACGCAGTTTCACCGGTTTCAGCACGCCAACCCAGTAAATCAGCATCATCGTTGGCCCAGTCAGCCATCATAGTGCTAGAGAAATGACCAGAAATAATGTCATCCATGTGTTTATTGTACAGTGGACGCATCAAGTCTTTAAGCTCTTCAGATAACTCAAACGCTTTGATTTTTGCTGGGTTTGATAGGCGATCCATCATGTGAGTGATGCCACCAAATTTCAGCGCTTCGGTTACCGTTTCCCAACCGTATTGCAGTAGTTTACCTGCGTAACCTGGGTCAATACCTTCTGCTACCATCTTCTCATAGCACACAATCGAACCCGCTTGTAGCATGCCACACAAGATGGTTTGCTCGCCCATAAGGTCCGATTTTACTTCGGCAACGAAAGAGGATTCCAAACAGCCAGCACGATGACCGCCCGTTCCCGCCGCCCAAGCTTTTGCGATATCCCAACCTTCACCTTGAGGGTCATTTTCTGGGTGAACAGCAAGCAAAGTCGGCACGCCGAAACCACGCTTATACTCTTCACGCACTTCGGTTCCCGGGCACTTAGGCGCCACCATCACAACCGTGATGTCTTTACGGATCTGCATCCCTTCTTCAACCACGTTGAAGCCGTGAGAATACCCCAATGCTGCACCTTTTTTCATCAGCGGCATGATGGTTTCGACAACATTGCTGTGCTGTTTATCTGGCGTTAGGTTAATGACCAAGTCTGCTTGAGGGATAAGCGTTTCATAGCTACCCACTTCAAAACCGTTCTCTTTAGCATTTTTATAGGACTGACGCTGTTCGTCGATCGCTGCTTGACGCAATGCATAAGAGACATCAAGGCCAGAGTCTCGTAAATTTAGACCTTGGTTTAAACCTTGTGCACCACAACCGACAATCACTACTTTTTTACCTTTGAGGTACTCGGCTTCGCTTTCAAACTCAGAGCGATCCATAAAGCGGCAACGACCAAGTTGGTCAAGTTGTTGGCGTAGATTTAGGGTATTGAAATAGTTAGCCATGTTAGCGCTCTCCTTTAAAGATTCTTTCCATCAGGTCGGTTTCTAGAACCGAATAAACTGATACTAAAGCAGACATCAAGTTGCTTAAAGTGATATATTCACAATTAGTTATTGCAATTTATGCAACGTGATGTGATTAACTTATGAACATTAAAAACCTGCAGATGTTTATCCATCTGTGTGAGAGTAAAAACTTCAGTAAGACCGCCGCCGCGATGCACATCAGCCCATCCGCGCTCAGCCGGCAGATCCAGAAGCTGGAAGAAGAAACTAGCCAAAGCTTATTTGTGCGTGATAATCGTAGCGTTGAGCTAACGCCAGCAGGCAGTAAACTGGTTCCTGTTGCACTCAAAATCATTACAGAGTGGCAGCAATATAACGTACAAATGAAAAACCAAAACAGCGTATTACAAGGGGAAATTCGCTTGTTTTGCTCAGTCACCGCCAGCTACAGCCACCTGCCTCAGTTACTGTCCGATTTTCGAGTTCGCCATCCGTATATTGAGTTCAAACTCTTGACTGGCGATCCTGCTCAAGCGATTGATAAGATTTTGAATGATGAAGCGGATATTGCCATTTCAGCCATGCCCGAACAGCTACCAGCTCGCGTTGAATTTGAAACGATTGGTGAAATACCCTTATCGGTGATCGCGCCGCTCGGGATCAGTAGCTTTATCGAACAACTGCAAAATGACACACCCGATTGGTCAGTTGTCCCTTTTATTGTTCCTGAAGCGGGAACGGCAAGAGATAGAGCCAATGCATGGTTTAAAAAAATGAAGATCAAACCCAATATTTACGCGCAGAGCTCAGGGCATGAAGCGATTGTCAGCATGGTCGCGCTCGGTTGCGGTATCGGCATTGCGCCGGATGTAGTGATCAACAATAGCCCGGTGAGAGATAAGATCCAGCGCCTTAAATTAGCACCCGTAAAACCATTTCAGCTCGGTGTGTGCTGCAAACGCTCGCAGCTTGATAACCCATTAATCAAAGCATTGTGGGATGTTGCAGCGAATAAATACCTGACGCCATAACTCATCCCTCTTTTCAAAGAAAAAGCCACTGACGAGCAGTGGCTTTTTGATTCATGGTAAGGGCATTAAATTACCCGCGAAAATTGTTGCTGACGAGCACGAACACGCAAGTATTTATCAAAGCACATGCAGATGTTGCGGATCAACAACCGCCCGCGCAAAGTAACGCGGATCTCTTTTTCATCGACTTCCACTAACTCATCATCAATAAAAGTTTGTAGTAACTCAAGATCTTGCTTGAAGTAGTGATTAAACGTCACGTTAAACTGTGCTTCAATTTGGCTTTTATCCAATTTGAAATTGCAGATAAGCTGCTTGATCACTTCGCGACGAAGTAAGTCATCACTATCCAGTGCCACCCCTTTCCAGAGTGCATGACGTAACTCATTGACTTGCTCATAGTATTTTTTCAGCTCTTTTTGGTTCTGCGCATACGCATCCCCAATCATTGAAATGGCTGAGACACCAAAGCCAACTAAGTCGCAGTTACCTTGCGTGGTATAACCTTGAAAGTTGCGATGTAAAATGCCTTCACGCTGCGCGACGGCCAACTCATCATTGGGCAGAGCAAAATGGTCCATGCCAATGAACTGATAACCAGCACCCGTTAAGGTCGCGATCGTGTCTTGTAATATGGCCAGTTTTTCTTCCGCCGTAGGTAGATCTTCATCTTTAATCTTACGCTGCGCAGCGAACAGCTGCGGCATGTGCGCGTAGTTAAATACCGACAATCGACCCGGCTTCATCTCCAACACTTGCGCTAATGTTTTAGCAAAAGAGCCTTTAGTCTGCTTAGGCAAGCCGTATATGAGATCAAGGTTGGTTGAGCGAAAACCCAGTTGTTTAGCTCGTTCCGCCATAGCAAAAATAAAGGTTTCATCTTGCTCGCGGTTCACCAGCTTTTGCACTTCTTTGTTGAAATCTTGTACGCCGATGCTCAGGCGGTTAAATCCTTCGCTGCGCAGGTGATCAAGCATCTCTAGCTCAATTTCACGCGGATCAACTTCAATACTGATTTCTGCGTCATTTTCAAAGCGGAACTCACCACGCAAAATGGCCATTAAACGGCTAATTTGCAATTGAGTTAAAAAGGTTGGTGTGCCGCCACCGAAATGCAGTTGTGTGACTCTACGGCCATGCAGCAAAGAGGCTCGTTGGCGAATCTCATGTTCGAGCACATCCAAATAGTCGTCGGCTTTATGCGAATGACGGGTAATCACCTTATTACAACCACAGTAGTAACAAAGTTTGTGACAAAACGGGATATGAATATAAAGCGAAAGTGGCCTGTCAGGGTATTGGGCACACGCCATATCATAATCGGCAATAGTAAATGCTTCATGGAATTCAAGTGCTGTAGGATAAGAGGTATAACGCGGGCCTGAATAGTTATACTTATCTAAAACAGCTTGATCCCATACGATCTGTTGGCTGGGTACGACTTGCGAAGACATGCTGTGCTTTCCGTTCGAAACTTTGACGGGCTATTTTGCCACATGACAATGACGGACGTCGGGTGACAAAACGAAATTTGTGTATAAATGTTCTAAACTGCTAACGCGATCACTCACTCGAAAGAGGCAGTCGAGCCATTACATCATTTGAATCGGAATTTGACTATTCAAAGGGGCAATGCGTTTTTGCAGAACTTTTAACTCTTCAACAATCGCATCCATTAAACGGGCCTCCGCCTTTTGGCGCACTAAGTTATGCTTCATTCGCTCTTGTTTAGCGAGTTGGCTGCGCTCTTCGCCACGCGGCATATCCTTCACTATATAATAAAGTTCGGAAATAGCGGGATACGAACTATCAAAGTCGATTCTCTGTTCGCCTTGAACATAATCCATAATGCAGTAGACACGGATGCTGATCTCGGAGAGATCACATTGGCCTTGAATCCCAGCCATGCAAAGCGTATTTACGCTATCAAAAATATTTGCATTGCGTTTTTCAATGGCCAATGTTTGATGTTGAAGCTGCAAATCCTTTTGCTTTTTCAGTTGCAGCAGAAGGTAACCAGCGTAAGACGCTAAGCCGAGAATAATGATTCCACCAGCAATGGCTAACAAGGTTACATTCATGGCACTTTCTATCCTTTTAAATCATTTAGGTCGAAGCCTTCAAAATCTGATAATAAATCATCATCTGAACGTGATTTTTTGGCACTACCGCCAGTCACGATTGGCTCGAAAACATCTTCTTGCTCTTCAGCATACAGACCAAGTTGCTTCATCAGTGCTTCAATACGATCGAGTTTCTCATCAACGTATTTTTGCAAGCCGGCACCTAGGTTTTCGCCATTATCAATACGATCGAGCAACACGTTCAATTGCGCATCATTTTCCAGCATTTCGAGCTCTTGCTCAGCCGACAAACGACGCTCTTGCTTGGTCATTTTCTTCGCTGGCTCAACCACCAGAGGAATTTTTTTCTTGCTGCCTAAACGTGGATCGCGCGCTTTAGCGGCTTCTCGCTGCTGCTGATCTGAACCATCGGAATGGCGGCTACCCGCTTTCAGACCTTTCTGTTTTTTAACTCGCTTACGCAAACGGCCTTCAACATCTGCCTCACTGCGATTACGCGTGACAATCACGTCGCCTTCACCGGCTGAACCCGGCTTTCTCGATTTTTTACTACGGCTCATTACTGGGGTTTCCTCAGTAAAATTACATCATTACCAATAAATTCAAGTTCAAGCTCATCCCGCTTGGCCAAGTACTGGAAGGTTTCACGACTAAAAAAGATCACATGTGTGAGATCATTTTTGTAGTGCCACCCAGCAAACGCCTCCACGTCTTTGACTAGTTTGGTCATTAACCCAATCCAGCCTCCTGGCTTAACTAAATTTAACCATTGCTGCCAAACTTGGTGCGGCTTATGTAAATGCTCAATCACTTCAGTGGCAGTCATAAAATCATAGGTCGCCTGCAACACCTTTTCATCTGGATGAAAAAAGATATCGTATAACGACATTGTGTGCCCAGCCTCTTCCAACATAATGGATAAGGTTGGCCCCGGCCCACAACCAAAATCTAACCCGTTAGATGCCGGAGAAAGCCTCTCCAACATCGGCGCACAAACGCGTGACAAAAACTGGCGATAACCCCTATCCTGCGGGGTATTTTCATGCAAATCATAAAATGCTTTTTCCGCTTTTTCGTCAAGACGATGTTCAGGGCTAACAAACACAAGTGCACAGTGTTGGCACTGCAGATAAAGGCGAACTTTATCGGCAAAATAAGGAACTATTTGTTCACTAAAACATAATGGGCAAATGTGCATGTAACATCCTCAAACAGGGATGCGCAACATACCAGAAAGTGGCATTAGAGTGGAGAGTCAGCGCGTATTTTTTCACCAGCTAGGCAAAAAAAGATAAAAAAAGCGATAGGTAAGCCGATCATTGAGCAAAAAATTACGTTTTCTTCAGTACAAAAGAAAACGCCCTAGCTCAGTGCTAAGGCGTTTTCAAACAACAGTGCTCGAACGGTGTAGGGTTTAGTGAAGGCCGCCAACGTATTTAGAAAGTATTTCGATGTCAGTGTCGCTGAGCTTTTTCGCGACATCACGCATCATGGCATTCATATCATTATTACGAGCGCCATCGCGGAATTTTTGCAGTTGAGCTTTGATGTAGTCAGCATGCTGACCAGAAATTTTAGGGAAACCTGAAAGCTCAGTACCATTACCACGTGGACCATGACACGCAATACAAGCGGTTAAACCACGCTCTGCATCACCTGCGCTATAAAGTGCTTTTCCTTTCACTGCAACGTCTTCAGGCGTTGAGTTCGCTGAAATAGTTTGTGATGCAAAATACGCTGCAAGATCAGCTATATCTTCGTCGCTAAGAGGCATCGCCATGGCACTCATTACGGGATCGTAACGACCTTGTTTGCCACCGCTTGTCATTCCCAGCTTGAGATCATGCAATTGCTTCTCTATGTATTTCTCATGCTGACCAGCAATTTTAGGATAAATTGTAAGTAGACTATTGCCATCAGCACTGTGACAGGCAACACACGTTTGGGATTTTGCTTTACCAGCTTCAATGCTGCCTTGGGCCCACACTGAGCAGCTGGCTAAAAGACTCAAGATTAGCGCTAATTTCTTCATGACATTCCATTTATAATTATCAAGCTTCCAGTACCACTTTGCAGTTGCTACTCACTCTCAGTGGCGACTCATGGTACAATAGGCGACCTTATGCCGAGCACGGTTATTTTACACAATTTCACAAAAAAGTAATCAATCGACTACACAAAGTCGAGATGGAGTTAACAGTGAGCGTAAAAATTCATTATCAAAACACGCATTTCATTACCAGTGCGCCTGACATTCGTCATCTACCTGATGATGAAGGGATCGAAATTGCGTTTGCAGGACGCTCCAATGCAGGTAAGTCGAGTTCGTTGAATCGCTTAACGAATCAGAAGAGCTTGGCTAAAACCAGTAAAACTCCGGGTCGAACCCAACTGATCAACCTATTTAAAGTCACTGAAGGTTGTCATATTGTGGATTTACCGGGCTATGGTTTTGCTCAAGTTCCTTTGGAACTGAAGAAAAAATGGCAAAAATCATTAGGTGAATACCTACAAAAGCGTAAGAGCTTAAAAGGGCTGGTTGTGCTAATGGACATTCGCCATCCGATGAAAGATCTCGACCAACAATTGATTTCTTGGGCTGTCGATTGCTACATCCCAGTACTAGTACTACTGACTAAAGCGGACAAGCTAAAAAGTGGCGCACGTAAAGCTCAAGTGTTAAAAATTCGTGAAGAGGCACGCTCTTTTGGCGGCGATGTCACTGTCGATGCTTTTTCATCATTGAAAGGCTTAGGCGTCGATGTGCTGCGTAACAAATTAGATACGTGGTTTGCACCCGCACTCGCACATTTAGCCGAGCAAGAAACAGTGGAAGAGATGGATGAGTGTGACTCAACTCACTTAGAAGAGATAGAAGAGAATCCAGACCATTCTGCACAGCACTAATTCAGAAGAACACTAAAAATCGTGACTCCAACAGAGCCCTACCTAATCGTGGGGCTTTTTTATAGGCTTTAAATCCAAATGCGAACGGCAAAGAGAAAAATCCCCACCATCCTGGTGGGGCAACGGGAGAGAAGTAGGAGGTAATTTATTATTGTTTTGCTAAGCATTCCTTAATCCCTCCAACTTTTCAATAGGTCAAAGAGTCATCAATTCACTCACCCACAGAACACTCCTCTGGCTCACTCCAATAAAATCAACATAACATAATGAATATTAATAATATTTAAACATATTCTTTGTGTTTGAGGCGAACTTGATTTCTCATTAGAAATAATCAAAGTGTGACTGTTAGCCAGTTACAGAATTGGGTGTTTATAAAAGAAATAAAGTAACTACTCAGCAATAGAATAGTGTGTTTTTATCACCTAAATTCTCGTAAAAAAACAGTGATGAATATTTTCTTTGGCCCAATAAAAAACGCCCCAGTCAAATACTGACTGGGGCGGCTGAATCAGCCTAATCCAATAACGTGAAACAAAAGGTCTGAAAGATAGAACATCTTACCTCTGTACCCTACGAGAGTTAATGTATAACAAATGGTCAGAAATGAAAACTATTTTTGTAGTTTTTTTTCATGAAAATTTTATTAAACAACACAAAGTTTAAAATCAAGAACACTTGTTTCTAGGCCATAAAAAAGCCGACATTTGTGCGTCGGCTCATATAAATTAGCTAATTCTGCTCAAAAAACAACTAATGCGCCTGATCCCAGTTGTCTCCATGACCAGTATCCGCGACCAATGGCACCGCTAGCGTTGCCGCTGATTCCATCAATTGTTGTACTTTAATTTCAATTTCGGCTAAAGCCGTCTCTTGCACCTCAAACACCAGTTCATCGTGCACTTGCATCAAGAGTTTAACGCGTCCCTGTCCATGCTCCTCAATCCAAGCATCGACTAATAGCATCGCTTTTTTGATGATATCCGCAGCCGTACCTTGCATTGGAGCATTGATCGCAGCACGTTCAGCGGCTTTGCGGCGCATCCCATTACGCGATTTAATTTCAGGCAGATGCAAACGGCGACCAAATAAAGTTTCAACATAGCCAAGTTCACTAGCCGTAGAGCGTGTATCTTCCATGTATTGCATCACACCAGGATAACGCTCAAAGTATTTATCCATATATTCTTGGGCTTCATAACGAGGAATGCCGAGCTGCTTGGCTAAACCAAAGGCGCTCATCCCGTAAATCAAACCAAAGTTAACCGCTTTCGCACGGCGACGTTGCTCACTGCTGACTTGCTCAATACTCACTCCAAGAATTTCAGCCGCGGTCGCTGCATGGATATCTTTCCCTTGCTGGAATGCTTCAAGCAGCGCTTTATCGCCGGACAAATGCGCCATAATCCGCAGCTCAATTTGCGAGTAATCGATGGCCAGAATTTTCCAGCCATGAGGAGCGATAAAGGCTTGACGGATCCGGCGTCCTTCTTCGTTACGGATCGGAATGTTTTGCAAATTTGGATCGGTTGAAGACAAACGACCAGTGGCGGTTACAGCTTGGTGATACGAGGTATGCACTCGCCCTGTGGTTGGGTTGATCATTTTAGGCAGTTTATCGGTATAGGTTGATTTCAACTTAGCTAAACCACGATGTTCAATGATCACTTTAGGCAGAGGATAACCGTCGAGTGCCAACTCTTGCAGTACTTCTTCATTGGTGGAAGGTGTACCTGTTGGCGTTTTCTTAATCACCGGTAGCCCCATCTGTTCAAACAAAATGGTTTGCAGCTGTTTTGGTGAGCTTAGGTTGAAAGGTTGACCCGCGATATCAAACGCTTGTTGTTCTAGTTGCTCTAAACGAGCAGCGATTTCATGCGATTGCGCGCCAAGCAACATATCATCGATCATCACGCCTGTACGTTCCATACGTGACAACACGGGAACAAGAGGTACTTCTATCTGTTGGTAGATGCGATTAAGCTTCTCATCTTGCTCAATATGACTCATCAAACGGTGATGAAGTCGCAAAGTCACATCAGCATCTTCCGCAGCGTACGGTGCCGCTTGCTCAAGTTCGATTTGGTTGAAGGTCAGCTGGTTTTTACCTTTGCCCGCCACCTGTTCAAATGAAATACAGCTGTGTTGCAAGAATCGTAGCGCCAAACTGTCCATATCATGTTTGCCACCGACGCTGTTGTACACATAAGATGCGAGCATCGTATCGTGCTTGATGCCTTTCATATTGATACCGTAACGCACAACAATGCTGGCATCGTATTTTAGGTTCTGCCCCACTTTGGCTTGGCTTTCATCTTCTAAAATGGGTTTAAGTTGGGCGAGTACCCAATCACGGTCCAGTTGCTTTGGTGCGTCAAGATAGTCATGCGCAACAGGAACATACGCTGCAACGCCCTCTTCGGTCGCAAAAGAGAGGCCAACTAAATTCGCTACCATATAATCGAGGCTGTCGGTTTCCGTATCAAACGCAAACACTTCTGCCGCTTTCAGTTTTTCTAACCAAGTATTAAATGTCTCTTCATCTAAAATGGTTTGATATTGGCTGCGATCAATCGTGGCGGCGGTTGTATCCATCTCCCTTGCTTGTGAAGAAGAAGTGTTTACCGCACCCACTTTTTCATCAGCGTCAATCACCCCATTACCACCATCCAGCAATTCTGTTAACCAAGATTTAAACGTGAGCTGACCATAAAGTTTAATCAACTCATCAATATTGGGCTGGGTTTTGCACAAGGTTTCTGGTTTCTCTTCCAAAGCGACATCCAGCTTGATAGTGGCTAATTGGTAAGAGAGAAAAGCGTTTTCACGGTTATCCGCCAGTTTTTGCGCCATGGTTTTAGAGCCGCGAAAACCCAATTGCGCAATTTTATCGAGGTTATCGTAAATTTGCTCTAGGCTGCCAATGCCTTGTAGTAACGCAATCGCTGTTTTCTCACCGACACCCGGTACACCAGGAATGTTATCGACTTTATCGCCCATCAAGGCCAGATAATCGATGATAAGCTCAGGAGGGATACCGAATTTTTCAATCACCCCTTCACGGTCAAGTACCACATTCGTCATGGTATTGATCAAGGTGACATTCTCGTCCACCAGCTGTGCCATGTCTTTATCACCTGTGCTGATCAGCACTGGCATGCCGGCTTGTGATGCTTGAGAGGCTAGCGTACCAATCACGTCATCGGCTTCGACACCTTCAATCGATATCAGCGGTAGTCCCATCGCACGGATGACATTGTGCAACGGCTCAATCTGACAACGTAGATCATCAGGCATTGGTGGACGGTTAGCTTTGTATTGTGGGTACATATCATCGCGGAAGGTTTTTCCTTTCGCGTCAAAAATAACCACCATACGCTCAGCGGAAAACTGGCGCATCATGCTACGGAGCATATTGACCACGCCATAGACAGCATTAGTTGGAATTTCGCCATTACTCATGGTGCCTGGGTAGGCATGAAATGCACGGTAAAGGTAAGAAGAGCCATCAATCAGAATGAACGGGTTGTCAGGTATGCGAGCCATAGTCTTTTGCAATCCAAAGCGAGTACGAAATGTAATGACTAAGGATGCCATGACTGTCTTGAGGATTCCACGCCAATGCACCTTGAGCAACGAAACATTTTGCTGATTTGTCCACCACCGCAAATGACATTCTGTGGATAACTCTGTTCATAGTTTTTATCCACTGGTTATTAAACAGTGATTAACGAGGAAAACAATGGCATTAACTTATTGTTTATAAATGAATAAAACAAAGATCGAACATTCCTATCATGATCTTTTTACGATCATTGATTGTGGAAAAGACTATCGATGGCCTTTTATTCACAACAAAAGCATCCTCTTGAAAATGAGCGATAAAAAAAGCGACACCCGAGGATGTCGCCTAGCAAAAACAGGTAAAACTAAGTGAAGTGATTCATTCAGCCTTACGATAAAGCTATAAATTACACTGGAAGCAATGTGAGCAATGTCGTGTCAAAAAGAACTTGCGCAAGTTCGTCGCCAATTTGTCTTGTTACTTTTAACACCTAGCAATTCGTTAATCGTAAACTCGACGTCCTTGTGAACTTCGCCATTCCCTAAGACATGGTTAATAATAATGATTCTCATTTAATTATCAACCCCTAAATGAGAAAAAATCTCATTTATTTTCTAATCATGCTAAAAACACCTACCCATCTATTTCATGAAATCTTTTTTTAATTGATTTTCAAATAGATAGAAAAATCGCTCCCCAGCCTAAATTCACAACTTAGTTATCTTGATGTAAATATTGTGCCGTTTTGGCGTTATCTTCTGCCAGCCACTGCGCAACGTCTTTAGCAAAATAGGTTAAAATGCCGTCTGCCCCAGCGCGTTTAAAGCACAATAATGACTCCATTACGGTTTCTCGTTCTTTAAGCCAACCATTTAAAATGGCCGCTTTATGCATCGCATATTCGCCAGACACTTGATACGCAAACGTAGGAACTTGTAATTCAGATTTCACGCGGCGCACCACATCAAGGTATGGCATGCCGGGCTTCACCATCACCATGTCAGCCCCTTCATTGATATCCATCGCCACTTCGTGAATGGCTTCATCGCTGTTGGCCGGATCCATCTGATAGTTTTTCTTGTCTCCCCCTTTCAGGTTCGAAGAGGAACCAACCGCATCGCGGAATGGGCCGTAATAACATGACGCGTATTTCGCAGAGTAAGCCATGATCTGTGTGTGAATAAAACCCGCCTCTTCAAGCGCTTCGCGGATCTTACCAATTCGTCCATCCATCATATCGGAAGGGGCAACCACATCGGCACCGGCTGCAGCGTGAGACAGCGCTTGTTTGATCAACACCTCGGTGGTCTCATCATTCATCACATAGCCACTTTCATCGATGATGCCATCTTGGCCATGGGTCGTGAAAGGATCCAGCGCGACGTCGGTAATGACACCCATTTGTGGTATATGCTCTTTTAATAATTTCACCGCACGTTGCACTAAGCCGTCAGGATTATGCGCTTCAGCAGCACACAAACTTTTAGCATCTTGATTAACCACTGGAAAAAGTGCGATGGCTGGCACGCCGAGATTAGCCAAATACAGCGCTTCTTCGAGCATTAAGTCGATAGAGAGACGCTCAATACCAGGCATAGACTCCACTGGCTCGCGGCGATCTTTACCCATCAAAATAAACATGGGATAAATTAAATCATTAACCGATAACTGATTCTCAGCCATCAAACGGCGGCTAAAATCATGCTTGCGTAAGCGACGCATGCGACGCCCTGGGAACTGACCTTGAATGGATACTGACACTCTCTTCTCCTTGTTTATACGCGGTGTGAGAAAGCATTCTTTCTTCACTACCGCTATCGCTCAAGTGTGGCGAAATCATATCACTCTCGCTTTTTGACGCTAGCGGCAATCGACAAAAATCAGAAAAATGACCTCAGGCTCACACTTCCGTATACTGTTCTCCCATTCTCTGTTTATCGAGACACACCATGATTGACACTCACGCTCACATTTATGCCGCTGAATTTGATCACGATCGAGATGAGGTCGTACAACGCGCTAAAGCGCAAGGCATTGAGGCTATTTTGTTGCCCAATATCGATCTTGCCTCCATTGAGCCTATGCTTAAAACAGAAGCGGCTTACCCTGAACTTTGCCGATCGATGATGGGGCTGCACCCATGCTATGTAGATGGAAATGTGAAGCAAACGCTAACGGTTATCGAATCTTGGCTAGATAAACACCCCTTTATCGCCATTGGTGAAATTGGCATTGATCTGTATTGGGACAAAACCTTTCAGGCCGAACAAGAGATGGCTTTCGTCACTCAACTTAATTGGGCCAAAGAGCGCGATTTGCCTGTTGTCATCCACACCCGTGATTCCATCACTCAAACTCTACAACTGCTGGAAAAAGAGCAAGATGGCTCACTTAGCGGTGTATTCCACTGTTTTGGCGGCACGCTTGAAGAAGCTAAAGCCATTAATGAGCTAGGGTTTCATCTTGGGATTGGTGGTGTATCAACGTTTAAAAATGGCGGCATGGATAAAGTATTACCGCATCTCGATATGAACTTTGTTCTGCTAGAAACAGATTGTCCCTATTTAGCCCCTGTCCCTCACAGAGGTAAGCGCAACGAACCAGCTTACACAACGCTAGTTGCCAAACGCATCGCAGAACTCACCGAACTCTCGTTGGTTGAAGTGAATAACATTACAAACACTAATGCTAACTCACTGTTTAAATTATAATTTATAGAACTATAGATAGAATGATATACACATTAACGTGATCTATATCACAAAAATAGTTATGCAAACACTATAGTATGCGGCAAAATTTTAATACATAAACGTGGCTAATATGTGTGAACATGGTAATCACTTACAACGTCAACATCGAACCTTCTGGCAAAAACTTCTGGGTATCAAGGAAGTCTATCGATGCTCTCAGTGCGGTTATCTTTTGAAGATTAAATAGTCCACTATCATAGGTACAAAAAAAGCGGCTATTCGCCGCTTTTTTCATGTATTAATGACTTTCATCTTCCGGCTCTTCCTCATCTTTGCGCACATAAAAACGAGCAAAGAAAAGTCCAACCTCAAACAATAAACACATCGGAATGGCGAGCAAGGTTTGCGACACCATATCAGGCGGCGTCAGTAACATACCCACCACAAATGCCCCAACCACGATATAAGGCCTTTTCTCACTCAAGGTTTTCGGCGTCGTCGCCCCCGTCCAACACAGTAAAATGATGGCGACGGGAACCTCAAAGGCGATACCAAAAGCGAAAAAGAGCGCAAGCACAAAATCGAGATAACTGGCAATGTCCGTTGCAAACTCAACACCGCCTAAAGAGATGGCCGTAAAAAAGCCAAACACCAGCGGAAATACCACAAAGTACGCAAACGCCACACCGCAATAGAACAACAATGAGCTTGAAAACATCAATGGCATGACTAAACGGCGTTCATGCTTATACAAACCTGGAGCGACAAAGGCCCAGATTTGATAAAGGATAAAAGGCACCGCGAGAAAAGCGGACGCGATCAAAGTAAGTTTGAGTGGCGTGAAAAAGGGCGAGGCAACATCGGTCGCAATCATCGTCGCCCCTTCAGGCAAACGCTCAACCAATGGTTTGGAGACAAAATCGTAGATGTCGCTAGAGAAATAGACTAAGCCGATAAAAATCACGATCACCGCAGCTATTGAACGCAATAAACGATCGCGTAGTTCTAGCAAGTGACTGATTAAAGGCTGTGTCTGCTCAACGGAAGACATATCGAACCTCGTATAAATAGAGCTTAAGAGGAGGAATTACAGTGGTAACAATAACTCCTCCTACAGAGATGAGTCGGCTTTCTTATCGGCCGTTTCAGGCGACGAAATCGTTGTAGCGGGAATCACTTCAACGCTTTGTCCATCGTGCTCTGTTTTTGTTTCAGAGGGCGATGAGTTCGCATAAGGGCGTTGTACATCTTGCGCAGCCTGCTTGAGCTGATCCACAGAAGATTTCAGCTCTGGAGATAAATTTTCCATTCCCATTTGCTCTGCTTTACGCAAGTTTTCTTGCAGCTCTTGAATTTTGAGCTCATGTGCTAATTCATCTTTGACACTGTTCGCCATGTTCTTTGCTGTGCTAACAAATTTTGCCACACTGCGAATAGCATGAGGTAAACGCTCAGGGCCAAGAACGACCAACGCGACAACCGATATTAATACCAGCTCCCAAAAACCGATATCAAACACGTGTTAGGCCTGCTCTTTATCTTTTTTAGTCTCAGCAGTCGCTTCTGTCTTCTGCTGCTCTATATTTTTAGGTTCAAAATCTGCGTCTTTCTTGGCTGGCTCTTCATCGCTCATCGCCTTTTTGAACCCCTTAACCGCACCACCGAGATCGCTACCGATACCACGCAGTTTCTTGGTTCCAAATAGTAATACAACAATCACGGCAATAATTAGAAGTTGCCAAATACTGATACCACCCATTCTCTACACCTCAGGAATTTCTCAACAAATTGATTTCAAATAAAAGACCGCTTAACGACGGTAAGCACTCCAACTGAGTAGCCAAAATACAACACCTGCAATCGCACTGGTTATTGCAAACGGCTGATAAGCACTGGTCACTAATATCGCCGAGCATACGACCAAAGTGGCGCCAATACCAAATAAAAACTTTCCTGTTGCCTGTTGACGCTTACTGGCTCGATAACCTTGGTACAACTGATCCAACCTTTGGTTCATTGCTTTACCTTGTTTGAGGCTATCGTAAAGCAGCTCTGGCAATTCAGGTAATTTTTCAGCCCAAAGCGGAGCTCGCTCTTTCACTGCGCGGATAAACGCTTGCGGCCCAACTTGGTTCATCATCCATTTTTCTAAAAATGGTTTAGCGGTTTGCCACAAATCCAATTGAGGATAAAGCTGACGCCCTAACCCTTCGACATACAATAACGTTTTTTGCAGCAAGACCAATTGCGGCTGCACTTCCATATTGAAGCGACGAGCCGTGTTAAACAAGTTTAGCAACACGTGACCAAATGAGATTTCGCACAATGGCTTGGCAAAAATTGGCTCACAGACCACGCGAATAGCAAACTCAAATTCATCGATGTTGGTTTCACGTGGAACCCAACCAGAATCAACGTGCAATTGTGCCACTCGGCGGTAATCTCGGTTGAAAAAAGCTAAGAAGTTTTCGGCTAAATAACGTTTATCTTCACTGTTTAAGGTACCGACAATACCACAATCTAAGCCAATCCATTGTGGATTGTCAGGATGCGCGGGATTAACAAAGACATTACCCGGGTGCATATCGGCATGGAAAAAACTGTCGCGGAACACTTGGGTAAAGAATACGCTCACCCCGCGTTCAGCAAGCAACTTCATATTAGTACCGTTGGCCGCTAAACCTTCAATATCAGAAACTTGAATGCCGTATATTCGCTCAGAAACCATGACAGTTTCATTACTAAAGTCAGGAATTATCTCTGGAATGTATAACTCTTCACTATTTTCAAAGTTACGACGCAGTTGAATGGCGTTGGCTGCTTCTCGGCGTAGATCGAGTTCAGCAAGCAGAGTTTTTTCGTATTCACGCACCACTTCAACGGGCTTCAGTCGCCTTGCTTCAGGTAATGCTTTGGCAACAATTTTCGCCATGCGATACATGAGTTTGATATCGGCATCAATCACTGGCCGAATATCTGGCCGAATCACCTTGAGTACGATTTCCCGGCCAGATGATTTGAGTTTGGCGGTATGGACTTGAGCAATCGATGCAGAAGCAAGTGGTTCAATATCAAATTCATCAAACCAAGTTTCTAAAGCGCCGCCCAACGCTTTTTCCATCTGAGTTTTAGCAAGTACACCATCAAACGGAGCGACTTTATCTTGCAGTAACGCAAGTTGGTCTGCGATGTGCGGTGGAAACAGGTCACGCCGCGTTGACATCATCTGACCAAACTTAATCCACACTGGGCCAAGCTCTTGCAAGGCTAAGCGCAAGCGCTCACCTAATGGTTTGTCCGCATGCTGATTTTTAATCCAGAACAATCCTTTACGCGCTAATATTGGCGCTTTAGTGAGTTGATGTTCTGGCAACAGTTCATCTAGACCATATTCCAATTGTACTTTGATAATTCGGTACAACCGCTTGAGTTCAGTTGGCGTCATGCTTGCTCCAACAAGTGTTGAATTTTGGCTTCGATACGCGCCGCTTGGCTATTGAGATCATCCACTTGGTCACAAAAATAAGCCACCTCGAGCGAGCTGGGCAATAAACGCCACTCTTCCGTTAACACTTGGCTGAGATGGTTTTGATGCTTGCTTCGTTGTGATTGCAGCGCTTGGCCTATGTCTTTCACACCCTGCACTAAAGCGTGAGCCAGCACATCGCCCGTCAGGCGTGACAACCACTCTTCAACATCCGGCTTGCAATCGGTGATCAACTGGGCAAATTTTTGCGCCAGTTGAATATCGCCCTCCAGCACCAACTTATCTTGTTTGATCAGTTGGGTGATGTTCGCTTGCTCACGTAGCTCGGGCAAAATGGAAACATTGAGCGACAGGTAGCAATTCGACTCGCCTTCGTAAGCCGCTAACACATCAATTTGCTGGCTAAAAATGAAGGTCAGCGTTTTATTGAACTCTTTGAGATGCACTTGGATGACTTGCCCTTTCAGGCGTGATAATCGGCGCACCAATTCAGGATCGTCTTGAATTAAGGTGTTGAGTGTGGTCTCAATCGCGGCGGTAACTAAAGGCTCAAACGGCATGCCCAATCCTTAGAATTTGTAACCACGGTGCAGCGCAACAATACCGCCCGTTAAGTTGTAGTAACTCGTTTGTTCAAAACCAACCTGATCCATCATCCCTTTTAAGGTTTCTTGATCGGGATGCATGCGGATAGATTCCGCAAGATAGCGGTAGCTGTCGGCATCATTGGCAATGATTTGGCCCATTTTCGGCAATAGATGGAACGAATACGCATCGTATACTTTGGATAATGGCTCAAGCACTGGCTTGGAGAACTCAAGTACCAACAAACGACCACCCGGTTTTAAAACGCGGAACATCGAGCTCAGCGCTTTATCTTTATCGGTTACATTACGCAGGCAAAAACTGATGGTAATGCAGTCGAAATAGTTATCAGGAAAAGGCAGTTCTTCGGCATTGGCTTGCACGTAATGTACGTTGCCCACGACACCTTTATCACGCAATTTATCGCGTCCGACATTGAGCATCGAGTTGTTGATATCAGCCAGAATAACATGACCTTTTTCGCCCACAATGCGTGAAAATTTGGCGGTTAGATCGCCCGTACCACCACCAAGATCCAAAATACGTTGGCCCGGGCGAGCGCCACTGCAATCAATGGTAAAACGCTTCCATAAGCGATGAATGCCACCGGACATCAGGTCATTCATCATGTCGTATTTGGCCGCAACCGAGTGAAAAACTTGCGCAACTTTGGCGACTTTCTCTTCTTTCGCTACGGTTTCAAAACCAAAGTGAGTGGTATTTTGTGTCTCTAATACTGTTTTTGATTGCACGCTGGTATCCGTCATGAAGGTTCCTCTTGGGCAGCACTGTGTTGTTAAAGGCGACTGCGAGCGATCAGTTTACTTTATCCTCAGCGTGATGTCTTTCTACTAAAGGTGCATTTTCCACCGCACTGTCTGCCCATGCCTCATTTTGCGCTTTTTCGACCCACTCACTGTTTATGGAACGTTTTATCTCGACGCCAAGTTGTTTAAAACTTTCGGCTTGACGCAGTGCGTTGCCACGCCCTGTCGCGAGCTTATTCATCGCCCCTTGATAGTTTTGGTTTGCACGGTCTAACGCGCCACCAAGCCCTTCCATGTCCTCCATAAACAAGCGTAATTTATCGTACAATTTGCTGGCCCGCTCAGCGATCAACTTCGCGTTCTGGTTTTGTCGATCATTGCGCCATAAATTATCGATCGTACGCAGCGCAACCAACAAGGTGGTTGGGCTAACCAGCAAAATATTTTGCTCCATCGCCTCTTTTACCAAGCTGGGATCAGCTTGAATCGCCACTTGGAATGCAGGTTCGACGGGAATAAACATCAGCACGTAATCCAGGCTTTGTAGCCCTTTGAGCTGATGATAATCTTTCTGACCGAGTCCTTTTATATGGGCACGCAGCGCAAGTAAATGCTCACTTAATGCGCGAGCACGTTCACTTTCAGTTTGAGCATGGAAATAACGCTCATAAGCCACCAGCGCCATTTTCGAGTCAATCACCACCTGTTTGTCGTGTGGCAAATTGACGATCACATCCGGTTGATAGCGCTTACCAGCCTCGTTTTGCAAACTGACTTGAGTGTGATATTCGTGCCCTTCACGCAGGCCCGATTCGGTCAGCACCCGCGCGAGAACCACTTCGCCCCAATTGCCTTGCTGTTTATTGTCGCCTTTCAGCGCTTGGGTCAAATTGAGTGCCTCTTGCGCCATCTGTTCATTGAGGCGTTGTAAGTTTTTCAATTCATGAACCAACGTATGGCGCTCTTTCGCTTCATGATTGAAGCTGTCATTGACCTGCTTTTTAAACCCTTCGAGCTGCTCTTTCAGTGGAGAAAGTAGCCCTTCCAAACTTTGACGGTTCTGCTGATCCACTTTCGCAGTTTTGACTTCAAATAACTGATTGGCTAGCTGCTCAAACTGCTGCTTTAGGCGTTCCTCAGCGTGTTCAAGTAACTGTAGTTTTTCTTGGCTCGATTGAATTTGCTGTTCATGCCGCGCTTCTTGCTCACGCAGTTGAGCCTCAAGTTGCGATTTCTGCTCACGCAGAGCGTGCGCATCTTCCATGCTCTGTTGCCGCTCTTGCTTAACCACTTCGAAATAGCGCAACTTTTCCATCGCGGCCATGAATTTCCCGTGCGATTGCTTAAGCTCAAATGCGGCTTTATCTCGTTCTTCATCCAGCTCATCCAACTCTTGTCGCGCCTGCTGCAAGGCTTGTTTGAGTTCGATTATCTGCTGCTGATGATGGGCTTGATGAGTCTCTAACTGCTGTTGTAATAGCTCACTTTTCAAATTGAGCTTCTGCTTAACCCACCAGCCAGCGACTGAGCCACTCAGCACGGCGCTGCCTAACGTTGAAAGCACTAACGCTTGATTTTCGATAATCCATTGCATGATAACGGGTTAACTCATTTTATCAGTCATGGACAAATGGTATTTCGATACTGGATAAATGTCCAGTTTGTACAAGTTAACAGCAAACTATAGACTTGCGCCGCTGAACACTATTTCAACAATTATTCTAACGAGGATTCATGGACGAACGACGCGCACTCGGCTTTGGCTTATCTGCCGTATTATTGTGGTCAACGGTTGCTACGGCTTTCAAACTTACGCTGGCTGAATTTACGCCGATCCAGATGCTGACGGTTGCGAGTGCTGTCTCTGGGTGCGTACTGCTGGGCATTTGCGCGCTGCAAGGCAAGCTCAACCAAGTGGTGAGTACCTTTCTCGCTAACCCTTGGTATTACTTATTGTTGGGCTTAATTAACCCTCTCGCATACTACCTCATTCTGTTTAAGGCCTACTCACTGCTGCCCGCCTCTCAAGCGCAAGCGATCAACTACAGTTGGGCCATCACCCTGACACTGATGGCCGCTGTATTTTTAGGACAAACCATTCGTAAACAAGATTGGATAGCGTGTGCACTGAGCTATTTTGGTGTGGTGGTTATCGCGACTAAGGGTGATATTTTAGCCATGCAGTTTGATAGCCCGCTGGGTGTTGGGCTGGCACTATTATCAACGCTTCTTTGGGCTGGCTACTGGATTCTTAATACCAAAAACACCGCCGACCCCGTGATTGGCGTTTTACTGGGGTTTTTGATCGCCATCCCTTTTGCGATTGGTTTAAGTTGTTATGAAGGTGCAAGCTGGCATCAGATTACGATTAAAGGGTGGAGTGCGGTAACTTATGTCGGCTTGTTTGAAATGGGGATCACCTTCGTGCTGTGGTTGAGTGCGTTAAAACTCACGGCCAACACCGCAAGGATCAGCAATCTCATTTTTGCTTCACCTTTCATCTCACTGCTGTTGCTGGCTACTATTATTGGCGAAACTATTCACCCCACCACTCTGATTGGTTTAGTGCTGATCATCACAGGGCTTGTCGTGCAGCAGTTTAAAACGCCTAAAACGATCACTCAATGACAGCGGCCCAAATTGACGAAAAGCCCAAACGGACAGATTGCATAGGTTTACAAAGTAATTTGATCGCGGTAAATCTTAGGGCTCACACCGGCCTTACGTTTAAAAACACGAGAAAAATAGAGTGGGTCTGAATAGCCCACAATTCGACCAATGTGATTGACCGAGTAGTTAGACGTGACCAGTAATTGTTTGGCTCGGCTGATCCTTTGGTCGTCGCGCCATTGGGTTATGGTCATCTCCATTTCAGAACGAAATAGATGGCCTAAACGCGATGGTGATAAACAGATATGGGCCGAAACATCCTCGATAGTGAAGTCTTGATTGAGGTTTTGCGTCATATAATTCATCGCTTCCACCACCCTAGGGTCAAGCGGTTTGCTGACGACATCCGGTTGCAGTGTCTTACATCTAATCAATAATTGTTCGAGCAAGTTAATCGATAAATCATTTCGATAAGGGACATCTTGTTTTGAAGTGTATTCAATATCGATAAACAGGTTTTCAATATATCGAATGGTATTCTCATCCAACCCTTGCGTTAAGTAGACGCCATTTTTTTGCTGTTGCCATGTTAGCCAGTCATGCCAAAAGGCTCGTGGCCGAAAATAAACCCAACGGTGAAACCAAGAAGCACAATCTTTTTTTCGATGATAATAGTGAGCCGCTGTTGGAGGGAAAAGAAGTAAGTCTCCAGGTTTCACGTGAAACTCATCTTCGCCATAAAAAATGGTTCCCTCGCCTTTGCTCGTAAAATTGACAATAAAACCTTTCATGCCATTAGGTCGATCAATCGTAAAATCCAGTTCATCTCCCTCAATAATTGGCGTTAGTCCAGCCACTAAATGAGCATTAAAGTTATATCCAGGTTTTAGAGGGTTATTCTGCATGGGGGCAATATTCACTGTAATTTACGTGTAGTGTAAGCAACCTCTTCGTTAAGTACGATTTTTCAGTTCACACTTTTCATCTAAGACTATCCATTGTGTCGCAGAAAAAGCCTCACAGAAGCCATGTCCTACGGGTTCGATTAAGTATTCACTGGGTTGGTCATTACGTTTTCTTTGCCAACCTTTAATCGAAGAGATGATGTCTTCAGGTTGCGTGGCCAGTTGGTGGCTAACGTCTGTTTGAGTAATGTGATGTCGAATATCAAGCCGAGTTGGGATGCTATTTCGCGCAAGATAATCAATCACCAATGCTCCTTGAAAAAAGGTGTAAGTCATACTCAATGAGAGTGTTTCGTTAAGCTGAATGTTGCACCACTGCTCTAAATGGTTTTGCTTAGATCTGAAATGCCAAACCACAGAGCACATATCAATGATAAGCCCATTGTTGATCAGCTCAAGCTGCCCAACGAATACAGGTTTATCCTCACAACACAGCTGAAATTGATCGGGTGTATCGGCTTTTAATTCCAAATACCACTCTTTATAACGCAGTAATGGTAAGCCAGTGGATAAAGGAAGAGCATTCATGTTCACACCATAGCTTAATGAGCACTCCCTCAGATGAGGGAGTGCTCAGCGGGTTTAAATACCTGAAGATAAACGGTAATAAACGCTGTTTGTTTTGAGTGCGGACTTGAATGGATACAAGGAGGTTTGGTTATCGATTAATACCATTTCGATCCCCGCCATTTCGGCATAATCCGCTAACATCTCAACGCTCACCGCTTGGCTGTATACGGTATGATGCGCGCCACCCGCATGGATCCATGCTGCGGCTGCCGTCTCAAGGTTGGGTTGCGGCGTCCATAACGCATGCGCCACGGGTAATTTAGGTAGCGATTGTGGTGGAGCTTGAGTATCGACCGTATTGACTATCATGCGAAAGCGATTTCCAAGATCAATCAAAGATACGTTTACCGCAGGCCCCGCTTTTCCGCTGAACATCATACGAGCAATATCGCATTTGCAGCCAATAGTGTGACGATGAATTTCAATCTTTGGCTTGTCTTGAGCAATGGAAGGGCAAACTTCCAGCATATGAGCGCCGAGCACTTGGCTTTGCTGACCAAAGTTGTAGGTGTAGTCTTCCATGAACGATGTTCCGCCCACTCGGCCTTGCCCCATCACTTTCATGATGCGAGTCATCGCTGCGGTCTTCCAATCCCCCTCACCACCGTACCCGAAGCCTTTTTCCATCAAGCGTTGTGTGGCCAAGCCCGGCAAGTTCGAAATACCCGATAAATTTTCAAAGGTGTTGGTGAATGCCTTCGCGCCCACGGAATGCAAGAAACGCAGCATACCCAATTCCAACTTCGCTTCTTGGGTTAGAATATTGATACTTGCGCTGTCTTTGAAAAGTTCAGGGCTCATGGTGTAGCAAGACGCGTATTCATCCATTAAAGCCTTAGCATCACTGTCTGAAACTTGATTGACGCTCTCGCTCAGCTCACCCAAACCATAGCCATGAACTTCATAACCAAATTGAATTTGCGCAGAGACTTTGTTTCCTTCCGTCACCGCGACTTGACGCATGTTGTCGCCAAAACGCGCTACTTTAAGCGACTTCCCTTCATGAATAGCAATCGCTGCACGGCACCAATCATCCACCTGTTGGTGAACAATCGGGCTCTCCCAATGCCCCACGACTACTTTTCGATCAATCCCCAGTCGCGTGCCAATAAAACCAAACTCACGACAGCCATGAGCACTTTGATTTAGGTTCATAAAACCCATATCAATTTCATCCCAAGGCAGGGCCGCATTGAATTGAGTATGAAGATGCAAGAACGGCTTGTTGAGCTGACTTAACCCTGAAATCCACATTTTTGCAGGCGAGAATGTGTGCATCCAAAGCACGAGACCAATACATGAATCATCATTATTGGCTTGGCGACAAACCTCTAATATCTCATCTGGCGTCTTCACTGTACCTTTGTTCACCAAAGGAACCGAAATGGCTGGAGATTGATTTAAACCATGGATAATTTCTTGGCTATTTTGCGCGACATTTTGTAATACTTGAGGTCCGTAAAGGTGCTGCGACCCAGTGACAAACCACACTTGTTGATTGGTAAACGTGTTCATTGTTATCCCTTATTTATTTTTTACATTACTTTGACCGTAATAAGCATTAGCTCCGTGTTTACGTAAGTAATGTTTATCCAGTAGGGCTTGATTGATGAATGTCACTTGAGGGTTGATCTGCAAAGTTTGCAGCGCCATTTTGGCGACAACCTCCATGACAACTGAGTTATGAACGGCGTGATCCGCATCCTTACCCCAGCTGAATGGGCCGTGTTCATTAACAATAACCCCAGGAATGGCCAACACTTCACCACCACTGATCGCTTCAATGATGACCTTGCCTGTATGATGTTCGTAGTCGGTTGCGATTTCGGCATTGGTCAAGGGACGAGTACAGGGAATGCTGCCGTAGAAATAGTCAGCATGAGTAGTACCCAATGCTGGGATGGCTTTACCTGCTTGAGCCCAAGAGGTGGCATGAGGAGAATGCGTGTGCACAATGCCGCCAAGCTCTGGGTAAGCGCGATATAAAGCCAAATGGGTAGCCGTGTCAGAAGAGGGTTTAAGATCGCCCTCGACAACCAAGCCATTCAGATCAACCACCACCATATTGCCGGCATTGAGTGCTTCGTATTCGACGCCACTTGGCTTAATCACAACTAACCCTGTTAAGCGGTCAATGCCTGATACATTGCCCCAAGTAAAGGTAACTAAACCGTGGGTCTGTAGCGCCATATTGGCTTGCCATACTTGCTGCCGAAGCTCACTCAGACGTTGCTTTGCTTGTGGGTCGCTCGCTAAATCGAAGCCTAGAGAAGTCTTAACACTCATCAGTACACTCCTGTGCCAACAAGAATTCAGAAAATTGTTCGATCTGCTGCCCTAACTGGCGATAAGCGTGGTAACGCCATTCGCTCATCCCTTTGGTGTCAGCATCTGGGTAGTAAACATCGCAGATTGGGCTCGCCATTTGAGTTTGAGCTTGCTCTGCATCGCTATAAACCCCGGCCGCAACAGCTGCAAAAATGGCCGCACCTAATGCACAACACTGCTCTGAAGCGACAACGGCGATTTCTCGCCCAATGACATTGGCACAGGTTTGCATCACAAATGGTGACTTCTGAGAAATTCCGCCAATGGCGATGACACGTTTCACTTCGACACCTTGCTCAACGAAACAATCGACGATTGATTTCGCGCCATGAGCCGTTGATTCCACCAGTGATGCAAAGATATCTGGTGCACTAGAGCCTAAATTCAGCCCCGTGATTGCGCCCTTGAGACGTTGATTGGCATAAGGCGTTCGCCGCCCGTTATGCCAATCTAAAGCAAGAGGCGTTTCCAGTTGCAGACGTTTTGACTGTGCTTCCACCGTAAGTTGAGGAATTAACAAGGCCTCAGCGGCGTCCAGATCAATCCCTAATTGTGGGTTTTGCTTAGCCAGTTGTACGATTGGCCACAACATCACACGTTTGTACCAAGCATAAATATCACCAAATGCTGATTGCCCAGCCTCCAGTGCCATTAAGTCTGGCATCGCACTACCCGCGACTTGGCCACATATTCCATGAATGGTTCGATCACCGATACTTTGTGCATCCACCATCAAAATATCGCATGTTGACGTACCAATAACTTTCACTAAGTCATGTTCGCCCGCGCCCGCGCCTACCGCGCCCATATGGCAATCAAAAGCACCAATAGCAATGGCAATTCCCTCTGGTAAGCCTAACCGCTGCGCCCACTCCGCACTCAGATGCCCAGCTAATTGGTCTGAGGTGTATACCTCAGTAAACATTCGATCTCGCATGCCATCGAGCGTGGGAGAAATGGCCGATAAAAAATCTTGCGAAGGTAAACCGCCCCAGCTTTCATGCCACATCGCTTTATGCCCTGCAGCACACATACCGCGGCGTAAATTTGTAGGATGCTGACACCCTGCAAGGAGAGCTGGAACCCAATCACACAACTCAACCCAGCTATGGATATAAGGAACAAGCCCTGCATCTTGTTCCGCTACCCACGCGGCTTTCGCCCAAAACCACTCCGATGAATACAATCCCCCGATGTATTTGGTGTAGTCTGGAAAAGTGTGTGAATGGGCCAGCTCATTAATGCGTTCCGCTTTGGTCACGGAAGTATGATCTTTCCATAAGATAAACATGGCGTTGGGGTTATGCTCAAACTCAGGAAGCAACGCCAACACATTGCCCTCTTTATCGATAGGGGCTGGAGTCGAACCCGTACTGTCCACGCCAATGCCAACAACAGATTGTGCGATCTCCGTGGAAACCTGCGCCAACGTTTCTCGGACAGCAATGGTCAGAGACTCAATATAATCAAGAGGATGATGACGAAATTGAGATTGGTTCGAGTCGCTGTATTGTCCTTTTGCCCACCTTGGGTAGTTTGCCACGCCAGACGCAACCTCTTCACCATTGCGAGCATTCACCAATAAAGCTCGTACAGAATCAGAGCCAAAATCTAAGCCGATCACGTAAGGTGAATCTATATTCAAATTATTCATGGTCACTCCACATCAGACCGATTAACTGCCTATTTTTATAACGGTCTTACGTCAATATCACCATGAACCCAATAGCTAAAAATATGGATAAATTAGTCGACACACTCATTCTGTGCTAATGGTTTTAAAATCATCACTTCAGCTTTTTTCCAGAAAAAAAAGCGCATAAAAACGCTAAATAGCCGATGAATATATAAAATTAAACACATAAAACTATAAAAAGTGAGAGGTACTTCATGCCCTACCTCGCTACATAAATGGACAAAAACGCTACATTTTTCTGCTGTGATTTTCATCACTTCAAAGCTCGTCAACTTCCTTAAGTATGGAGATGAAACAACCCTACCAGTGGACGGACAAATAAGATGAAAAGCATAAAAACCACACTCGCTGCCGCAATACTCACCGGAACCGCATTATTCAGTATTTCTGCTAATGCCTTTTTCGGTAGCAACGATGAACTCAAATTAGGTTATTTGGTAAAACAACCTGAAGAGCCTTGGTTCCAAACAGAATGGAATTTTGCTGAGCAAGCCGGTAAGCAATATAACTTTGAAGTGATCAAAATGGCGGTGCCTGATGGAGAAAAAACACTGAACGCTATCGATACGCTAGCGGCAAGTGGCGCCAAAGGTTTTGTCATCTGCACACCTGACCCTAAGCTTGGGCCTGCAATTATGGCTAAAGCAAAAAGCTACGATTTGAAAGTCATCACGGTTGATGACCAGTTCCTTAATGCGAAAGGCGAACCGATGACAAACGTGCCTTTGGTGATGATGGCTGCCAGTGAAATTGGTTATCGCCAAGGTTCTGAACTGTACAAAGAGATGACAAAACGTAACTGGGATACCGCAACAACGGGTGTTATGGCCATAACCGCAGACGAGCTGGATACTGCGCGTCGTCGTGTCGATGGTTCGATTAAGGCACTGAAAGAAGCGGGTTTCCCATCCAACCAAATTTACCGCGTGCCAACCAAAGCAAATGACATCCCTGGCGCTCTGGATGCAGCAAACTCGCTACTGGTGCAATACCCAATGGTCAAGCAGTGGCTTATCGTCGGTATGAACGACAATACCGTTCTCGGCGGCGTTCGTGCGACAGAAGGACAAGGGTTTAACGCAAGTAATGTGATTGGTGTTGGCATTAATGGCGTCGATGCTGTCAGTGAATTAGCTAAATCGAAACCAACAGGGTTCTATGGTTCTCTTTTACCGAGCCCAGATGTACACGGCTTCAAAAGCATCGAATCACTCTATAAATGGGTGAAAGACGGTGTTGAACCACAAAAATTCGTTGAAGTGACGGACGTTGTCTTAATTACTCGCGACAACTACGAAGCAGAACTGGCGAAGAAAGGCCTGTAAGGCGTTCGTCGTCAATGGCTAAAAGCGGTACAGCTTTTTCGTACCGCTTTCGCGAAGTAAACAGGAGTACAGACTATGGCAGCTTCACACTCTTGCCTAGAGTTTTGCCAAATATCAAAACACTTTACGGGTGTTAAGGCACTGACCGACATTAGCTTTCGCGTTAACAGTGGTAGTGTTCATGCCTTAATGGGAGAGAATGGGGCCGGGAAATCGACCCTATTGAAAACGCTAAGCGGGCTGCATCAACCCACCCACGGCAAGCTGCTCATTGATGGGCATCCAGTAACATTTCAATCAACGGTTGACGCATTAGAGCAAGGTATCGCCATTATTTATCAAGAGCTTAATTTGGTTCCTGAACTCAGCGTGGCAGAAAACATTTTCTTAGGGCAACTTCCCACTAAACATGGCCGGGTCGATACCGAAACCCTCAATCGTAACGCACGTAAACAGTTATTGCGCTTGGGGGAAAATTTTGACCCCTCTCGCCCATTAAAAGAGTTTTCTATTGGTCAGTGGCAAATGGTTGAAATTGCCAAAGCGCTAAGTCGCAATGCACACATCATCGCTTTTGACGAACCAACCAGTAGCTTGTCTCAACGTGAAATTGAAAACCTATTTAAAGTGATCCGCGAATTGCGCGACGACGGCAAAATCATTCTTTACGTTTCTCATCGTATGGAAGAAATATTCGCTCTGTGTGATGCAATCACCATCTTCAAAGATGGTACCCATGTGCAAACCTGTTATGACCTTTCGACTCTCACTCATGACCGTTTGGTTGAGTTAATGGTTGGCCGGGAAATCAATGACATTTACAACTACCGCTCTCGTCCTCTTGGTCAAAGTGGATTAGCGATTAAAAACCTGATGGGCAGAGGGCTCACCGCTCCTCTCTCGCTAGAAATAAAGCAAGGCGAAATATTAGGTTTGTTTGGTCTGGTCGGTGCGGGCAGAACAGAACTTACCCGTTTGATTTTCGGAGCAGAAAAAGCCACCGCGGGCGATGTTTATCTTCACGGACAAAAAATACGGATTACTAAACCTGAAGATGCCATTCGGGCGGGCATTACCTTATGCCCTGAAGATCGCAAAGCAGACGGTATCGTGCCTATTTTATCGGTGCAAGAAAACACCAACATCAGCGCTCGTCCATGGCATCTAAAGCTTGGCGGGTTAATCAACTTCCAGTGGGAGTCGAGCAATGCCCTCAAACAAAACCAGTCATTAAACGTCAAAACCGCTTCGTTAGATCAACCCATTGGCGAGCTCTCCGGTGGCAATCAACAAAAAGTGATCCTTGGTCGTTGGTTATCTACCGATATGAGCGTCATTTTGCTAGATGAGCCGACGCGCGGCATTGATGTTGGCGCTAAGTCTGAGATATACGAGTTGATCTTCAAATTGGCAGAAAATGGCGTGACTGTCTTAGTTGTCTCTAGTGACATGCCTGAAGTGCTTGGTATCGCTGACCGATTACTGGTTATGAAAGATGGCAAAGTAACGGGTGAATTAACACGAACTGAATTTAACGAACAATCTGCGTTACGTCTTGCCATGATTGGCAACGACGTCGCTGCGTAAAAAGGAATATCCTAATGGCTGTAACGAGTTCAACCAAAATAGACAATACCGAGAGCCCGACTCGCTCTTTTAAGTTCTCTTCCATCTGGGATAAGTTCGGCATGCTGATGGTCTTTGCTGGGCTATTTTTGCTTTGCAGTTTATTTGTCCCTTATTTTGCTACATTCATTAATATGAAAGGGCTCGGTCTGGCTATTTCCATGAGCGGCATGGTTGCGTGCGCCATGCTCTTTTGCCTAGCCTGCGGGGATTTAGATCTCTCGATTGCTTCGGTTATTGCCTGCTCTGGCGTAGTCACGGCGGTGGCGATTAACGCAACCAGCAGTGTGGTATTGGGTATCGGCGCAGGCTTACTTTCAGGTGTACTCTTTGGTTTGCTAAATGGCTTCGTTATTGCCAAATTGCAGATCAATGCGCTGATAACGACTCTCGCAACGATGCAAATCGCTCGTGGTCTTGGTTATATCATCTCTGACGGTAAGGCGGTTGGGATCACTGAAGAACACTTCTTCACCCTAGGTAACTCCTCTTTACTTGGTATCCCAACGCCAATTTGGTTAACCATAGTCACCTTCGCTATTTTTGCCTTTTTGCTAAATCGTACGGTTTATGGGCGCAATACATTAGCGATTGGCGGTAATGAAGAAGCCGCACGATTAGCAGGTGTTAACGTCGTAAAAACTAAAATCATCATTTTCACTATCTCTGGCTTTATCTCTGCGCTCGCTGGGGTTATTTTAGCCGCGCGTATGACCAGCGGTCAGCCGATGACTTCCGTCGGTTTTGAGTTAGTGGTCATCTCGGCTTGTGTGCTCGGTGGGGTATCGCTCAAAGGCGGGATAGGTAAAGTATCTTACGTTATTGCGGGTGTGCTCATCCTCGGTACGGTAGAGAATGCGATGAATCTACTGAATATGTCACCTTTTTCTCAATACGTAGTGCGAGGAACTATTTTGCTCGCGGCGGTTATCTTTGACCGCTATAAACAAAATAAATCCAGCTAGAAGCAACTCATTGCCACACAACAAAAAAGAAGGGCTAACCTGTGCAGCTCTTCTTTTTTCTAAAAAACTATCCATTGGTTTGACAGTGCTTTTTAGTGACATTTATCGCTAAGGATGGCTTCTATCGCAAAACTTATTCTTGACGTACAGGTAACGGCCTCTAGATACACTGACCTATCAGAGGGTACCTAGACTTAAAACGTCAAAGGTTTCGACAGAATCGACCACTTAGTTATAGTCGTAATTGGGGAATTGGACGTTATACCGCACTAGCCCGATTAGAGTGTTAAATGCCTCCATCTGTAAATGTTTATCGTTTTTACTAGCCGTTCGACCATCTTGTAAAGCTTTGACAATTTCGTCAGGATTTCTTCCTGTATAGAGCTCTATTCCCGCTCTTGAGGTCACAGTGATCGTATCTAATAATGGAAGAAGCTCTTGAAACTTCTCGACACTTTCCATATCGCTATAGGCTTCATCATGTTTGTTCAATGGCGTTCTTCTAGCACCATCAGGGACTAACTTTCCTTCTCTAATTCTTTTAAGTGCTGACTCATACCTTGTGAAAACCCCCATCATACTTAACGACTTATCAACGGCCAGCACCGTCAAATGAGTCTTAAAGCCATGTTTTTTACAGTCATCCAGAACGTGTAATATTGAGTGTTGCTGATCTAACATGGAGCGTTGTATCACCATGTTGAATTTTTTTTCAAGTCCGTACTTTATTAAACCTTCGCAGAGAAACAACGCCGTTTGTTGGCAGTTTGACACCGTGCTTGGGTGCCCATTGCTTGCTAACTCCGAATAACCTGGAATGTATTTTTTCAGTTCATCATAATCAACCACCACACAGTTATTCTTGAGCTGTGACGAACATGCTTTTATCGCGGTCGATTTCCCAGCGCCCATTTGCCCTGTAACAACAAAGGCGCTTGGTTGTTCTTGAGGCGTAACCCCTTGGCATAGCTTCTCTTGCACATGTTTTAATAAGTTAATTTTATCACTCGGTTCAGAGAGGAACCGATTATCATCCATATCTTTTACCCGGCGCTGGCGAAGCTCCAAAGCGCTTTGCGTTGCACTGACTGGTACATTCTTTACCTGTTTAACAAAGAATGGTTCTTGTAGTGATGTTGCCCGTTCGAGGGAATAGCTTTGAGGCTCCGTAAATGTAAAAGATGTTTTCATTTCAAATCCTTATAAAATTAGGCTTTGTTCAAACGATATCTAAGCGAACCATAGTCAGCACAGTGGAAGGCGCTATATTATCACCGCGGTATGATGTATAGAGATGCATCTTATTGGACGTGAGGATGAGTAAAAGGTCATGTCTTTATTTGTGAGTAAATGTAGAAGATTGATTTCATCCAGATGAGTTTACATCCGTTGTGAATATAATTTTTAGCCGTTTACTGGTTCAATAAAATGCACATTTATTCATACTTTTACAGCATATCGAATCACATGCTTTGAGCTAAAAGTGATAAGCATGAAAAAGCCGTTGCTATGTTCAATCTTCGAGTAAACAAAAAGCAGAAGGATAGCGCGAACTTTTTATGATTTATGGTTATGATTTTTGGATATCAAAGGGTAAGTACAAAGAACCAAGCATTTGATATGCAGACGCATTCGCTTGAGTAATGTAGGGGCAAGAAGATTTTTCCTGATATTGCGTCTGGTGCAAAAACCAGCCGACCTTCTTTGAACAACGCCTTGCCCCGTTGCGGGCAAGTGAGGCTATCAACGCCTACAAATGAGACAGGCTAGTCCGTTCGTGAAAGCACTGTGTAGAGATAATAAAGTTTGTATCCTTGGGGTGATCCTCGTCACCCCTTTTGGGTCTTCTCTACACACTTACACCCACTGTCCAGCGACATAGCCGCTTGACCAACACCATTGGAAATTATAGCCGCCAAGCCAGCCCGTCACATCCATTACCTCACCAATAAAATAGAGGCCAGAAACCGATTTGCATTCCATGGTTTTCGATGAGAGGCAATCGGTGTCTACGCCACCTAATGTGACTTCGGCTGTGCGATAACCTTCAGTACCATTGGGAAGAATCGGCCAATGTTGTAAGTCGTGTGCGATAGCGGTTATTTCGTGTGGGTTTAACTGTTTGAGCGGTTTATCGACAAAAGCTTTACGCTCAATCAGCACTTCAACCAAACGCTTAGGCAGTACTTTCGCGAGTGTGTTTTTTAAGCTTTGATTTGGGTGTGCTTCACGTGATTCATTCAATAGCCGCTCGATATCTACTTCCGGCACTAAGTTGATACTGACCTTCTGCCCCGCTTTCCAGTAAGAAGAAATTTGCAACACCGCTGGCCCAGATAAACCACGATGAGTAAACAGCAGTGCTTCTTTAAACACAGTGCCATCTTCAGTAGTGATTTCAGTTGGAATGGCAATGCCGGCCAGTTCGGCGAAATCTTCTTTATCTTGTTTATGCAGTGTAAAAGGCACGAGCCCGGCCGTGGTTGGGATCACCGCCAGTCCAAACTGCTCTGCAATTTTGTAACCAAAAGGAGTTGCGCCGAGTTTGGGCATCGACAAGCCGCCCGTTGCGACTACCAATGACTGGCACTCGATCGGCCCGTCATTGGTGGTGAGCTGAAAGCCGTTTGGCACCTTATCTATCGATTGAATCTCGACTTGATAACGCTGCTTGACCGTCGGTAAATCGCACTCTTTTAGCAACATATTGACGATGTCCTTCGCCGAATCAAGGCAAAAGAGCTGGCCATGATCGCGCTCTTCAAACGCAATATTGTATTTACTGACCAGCGAGATAAAGTCCCACTGGCTGTACTGCGATAACGCTGATTTAACGAAATGGGGATTGCGGCATAAGTAGTTGGCGGCCGATAGTTCATAATTGGTGAAATTACAGCGACCGCCACCTGAGATCAAAATTTTACGGCCAGGCTTTTTGGCATGATCGAGAACGCATACGCTGCGCCCGCGCAGGCCAGCTTGCGCGGCGCACATTAGCCCGGCGGCGCCAGCACCAATAACGACAACATCAAACGACTGACTCATGCTTTCACCTTCATTTAATTAGACGCACACGCACCTAATGACAAACAAAAAGGATGCAGCGCTGGTGGCGTACATCCTTATCAATGGGGGACATTTTAACGACTAATTGAGTGAAGACAAGGTTAATCCACCAGCGACGGTATTAGACGAGCTGCTCGGCAAGCTCGCGCCCTTTTCCGCGAACGGCGTCAATTGTTTCAGCAAATGTGGCAGATATTGCCAGTACACGAGCATCTGGGTGCTCAGCCAGAAATAAGCGTTTTTCTTTTTCGGTCAGGATGTCCCATTGATGGTGGATATCACGGGCAAAATGCAATACACGGGCAAGTTTTGGTGAAAGCTGCGCTTTTTCTGGCTGCGCAGAGTAGGCGATCGCATCGACCATCTCATCAGGAAACTTCCAAGCTTTGGCTAGCTTCGCCCCCAGTACATTCGCATCGGTATGGATGATTTGCTGTTGTGCTTCTAGTTCAACTTCACCAGCATCAACACAAAGGCGAATTTTCAACGCTTCTTGCGGCGCTAATGTGTGGATCATCAATTGGCCAATGTTGTGCAATATTCCGGTAGTAAAGACGCTATTAGCATCGAGTTTACAAGCGGCCCCCAGTTTGCTGGCGATAATGGCAATTTCAAAGGTATCGGACCAATATTGCTGCAGATCCAAGGTGTCAATTTTAGGAAAAGCACTGGATAATACCGATGCCACCACCATAGTTCTCACCGAGCCACTTCCGACACGAATCACCGCATCATTGATAGAGGCCACTGTGCGGCTTCCGCCAAAATGTGCCGAATTTGCAAGGCGAAGCAGCCGCGCACTCAACACTTGTTCCATGGCAATTTTTTTTGTGAGCGCACCAAAATCGACCTCTTCCTTATTAACCATTTCGAGTAGTTCTTGTAATACTTGTTGAATACGAGGTAACTCATTCAAACGTGCGAGCAGTGCTTTTTCATCCATTATTTTTCTCCTTTCGATTGCTCTTGCTAATAATAGTCGCCGCACAATGAAGATGCATAATAGTGAAGAAATAAGTCGATGACTTTATACAGACGATAAAAAAGGAGCACGATAGCTCCTTTAATCAATACAATGACTGGCTCAGTTATACGATGCAAGCCGCGAAGGTTGTCACCGCCAGCAATGACATCGACAAGATAAACAGCGCTCTAACGCGATCACACTTGCCCGTAAATAGGGGATCGTGGTGATGGTGATACTCTTTACCTTTCAAATAGTGGAAAAGACGAACCTGCTTGGTGACATTACCGTGAGTGGTAAAAAAGCCACCGCCATCCACTTGTTGATAAAGCAATGGATGAGCTTCACGCATGATGTAAATAAGTGAGCGTAGCGCCGTAAGATACCTGACTAGGTTAACCCCAGTGACCAGCATTAGCGCAAATAAAATTGTATCCCCAGTGATCATCTTTTCCTCCCTACACCTTTGCATAGAACCCAAAGAAAAAGACGATCGCTTCATACTCTTTCTGCTGCGATTACACAGCTTGGGTATCCATTACAGAAGATGAGCCGGCTTTTGCCATTGCGGCTAGGTCTTTGTCGATGAAGAACAGCGCCTTACCATCATCACCCACAAGCTCTAGCTTATCTAAAATCCCTTTAAACAACTTCTCTTCTTCATGTTGCTCCGCAACGTACCACTGAAGGAAGTTAAACGTTGAGTAGTCTTGAGATGTGAACGCCGCATGAGCGAGTTTATTAATCTGCTGAGTAATCATCTGCTCATGTTGATAAGTTTCGCGAAACACTTCACCAAGGCTCGTAAACTTATGTTTTGGCGCTGCGATCGCACCAAGGATAGGCAGTGCACCCGTTTCACTCACGTAGGTGAATAAACGCTGCATGTGCTGCATTTCTTCTACGGCATGAGCGCGTAAAAACTCGGCAGCACCTTCAAATCCTTTATCTTCACACCAAGCACTCATTTGTAAGTATAGATTGGATGAAAAAAATTCCAGATTAATTTGTTCATTCAGTTTTTCAACCATAGCTTGTGACAACATGTCGACTCCTAGTTTATGTAACGATTTGAATTGACTATACCATGAACCTCACCATAACACTTTGAGTCAGGTATGCGGATATGAGATCACGACGACAAAAAACTCTCGGCCTCAGTGCTAATCTTTAATCAGTACCCCATCAGGAGATAATACAATGAGTTATCAACATATTTTGGTTGCCATTGATCTTTCAGAAGACAGTAAACTCTTAGTCGACAAAGCTGTTGCACTGGCAAAACCACTCGATGCTGACGTTTCTTTCATTCACATTGATGTCAACTATGCCGAGCTGTATACCGGACTCATTGATATCAATTTAGCAGAAACTCAACATCACGCGATGGAAGCGTCACAAAAGCAGCTGCAAGCCTTAGCGGAACACGCGCAATACCCTATCCGCCATACACTAGTAGGCAGCGGCGACCTCAGTAATGAGCTCTGCGAAACCATCGCTGAATTCAGTGTTGATTTGGTGGTCTGCGGTCATCATCAAGATTTTTGGAGCAAGTTACTCTCATCCACTCGGCAACTGATTAACTGTTCGCCAGTCGACATGCTTGTAATACCACTTCACGACTGACGACAAGCCAAAACTCGGTTAGACTGCGGGTTATTTACTGTTCAGCGTTGTTTGTTATGGCCTATCTCTCTGCAGTCACCCTACTTTGGGCATTTTCATTTAGCTTGATCGGCGTTTATCTCGCCGGTCAAGTTGATTCTTGGTTCGCGGTTTGGATGCGCGTTGCATTAGCGAGCTTAGTATTTCTACCTTTGATCAGGTTTAAAACCGTTCCCGCTCCGTTGATCGCTAAGTTGATGACCATTGGTGGAATTCAACTGGGCCTGATGTACTGTTTCTACTATCAATCATTTTTACTGCTATCGGTTCCTGAAGTTTTGCTGTTTACGGTGTTTACACCAATCTACGTCACGCTGATCTACGATCTACTGAAAGGCCGCTTTTCTCCGTGGTACTTAGTGACGGCGGCCATTGCCGTAATCGGTGCCGTTTTTATTAAATTTGCAGCAATAAACGAGCACTTTTTGCTGGGTTTTTTGGTGGTGCAAGGAGCTAACCTCTGTTTTGCTATCGGCCAAGTGGCTTATAAATACGTCATGGAAAAAGAGACCATCACTTTAGCGCAACACAGCGTATTCGGTTATTTCTACTTAGGTGCATTGGTGGTAGCAAGCGTGGCATTTTTACTGTTTGGCAATAGTGAAAAACTGCCCACTACCTCTTTGCAATGGGGTATTTTGATCTACTTAGGGGTAATTGCTTCTGGGCTTGGTTACTTCGTGTGGAACAAAGGAGCCTGTTTAGTCAATGCAGGCGCATTAGCGATTATGAATAATGCGCTGGTTCCCGCCGGATTAGTGGTGAACATTCTGATTTGGAATCGCGACGTAGATTTAATGCGCCTTGCAATTGGCGGCGTGATCATTTTGTTCTCACTGTGGGTCAATGAAACTTGGGTAAAGCGCAAAGTCGCTGCCAGCCGTACTCACTGAATCAGGCTGAGCGTTAAAAACAACAAAGCCCGCAATCATCGCGGGCTTTGTTGTTGAAAAAGGGGCTATCGTGGCTCGGTTTAACTCACCATCTGTTTTCAGTAAACCATCTATTTTTAGTAAACTATCTGTTTTTAGTGAATCTGCCGTTGTAGTGAACGTTCACTAACCGAAGAAATTCGTTGATTCACATCGGCAAACTTTACTTGTAATGCAGGGTGTTTCTTTAACAGTTTTTGCTGCTGTTTCAGCACTTTTTCTAACTTCTTCAGTACTTTTTTTTGTTTTTTTAACGCTTTCTTGTTCTGTTTTTCCGATCGCTTGGCGGCCTTTTTACCTTTGCCCGTCATGCCATTTGACGTACCAGAGCGCAGTTGTTTCTTCCCTTCCGAAACAAGCTTTGTCGATACACTCGGAATAGCAGCAGGCTTACACAGCGTGTTTTTATCCGATGATGAACGAGCACATGAGCGACAAAGAAATTTTGGCGCAGCCACAATCTGATGGATATCCCCAAGCTGGCTAGTAATATCGTGTCGGTTCAATTTGCATAAACGCTTATTCATGTACGCCTCGATCACGAATAGGAATAATTATTAGTTAGATATACAATTCCAAACACGATTAAGCAAGCACTAAATTACATCTATGGGCCACGAGATTTTCTCGCCAAAGCTAACGTATTGAATGCGTTAGATCATCGCCGCTTTCACATACACATCAAAACGATTTTTCTTGGTTTCAATCGCCATACTCGGCTTTTGTTTGTCTAACCAATCGGCATAGTCAGGACGCTTCACCACCACGCGTTTGGTCGCCAAACTCAAGGCTGGATTTAATAATGCATCAGCATCCAAGTCAGCGCCCACCAGCAATTGAAAGACGCGCATCTCCTTTTTTACCAAAGCCGTTTGTTTTTTACTTTCCGGGTGCGGGTACATGGGGTCAAGATACACCACATCTGGCTTTACAAAATCTTCATCTTGCGCCAGTTTTTCGAGCGCATCATGACTCGAAGCGTGAAGTAACGACATTCGCTCGCTTACCCAGCCACCAATCTCTGCATCTTGCTTGGCACGCTCTAAACCATCATCGAGCAGCGCGGCCACAACGGGATGCCGCTCGACCATTTGCACTTTACAGCCGAGCGAGGCCAACACAAAAGCATCACGACCTAACCCAGCCGTTGCATCTAACACGGTCGGTGTCGCTCCTTTGTTTAGTCCAGCAGCTTTGGCTATCGACTGACCTTTACCGCCACCAAATTTACGTCGGTGAGCAACCGCCCCCGTGACTAAATCGACATAAATAGCGCCGAGTTTAGGCTCATCCAGTTTACGCAACTCAAGACGATACTGAGTTAATACCAAGGCAAATTGGCTCTCAGCGCATGGTTTTAATCCCCAACGCGCGGCTAATGTATCCAAATGTGCTTGCTGAGCAGGAACTTCGCAAATCAGTTGTAGCTGCAAGTTAACTCCGAAACAAAAGAAATAATGAGGAGGCTTGAGTTTACCCAATTTTCACTGACGTGACTAAAGCTTATCGCTTTTCTTAAACGGCGGCTTACGAGAAACAACGACCAGTGATAAACTGAGCGAACCATTTCAATGATAAGGATGCTGTGATGCAAGCCACTACCGCTAAACTGGACGAACTCGACCGCGCCATTTTAAAAATTTTAATGGACGATGCACGCACGCCCTACGCAGAAATGGCCAAGCAGTTCAACGTTAGTCCTGCCACTATCCATGTTCGCATTGAAAAGATGAAATCGGCCGATATCATTCAGGGTACGGAAGTGATCGTCAATACCAAAAAATTGGGTTATGACGTGTGTTGTTTTATCGGTATCAATCTCAATGCCGCGCGAGACTACCATTCGGCGCTCGCCAAACTCAATGCGCTGGATGAAGTGGTGGAAGCCTATTACACCACAGGAGCCTATAATATTTTTGTGAAGTTAATGTGCCGCTCGATTGAGGAATTACAATTTGTGCTGATCGACAAATTACAGGCAATTGATGAAGTGCAATCCACAGAGACGCTTATTTCCTTGCAGAACCCGATTAACCGAAATGTGAATCCTTAATCACCGAAGCCGCAAACACCACGCAATAACGCAATAAAAAGCCCGAAACTAAATTCCGGGCTATGGCATCGGTACTGATAATAAATTATTTGTTCAGATAAGTTAAAAGCTCTTCAGCCGAAATACCCTGCTTTGCCAATTCCTTCGCCATGATTTCGACTTGCTCGCCTTTACGCGCTTCAATCACTTGTTGAAACTGAAAGACTAAATCACGCAGAACTGGTAATGGTACTTGTTTGGCGGCACTGCGAATACGCTCACTACTTTGGTTGCCTAATTCATTCAGCAATTTTCCGAACATGACCTTTTCTGGAGACTCGTCGAGTTGTTCCCAAATTCGAGCCATTTCATAGGTTGTCATTGACATTGTTGTTTCGTTTCCAAAGTGCAATTGAAATAATTAAGTGACTAAATATACACCCGTTAAAAAGAATATAAAACAGCAGGTGACAATTTATTAATTCACCACTAATTGATGCCAATAACGCCCTGCTTTAGAAAACAGGATAAACAACGCTGGCGCAATCAGCCACATTTGCAGTGCAATTAATATCTGAGGCTCTAACCCAACACGCTGCATGGTGCCAACTAACAGGCCAGCACCACTCATCTGAAACAAACCAAGCAGTGCTGCGGCGGTTCCCGCACGGTCACCAAATGGCGCCAGTGCTTTTCCTGCGGCCGCTCCCAGAATCCAAGCAAAACCGATTGATGACATAAAAATGGGCAGCATAAAGGCAATCGCCGTTTTCTGTTGTGCCAGCGCGACCATGGTAGTCCCCGCAACCAATAACGTGCCAATTCCAACCACCAGCGCCATATGGGTACCAAACCTATCCATAAATTTCGGCGCACTCAGGCAAGCAACGATATTAATGATGGCATTGAGTCCAAACCAGAAAGTAAATTCATTCATGGTCAATCCATAACCTTCCATTAATACCACTGGGGCAGAAGTGACATAGGCTAAAATAACCGCCATCGCTAACATACATAATGAAGCATGGAAGAGAAAAGATGGTGTTTTCAATACGGACCAGTAACGCGATAACTTAAAGAACGCTTGCTGTTCGGTGGCTTGCGGGTTGGTTTCTTTCATACCAACCACCATCATTAAACCCGCGACCACGGCAAAACCAGCCATAAAGCTGAAGTTACTGCGCCAGCCAAATTGCTGAGTTAACCAACTACCAAGGATTGGCGCTAATGCAGGAATAAAACAGATTGCACCATTTAAGTAGCTGATCATTTTGCCGCTACGTTGTGGGCCAAAAATATCGCGAACTGTTGCAAAAGCCGCTACCGATGTCGCGCACGCACCGAAGCCTTGTAGTAGCCGAGCCATCAGCATCCATTCAATACTTTGAGCGGCCCACGCCAAGCAAGCACTCAATGCATAAATACTGATCCCTCCTAATGCAACAGTTCGACGACCGAGTTTGTCCGCTAGCGGGCCAGCAAAGAGTTGACCGACTCCCATAGCAAACAGAAACCAAGTAATCGTATCTTGTGCATAAGCGTGTTCCACGTGAAACGTTTGAGAAATTTGCGGTAAAGCTGGTAGATAAATATCAATCGCTAACGGGCTAAACAGAACCAACAAAATCAGTAATGCCAATTGACGCTTGCTATGCGCGTCAGAGGTTATTTGCTTCACGAAACACTCCAGTAATGAGAAAGAACACACTTTTACAACTCGGCTATAATAGAGCAATGATGATATGAATAGAAATGGCTTATACTCATCACAATTATTCCCAAATGGAAATACAGATGAATATAGAAAAATTAGCCAGAATCGATCTTAATTTGCTTGTTTGTCTGTCCGTACTGCTAGAAGAACTGAACGTAACGCGCGCCGCCCATCGCCTCTGTTTGAGTCAATCTGCCGTCAGTAAATCGCTTGCCAAGCTTCGTCAGCAGTTTAATGACCCGTTGTTTATTCGTAATTCACATGGCTTAAAGGCCACACCGCAGGCGCTCTATCTCAAACCCAAACTCGACACTCTCATCAATCAGCTCGAGCTACTCACTCAACCACAACAATTTTCACCACAAAGCAGTGAATACCGTTTTCATATTGCGGCAGTAGAAAGCGTCTACCCATTAATTCTCCCCCATTTTTTGCCCGCTATTTTCAGCCAAGGTCCAAATCTCAACATCAACACCCACTCATGGAACGATCAAACCTTTAAGAAATTGCAGCTTGGTGAGTTGGATTTAGGCATTACCGGCAAGGACATTGATATCAATGATGCCAAATTGACGATGCTGCCACCCAATGATATCTGTGAACAAGAGATCTATCGAGATAGCCAAATGTGCGTGGTACGTAAAGACCACCCAGCATTACGAGACAATTGGACGTTAGAGCGCTATTTATCGCTACGTCATGTACAAGTGCGCTGCGATGGTAACGATCGCTGGCTACTCGACTATCGCTTGGCGGATATCGGCCGAGAAAGGGACATCGCAATTACAGTACCGGATTTTAATAGTGCCACCAGCCTTTGTACTTATACTGATTTTATCTTTACCGCGCCGAGCCACTTCACCCACCTAGTAGCCAAGCAGATGGATCTCGTCGTGTTGCCATTACCGATGGAATTTCCACCTATGGCTTATACGTTATTTTGGCACAGAGACAGAGAAAGTGACCCCGCATTGAGCTGGTTAAGGCAGATGATCCAAACCAAAACACTGCATCTCAGGTGAAGCTGCGGTTTGCGCCAGTTCGATAAAAAGAGTAGCTTATTGAAGCTCGTCCCCATCGCCACAACCCCATAGACACAATAGTAAAGTCAGGGTTCGCTATGGATTTGCACAGTTCCCTACAACGGACGGTTATGAGAAAGGATATAACACAGATGCATGATTCAATCGCACAACGCGTATCAGCCTTACGTGGCTGGCTCACACAGCAAGGGCTTGATGCCATCATCATTCCACACGAAGATGAATATCTCGGGGAATATGTACCGCAACACAACGAACGCCTGCATTGGTTAACTGGTTTTACTGGCTCGGCAGGCGCGGCTGTGGTCACCCACGATAACGCGGCTATTTTTGTGGATGGCCGCTATACAGTGCAAGTTCGTAAACAAGTGCCAGAGGCAACCTTTGAGTACCGTCACTTGATTGAAGAGCCCGTTCTCGATTGGCTCCAAAGCGCATTGGTCTCAGGTAGTAAAGTGGGATTTGATCCGCGCATGCATAGAGCAAGCTGGCTTAAAACGGCACAGGCAAAATTGTCTGATGAGTTACAGCTTATTGCCGTCGGCAATAATCCAATCGATGAGTTATGGAAAGACCGTCCTAGCGCTGCAATTTCAGCAGTGCGCTTGATGGGTAATGAACTCGTCGGTATCAGTAGCCATGATAAGCGTGAGCAAATAGCTCATCAGCTGAGTAAGAAAAAGATTGATGCGGCGGTACTGACAGAACTTGATTCCATCTGCTGGCTGTTAAATATCCGTGGCCTTGATGTTTCCCGATTACCAGTATTACTTTCCCATGCCATTATTTATGCTGACTCCAACGTCGATTTCTTCCTTGACCCTGCTCGTCTTCCTGCGGAATTTGACAAGCATGTCGGTGGCGGCGTTCGCGTTCACCATCCAGATCAACTAGAAAAGCAGCTTAATTTACTCGCAGGTAAAAAGGTGATGATCGATCCTGCTACCAGTAATGCATGGTTTACGCTGACTTTACAAAATTCCGCTGCTGAAATCATTAATGACACCGATCCGTGCTTACTGCTAAAAGCGGCAAAAAATGCAACCGAAGTCTCTGGAATGAAAGCGTGCCATGTGCGTGATGGTGTGGCGATGACCAAATTTCTTGCTTGGTTGGATAATGAAGTGGCTAGCCAAAGACTGCACGACGAAGGCTATTTATCTGACCGCTTACAAGCATTTAGAGAGGAAGACCCAACTCTAGCCGATCTTAGTTTTGATACTATTTCAGCGGCAGGCAGTAATGCAGCTATGTGCCATTACAACCACATCAACCAAGTAAAACCAGGACAATTAGCCCAAGACTCACTTTATCTTGTCGATTCTGGCGGCCAATATTGTGACGGTACGACTGACATTACGCGTACCATTGCTATTGGTAACCCCAGTGAAGAGATGAAAAAACAGTTCACTTTAGTGCTTAAAGGTCATATTGCACTAGCCAGAGCACGCTTTCCAAAAGGCACTTGTGGTCATCAGCTTGATGTACTTGCCCGTCAGCACCTATGGGCTAATGGTTTTGATTATGATCATGGCACTGGTCATGGAGTCGGCCACTTTTTGAGTGTCCATGAAGGGCCACAACGCATCAGCAAAGTTTTCAACAACGTCGCACTGCTTCCAGGTATGGTACTGTCGAACGAGCCCGGTTATTACCGTGCCGATGCGTTTGGCATTCGTATAGAAAACTTAGAACTGGTGGTCGAAGTTGAAACACAAGGTGATTTCTCTGTGTTGGGGTTTGAGTCTCTCACGCGTTGCCCGATTGATAAGCGCGCGATCAACATCAATATGTTAACTCGACCAGAGCTCACATGGCTAAATGACTATCATCAAAAAGTATGGGATCAAGTTGGTCCACTCGTTGAGGGTGATAACAAAGCGTGGTTGCGCCAAGCGACACTGCCTATTGAGCATGATTAAACTTCAACATGATAAAACAAATGCGCTGTAGGTAGTCTCTGTGTAGTAACTTAACCTAGAAAGATGAAAGGCGACCTCGGGTCGCCTTTACTTTAACTTATGATTCTCTTAACTCGAATTCACCTTATTAGCCAAATCACCATACTTTAATGAATGCATCCATATGTTTCACGTGAAACGTGCAAGCCATGACCTCATCCAGAATAGGCAGCATGCCAATCTCGCCACACAACTTCAAAGCCTTGCCCTTTAACAGCGGCGGCAACTTGTGCGGCTGTACGTTCATCGCTAATCACAAATTGCTCAAGCTCGGCCTCTTGCATTGCATAACCTCCAGGCTGTGTTTTTGATCCCGCCGATATGCTGGTGATCCCCAGTGGAATGAGCTTATCCCTAAAGTGCGCCGATTCGCGGGTAGAAAGCGAGAGTTCCACTTCTGAATTGAGCAAGCGAAATGCACAGATGAGCTGAACCAGTTGCTTGTCAGACATAACCGATTTAGGTTGCAGCCTACCTTCACAAGGTCGCAAGCGAGGAAACGAAATTGAATAGCGCGTCTTCCAATATCTCTTTTCAAGATAATCCAGGTGAGCGGCCACGTAAAAACAATCGGCCCGCCAATCTTCCAAGCCAATCAAAGCGCCAAGACCAATCTTATCAATCCCCGCCCGGGCAAGTCGGTCCGGTGTTTCAAGGCGAAAGTTAAAATCCATTTTGTTGCCTCGCAGATGATGTAAAGCGTAAGTCGATGGATGATAAGTCTCTTGATATACCATTACCGCATCTAAACCTAAGCTCTTTAGCTCCGCATAGTGCGCTTGCTGAAGCGGTTGAACCTCCATAGCAACATAGCTGACTTCACGCTTTATCAACGGCAGTATCTGCCGGAAATAGTTCATGCCTACTTTGGTTTCATGCTCACCAGTGACCAGCAAGACATTATCAAACTGCATCTGCTTGATAACTGCCAATTCACGTTCAACTTCATGCAAACTTAATGTACGCCGCTTGATGCGATTCTCCATCGAAAATCCACAATAAGTGCACGCATTGGCACACAAATTTGAAAGATAAAGCGGGATATAAAAAGAAAGAGTATTGCCAAAGCGTTGCCTCGTCAGTGCGTAAGAAAGTTGCGCTAACTGCTCGATATAAGGCTCAGCAGCAGGAGAGATTAATGCCTTAAAATCCTCCAAATCGCGCTTCTCTTTATGCAATGCTCGCTCGACATCTGACGCTGTTTTGGAACGGATTGATAACGCAATATCGTCCCAATCGAGTTGTTTGAAACGTTCTAAAAAGCTCATCGCTATTGATCCAAAAATGCAGTTAGAGGGCTGGATGCGATAGCATGATGAACCTGAGTTGCAAGCCCAGCCTCATAAGCCATTCGACCCGACTCCACCGCCAACTTAAATGCCAACGCCATTTGTATCGGATCGCGCGCGGCCGCAATTGCGGTGTTAACTAAGACAGCATCCGCGCCCAATTCCATCGCAAAAGCCGCATGCGATGGCGCGCCAATACCGGCATCAATAATCACGGGTACACGAGCTTGGTTAATGATGATTTCTAAAAAATCTCGTGAGACCAGCCCCTTATTCGATCCAATTGGCGCACCTAATGGCATTACGGCCGCACACCCCACCTCCTCTAAACGCTTACACAACACGGGGTCAGCATGGCAATAAGGTAATACGATAAATCCATCTTTCACTAATTGTTCCGCTGCCTTTAACGTTTCGATAGGGTCAGGCATCAGATACTTAGGATCGGGATGAATTTCTAGCTTCAGCCACGATGTCGATAACGCTTCACGCGCTAAATGGGCAGCAAAAATCGCATCCTTCGCATTTTTCGCACCCGATGTGTTGGGTAAAAGATGGACGCCTGACTCGATAAGTGGCGCTAAAATATCATCATTTAATTGGTTAAGATCGACTCGCTTTAATGCCATCGTCGCCATTTGTGAACCAGATATGGCAATAGCTTTTGTCATTAACTCTCGGTTGGCAAATTTCCCCGTACCAGTGAACAGGCGAGATTCAAACTGTTTATTCGCTATCGTTAACATTTAGCCTCCTGCAATGGCTTGAAACAGCGATATTTGATCGCCTTCACTTAATAGGGTCGTTGACCACGCACTACGCGGCACTACGCTCTGATTCAGGGCAAACACGCAACCGGTAATCGTGATCGAAAGCAGTTTGGTGAGATCCGCAATACTGGTTCCCGCTGAAACTTGATGAAACTGCTGATTAATCTTGATCGTTATATCTGACATGTGGCTTCTCCCTTCATCTGATCAGTCTGTGGGTACCCACACACCTTACACTGAGGATCTTTAACAACATTTAAGGTTTGGAATTGAAACAAATGAGCATCAAACAGTGTCAGTTGGTTAGCATTACGCATCGTCTGTCGAGTCAATATCATGATGGCTTGCAAAGCTTGCAGGGTTCCGATGATTCCGACGACAGGCCCCAGAATACCGAATTCATTACAACGCTGCGCGGCAGGCAGTTCGCTATCAGGCACTAAACAGTGATAACAAGGTGACAACGGCAGTTGATCAAAAGCAATGACTTGCCCCTTCCATCCAATAGCCGAACCTGAAATCAATGGCTTAATTAGTTTACGGCACAACTGGTTAATTTGCTGACGGCTGTGGATGTTATCCGTGCAGTCAAGAACGACATCAGCATTCAGCACTTCCAGTTCGAGCTGAGTACCAATAAGGCGTTTAGATATCGCTCTTACTCTGCAATTAACGTTGATGGCTTTAATTTGTTCTGCCATCGCATCGACTTTGGTTTGACCAATTTGCCTCTCTCGGTAGATCACCTGCCGAGGTAAGTTGCTGCTTTCAACTCGGTCATCATCCACTATTACCAGTTGTCCAATACCAGCACTCGCCAAATACAAAACGGCCGCAGACCCTAAACCACCACAACCAATAACCAGCACTCGGCTATCAAGTAAAGATTGCTGTCCATTCTCACCTATTTCAGGGAGCGCAAGTTGCCTTTGATAACGGATAAATTGCGCATCAGAAAGCATAATCACATACCTCCTCAGCACTACTTGGTAATCGGTTTTGTATGATTCGATTGAAACTATCAATGACCAACTGAGGTGATTTTGCTTCTGTCACTGCACGTACAACGGCCAAGCCTGATACATCGCACTGCCAAACTTGCAATGCGTTCTCTAGGTTAATTCCGCCAATTGCAACTGTGGGTATTTTTGCACTTACAACTTCATCTGAGTTGGCGGCACAACTTAAACTCTCAATTAGCTGCTGGTAAAGTTTCAACCTAACAAGCCCCTGTGGCTTAGAGGGCATAATTTTGGTGGTGGTTGGGAATATGTGACCCAAAGCGATATAGCTGGGATTTAGTGAAGCGATGTTCAGAATCTCATAATAGCCGTGAGTTGAAATACCTAAACAGATCCCAGCTTGAGCAATTTGTGCTAAATCTGCATTGGTGAGATCTTCTTGTCCAAGATGAATGCCAAAAGCACCATGCTTTATCGCAAGCTGCCAATGATCATTAATAAAAACCTGTGCTTGATAGGTTTGTCCAAGCTCAATAGCAGCGATAATTTGTGATTCAAGATCAGGATGTGTTGAATCTTTTATTCGCAGTTGGATTGTCTTTACATCAAACTTCAATAACCGCTCGACCCACTCAGCGCTATCCACAACAGGGTAAAGGCCAATATTTTTGTCTATCTTTGGAAAACAGATATGATTTTGTTTATCGTCAGCAAAGATGCCAGCTACTGAATGTTGTAGCTGAGGAAAATATCGGCTATCCGTTGGCCATGTTTCACGTGAAACACTCATTGCCGCGCGAGCAACCACTAAAGCATCCTCTAGTGGAAAGTCGAGACACAACAATGATAGAACCCAAGCAAAGTGCTCACTCTTTGCATCAGCAGCATGAGCATTCGTAGAGTATCTTATACTACGCAGCTCTTCTCCGTGATACCACTCATCAACATAGTCGTGTGAGTCAGCAGCGGTAAGCCCTATCTTGACCAAACAAGTTTCTCGTTTCTGGGAGTGCTCAAATGGCATTTGAGCGCAAAAATTGACTTGGTATTGCAAGAATAAATTGGGCTTATCAGTTAAAACACTTAGCGCATCTTCGCACGAGGCTAAGCAATCGCTGCCAATCAAAGATGAGTATGAAGGCGTTACTAATTGACAATATAAAGTTGGGCTGGCACCCAAAAAAATATCATCGATATCAAAACCATGATGCTTGGCCAATAGCAAAACCTGTTGTACTTGAGCAGTCAACGCAATGTCATCACGGGGGATAAGTAATTGAATCATCTAATTACTCCTCGCTAACGACTGACCGTTGACTAACAGCAGGATGATAAAGCTCTGATCCTGAGGCTTTAAACTCTTGCGATTTCTGTCTCATGCCTTGTAACGGGTCATCTAGCAGCGTAACGGAAATGAGCGCATCAGCAGCAACTTGCTTGGTATCTAGCGCATACTCTCGAACTTCTTGAGAGATTTTCATCGAGCAGAATTTCGGCCCGCACATTGAGCAAAAATGCGCGACTTTACCAGACTCTTGCGGAAGAGTTTCATCGTGAAAAGCACGCGCCGTAACTGGGTCTAATGCAAGATTAAATTGGTCTTCCCAACGAAACTCAAAACGTGCTTTCGATAACGCATTATCGCGCACTTGTGCTCCCGGGTGCCCTTTCGCAAGGTCTGCAGCATGTGCTGCCAATTTATAAGTAATTAAACCCGTTTTAACATCTTCTTTGTTTGGTAAACCAAGGTGCTCTTTCGGTGTTACATAGCAAAGCATCGCGCAACCATACCAGCCAATCATCGCAGCGCCAATGCCGGAAGTGATGTGATCATATCCCGGAGCAATATCGGTAGTTAATGGGCCCAAGGTATAGAATGGCGCTTCATGGCAATGCTTTAATTGTTCATCCATATTCTCTTTAATCAAATGCATGGGGATATGGCCAGGGCCTTCAATAATGACCTGTACATCATATTCCCACGCTATTTTGGTCAACTCACCTAAAGTGCGCAGCTCTGCAAATTGTGCTTCATCGTTAGCATCGGCAATGGATCCTGGCCGTAGTCCATCCCCTAAGGAAAGGGCGACGTCATACTTGGCGCAAATTTCACAAATTTCACGGAAATGAGTGTAAAGAAAACTCTCAGTATGATGGGCTAAACACCATTTAGCGATAATAGAGCCGCCACGCGAAACGATGCCAGTAACACGTTTCGCGGTCATTGGCACATAACGAAGCAATAAACCGGCATGAATTGTAAAGTAATCAACACCTTGTTCCGCTTGCTCGAGTAAGGTATCGCGCATTACTTCCCATGATAAATCCTCCGCAATACCATTTACTTTTTCCAATGCTTGATACATGGGCACAGTGCCAATCGGTACGGGACTATTACGCAAAATCCATTCTCGAGTTTCGTGAATATTGCGCCCAGTAGAGAGATCCATCACGGTATCCCCACCCCAGCGGGTTGCCCATACCAATTTTTCAACCTCTTCTTCAATTGATGAAGAGACGGATGAGTTACCGATATTCGCATTCACTTTGACGAGAAAATTACGACCAATGATCATCGGCTCTGATTCCGGATGGTTAATATTCGACGGGATAATGGCTCGTCCTTCGGCAACCTCACGACGCACAAACTCAGGAGTTATTTGCTTTGGTAGATTAGCCCCCAAATGAATCCCTGCATGTTGCTGGTTCAGTTGTGCATCCATACACTCTCCACGTCGCGTATTTTCGCGAATGGCAATGTATTCCATTTCGGGTGTGATAACACCTTGCCGCGCATAATGAAGTTGAGTAACGCACTTCCCTTTCTTTGCTCGGCGTATGGCTGGCAGGTTCCCATAACGTAGTTCGTCCAATGTATCATCAGATAAACGTTCTTTAGTGTAAGCAGAACTGACCTCATCAAGCCACTCGGTATCATCCCGATCAGCGATCCATTTTTCCCTTAATTTAGGCAAACCTTGATATAAGTCGATAGTATGAGATGGGTCGGTATAAACACCTGAAGTGTCATAAACGCATATAGATTCATTCGGTTGATAAATCGGTGAGGACTTTGTGCCCCCGACCAAGCTGTCAGCTAGTTTAATCTCACGCATTGGCACGCGGATATCCGAACGTGAACCAGTAATATAGATTTTAGAGGAATTTGGGTAGGGTTCGACAGACAATGTGTCAATGAATTGTTTGGCTTCCAGTCTCGCTTGTTTGCGACTCGGCATAGCATCTTCCTTTTTGTACTAGGGATAAATGCTTGACGGATTAATGCACAAGAGTTGATCAAAATAGAGTTTTGATCTTAAGGATATAACGCTAGATAGATCACTAGCAGGTCATATTCTCTTGTTCCCTTCGCAGGTATTAGCCTGATCAGGTTCAACGGATCCCGAAAATACGGTCTCAGCCTTATGGCACTCCGACAAGTTGAGTCACGATTATAGGGAAAGACTATCCATTAACCAAGATGAAATTGTAATTTCGTTAACTTCTCATCAACAACTGGAAACCTATCCAAGCCGCTGAGATACTTAGCACCACGTTTAATAAGACATTAACACCCATTTTCAGAAAGGCTCCTTGCTGCATCAGCAATACATTATCCATAGAGAATGTAGAAAATGTGGTTAATGCACCCAAGAAACCCAAACCAATAATCTGGCGCCATGGCTCAGTTGCAAGTAATTCACTCTCAAAAGCAGCGATCAATAATCCCATAATAAATGAGCCGACAACGTTAACGGTGAGCGTTCCATAAGGAAACCCGCGTCCTAACAAGAACACACATAGCTCGGTAACTAGATAACGTGCACATGCGCCAAATGCGCCACCTAATGCAATAAAACCTAAAATAGACAGCTGTCCCATAACGAATTCCTAAAAGTAACCGTCGTTATTTTAACCGCTAAGCATAATAAATCGAACCTAATTACTAAAATAATCAAGGAAAGTTATGCTGATAATCTAGTGCTTTTAAAAAGTTACATCCATCACTTACTGAGTAAATGGATAAGCTAAACCGCTCTTAATGCCAATTGAAGTAACAATATGATCTAATTAAGGCTATTTCACGCTCGGGATCGCTTTCTTGGATACAGCTTGAGTACAGAGAGCTGGCCACAAAAATGTGCCGAAGGGATGAGGTAAACGGAATTAGTTAATTTTTCGGATTACTATCATAGAGGAAGTGAACAGATAGCAAAAAGCCTCAGCATTTCTGCGGAGGCTTGATAGATGGCAGGGGTGGAGAGATTCGAACTCCCAACACGCGGATTTGGAATCCGCTGCTCTGCCAGTTGGAGCTACACCCCTAAATAATTTATGCTTCTCATTGAAGAAAACCTCAACATAACTGCTGAGGCTCTTAATAAGTGGCGGAGCGGACGGGACTCGAACCCGCGACCCCCGGCGTGACAGGCCGGTATTCTAACCAACTGAACTACCGCTCCGCAGCGTGTCTGGTTAGACAATATTCAAAGCCTGGCGATGTCCTACTCTCACATGGGGAGACCCCACACTACCATCGGCGCTGTTGTGTTTCACTTCTGAGTTCGGCATGGAATCAGGTGGGTCCACAACGCTATGGTCGCCAAGCAAATTTCTTAATTCGGAAAGCTGTTTCGTTCTCATTCACACATTCAATGTTCTTCAATTGAGCCCACAAAACCCCTTCGGTGTTGTATGGTTAAGCCTCACGGGCAATTAGTATTGGTTAGCTCAACGCCTCGCAGCGCTTACACACCCAACCTATCAACGTTCTAGTCTCGAACAACCCTTTAGGACACTTAAAGTGCCAGGGAAGACTCATCTCAGGGCTCGCTTCGCGCTTAGATGCTTTCAGCGCTTATCAATTCCGAACTTAGCTACCGGGCAATGCCATTGGCATGACAACCCGAAC
>NZ_CAWNMR010000067.1:0-2290 GCF_963875615.1 Vibrio sp. V09_P4A23P171
AAAAAACTCAAATTGAGCGATTTGGAAGAAAAGTGACGAGCGTAGCATGCTCGGCGGACGTTTGGATGCTGAAGGTTATTTTGCCGCTAAACCCACAGCGCTAAACAACCCAACGCGATCAAGAAACAACAAATAGGTGATGATTATTTATTGCTTAACTTAAGCCACAAAACATGGAATTTACTGTTCAATTCCAACTCGATTTAGCTGATAAAAACTCACTTTGCCTAACGCCCGCTTAAGGGGCAGCCAACGCTACTATTAAGCTTACGCATAACACCGTAATCACAAAAACCAACGCATAGTAAAAATGCCGTGCGTTGGCTGTCCCTCTTGAAGCGTTTGTTAGGCATGCGCTGCGAGTATTTTCTTTAATTTTTCTAATGACATTGCTGGTTTTTCTCTATGAATCATTGCATGACAGTTAGGGCATAAAGGGATTAAATCCTCAATCGGGTTTACTGCATGAGCGCCACCCTTCAACGCCAGATCTGTTCGGTGATGTACATGTATGTACTCTTTCCCAATGATTCCATATTTGCTTTCCATATTAATTCTACAGGCTGCACAATTGTATCCATAACGCGCAATGCATTGACTCCTCGCGATTGGACTACGCTCAAACGCTGTTGACATGACTGAAAATTTTGTGCCTTCAAAAAGTATAGTTTTCTCGGCACTTCCCGAAAACATACAACTGGCTAGTGTCCAACGAATATTTTGTCCATCTTGAACATTTGCACCACATTCTAGCCACAATCTTTCAGCATCGATATCAGTAAGAATTGCAGAGCGTTGATGCATATATCCAAGAATTGGATTATCTGTATTGAAAATATATTGCCCTGAAATCTCAAATACACAATTACGTCGTCCATCAGCATTGACTATAACAAAGTCACCTATCTCCATGTTTTTATAAAGATTCCATAAACTTGGCCCACCTAAATGGGCATTACCTAAATCTGGGTAACTCGCATGGATTAAATTGGTAATTTCTGCTTGTTCGTTAGGATTGATGGCAGACAAATCCCCAATATCTGACCAACCAATTGCAATACAACCTAACGCTTTCATAAGCTCAATTGATTCTAGTGCATGCTCGTGATGAGCAATCAGACGCCATATATTCATAACTATACCTCTTAATGCCTAACGCCCGCTTAAGGGGCAGACAACGCTACTACTAACTTTCCGCATAACACCGTAGCCACAAAAACCAACGCATAGTAAAAATGCCACGCGTTGGCTGTCCCTCTTGAAGCGTTTGTTATGCTTAAGCTTCAATGACTTACGTTTTACCCAAACCAAGATTAACTCAGCTTTGATGCACAAACAAAACCCAAAAACCAAAAACTGAAATGACTCATGATTTTTAGAATCAGACTTTGAACTTTGGCAGCTACAACGAAAAAACCTAAGATCAATTTTCTGATTGAACCAACCGCCCCAACCTCGCGCTTGCCCGAAAATTGAATGAGGCAATTCGCTGAATTTCCAGCGCCAAAGAATAATGGTCCGGAAAACAGCGCCCACTGAAGCCAATTTGCCGACGAGCGCGAAACTCACAAGCCAAGGGAACAAAGAACAATCATAAACCACTGATTTTTGGTGATTAAGCATAACGCCGCGTTAAGTGGTGAGCAACGCTACCACCTTACCTAAACCATTGTGCCGTAAACACTAAAGTTGAATCAAACCAAAAATGCCAAGCGTTGGGAATCCGTCTTAAACGCTTTGTTAGCTTACAAATTCTCAGCACCCACCCTAACTTACCAACAACCAACATCTGAACGATAGCAACCCCATATATTTCATGGAAATACGGCTCAGATCACTAATGATATGCATCAAAGCAAATATATTACCATACGAGAGATTTGCTCTTACACATATAAGGAATACCATTGTGGCACTTAAACCAGGTCCAAAACCAATTGCTAAGTCGACAGGAAAACCTGATCAGCGTCGACGTGACAATAAAAACACCCCGGGTAACACACCGGGCTTGAAACCTAGTAAATCGTCGAATAAATAAGATGAATCACCGGTGTAAGCTACTATTTGGGTAGCTTACTTTTTACAACCTATCTCCTTGTTGACTCCAGTAAGCTAACGCCCGCTTAAGGGGCAGACAACGCTACTGCCAACTTACCGCATAACACCTTAATCACAAAAACCAACGCATAGTGAAAATACCACGCGTTGGCTGTCCCTCTTGAAGCGTTTGTTATAGCGGTGCTTTAGCTGCCCATAGAAATATGATGCGTTGCACACAGCTTATTTCCTG
>NZ_CAWNMR010000068.1:0-2091 GCF_963875615.1 Vibrio sp. V09_P4A23P171
TTGCCGACAACACAAAACGAATAGCCGGAGAAATCCCAAAAGATTGAACCCCTAAATTTACCTGAGTTGCATAACGCCCGGCTAAGGGGTTGACGACGCATCACCGAACTCAAAAAACACACTGTAAACTCTGAACTGCAATTTTGCACTAAAACCACCAAGCGTTGGCAATCCCTCTTGAGCCGTTTGTTAGCTGCCTGACGATAAAGCCTAAATTAATAGTGATAACGGCAAGAAATAATCGTGATAGCACTATCATCAACCGCATAAACTAACCTATTCGCATCGTCTATTCGTCGCGACCAAAAACCAGATAAGTTTTCTTTTAGTGGCTCAGGTTTACCTATACCCTCGAAAGGAGATCGCTTAGCATCCGTGATGAGTTTATTTATACGTTTAAGTGTTTTCTTGTCTTGCGTCTGCCAATAAACATAATCATTCCAAGATTCATCAGTCCAAGATAATAAACGACTACTCATCGATTAAATCTCTTTGGCTCACCTTACCCGCTTTAAATTGAGCAATTGAACGATGTAAGTGCTCAGCATTTGCCGGAGAACGAAGTAAATGAACCGTTTCCATTAAGCTATTGTAATAATCCAGTGACATAACAACGGCATCTTCAGAATCACGACGTGTGATCACGGTTGTATCTGCGTCATTAACAACAGCATCCAAAACGCTCTTCAAGCTATTTCTAGCTTCTGTAAAAGATACAATTCTCATAAAGCCTCCACATGTACGTTTAATGAGACAAGTATATGACTAAAAAACCAACTTGTACAGCTAATGGAACATGCGAACTTGTAAGCAGCTAACGCCCAGCTAAGGGGTTGACAACGCACCGCCGAACTCAAAAAACACACTGTAAACATTGAACTTCAATTTTGCGCTAAAGCCGCCACGCGTTGGCAATCCCTCTTGAGCCGTTTGTTAGGCCAACCAATTGACAACAATACTTTCAAAACCCAAGAACAAAGCTTTTTGTAAACTTGAAAAACACTAACCGATTCATTTATAAACCAAAACTCCAACGCAGCAAAGAAACAAAAAACTCAAATTGAGCGATTTGGAAGAAAAGTGACGAGCGTAGCATGCTCGGCGGACGTTTGGATGCTGAAGGTTATTTTGCCGCTGAATTTACAGCGCTAAGCAACCCAACGCGATCAAGAAACAACAAATATGTGATGACGATTTATTGCTTAAGTCCAGCCATGAGAACATTGAATTCACCGTTCAATTCAAACTCGATTTAGCTGATAAAAACTCACTTTGCCTAACGCCCTGTTAAGGTGTGAGCAACGCAATACTGAAGCTCCCGCATATCACCTTAATCACTAAAATCAACGCATGGTAAAAATGCCACGCGTTGCGAATCACTCTTAAACAGATTGTTATGTATTTGCTGAAAAAGCATCTGCGCTATTACATAGCTTCAGCTCTTCGCGAAGTGCTGAAACCGTTGGTATTACAACAAACTCAGGCTTTTTTTCTTCACTAGCTTCAAGTGCTTTTTCTATTTGTGCTTGATGAGCAAGAGCTACCTCACCTAAATATGTTTCAGCTTCTTGCCTTTGACTTCTTAGCTTAGCTAAACGCTGGACTGTTTCTTGAAAGTTTTCAGATGAGCCACCTATGTAAAGATTTTGCACTCCATCAGTCATATCACGGTGTAACGCACTAATGGCATCACACCTCTTATTGAAAAAAGCAATCCGATCATTGTACTTCTTCTCTTCAAGCTTAAGCTTCTCTAACTCTAAAATGCTTTCCGAGTTTGCATTGGCGGTGTAGGCACCTACCCCTCCTGAAATTAACGCAACAACAACAGTTGCAAACACATTCCATTTGTATTCCATTTTTCCTCCTGATACATAACGCCCGGCTAAGGGGTTGACAACGCACCACCGAACTCAAAAAACACACTGTAAACACTGAACTTCAATTTTGCACTAAAGTCGCCACGCGTTGGCAATCCCTCTTGAGCCGTTTGTTAGGCCAACCAATTGACACTAAGACTTTCAAAACCAAAGAACGAGCTTTTTTGTAAACTTGAAACAAACTAACCGATTCATTTATAAACCAAAATGC
>NZ_CAWNMR010000069.1:0-2084 GCF_963875615.1 Vibrio sp. V09_P4A23P171
GCTAAGGGGTTGACAACGCATAGCCGAACTCAAAAAACACACCGTAAACACTGAACTTCAATTTTGAACCAAAGCCGCCACGCGTTGGCAATCCCTCTTGAGCCGTTTGTTAGCTGCTGCACTTTAGCCGGAGATTTACGGCCCAACGGCCTAATTTAAAAAACATTATTGCTTTCAAGCGATAAAGTAAAACGGACAACTTAGAAACTAAAACCTAATCCACAAAACGCACTTGGCAAAGAAGAAATAGCAGGAAAACTGACGAGCTTCTAAGACTTAAATTTACAAAGAATTCTTTCGAAGAAGCCAACAACCAAGTGCACGAAATCCATTTAAGCGCGAAAGAGCCTCAAAACCAAAGAAGCCACACCAAAGAAATAAACAAACACACCACTTCCCGTAAGAAGACTTCGGTTAGTTCAACCGCTTCACGAACAGTGCCACTGGCGAGATACGTGGAAAAGTGCTGACTTTCAGGTGTAAAGCTAGAGCCTCAGACTAAGAAAAATAAACGCTTAATTCTATGACTTTTCTTAACCTCAGCTAACGCCCAATTAAGGGGTGAGCAACGCTACCACCCAACCTAAGGCATTGTACCGTAACCACTAAAATTGAAGTAGAAGCAAAAGTGCCAAGCGTTGGGAATCCCTCTTAAATTGTTTGTTAGTTGCGTTCTGACCACTCCAACCGTAACACCCCATATTTGACGGAATCATAGTACTCACCATTGTAGTAACGAACCTTTCGAAGTCTTGCTTCTTGCTGAAAACCCAGTTTCAAAGCCAAAGACATCATTCGAGGATTACCCGACCAAGTGGTTAAACCAACCCTCTCGATTTCTTTAGTCTCGAACAAGTATGATACCCATAAAGGTAGAGCAAGCGCTGCAATTCCCTTACCCCAATACTGTGCATCGTAAATAACTACACCAGCTTCAAGCCAACGCGTTTCTTCACATTCCCAGTAGCAACTAACCGTTCCAACAGGAATATCATCAACAGTGATTAATTGTAAGCCTGAACCTGCTAGTAAACGCTGAAATGATGGATTTTTAAACTGTTCTAGTGTTGGGTGAGAATATGGAAAGTAAGGACCATTGAACTTCATCCATTCATCATTTGAAATAACCAAAGAATGGAGAGGTTCCAGTTCGTCTTCCTTGGCTGGTCTAATTTCTACTTTCATATCTTCCTCATTACTTCCCGATTCTTTGTAGCAAACTAACGCCCGGCTAAGGGGTTGACAACGCACCGCCGGACTCAAAAAACACACTTATAAACACTGAACTTCAATTTTGCACTAAAGCCGCCACGCGTTGGCAATCCCTCTTGAGCCGTTTGTTATGAAAATTCAATGAGATAAACTGGTCTTTACACGACCAAAAGCCACAATTGCAATGGTTGAGTGATTCAAGAATCAACCCAAGCAAGAACTGTGATAAATAAGCCGCCAAAACAAAGCCCACCTTTCAACAACAAACCAAGCTTTTGAATGAGACAAACTCAACAAGCAAGACTTTCAGCAAGTGCGAAAGGCTCGATAAACTTGCCCTTTCCACACTTTACGCACGCTGAATTGACAACAAACCAGCGCTAAAACTGATTAAGGCAAACAAAGGATCTTACCTGTTTTACGGCTTGAGTGAACCACGAATTTTAGGGTAAAAATGCTCATTTGCCGACAATACAAAACGAATGGCCAGAGAAATCCCAAAAGATTGAACCCCTAAATTTACCTGAGTTGCATAACGCCCGGCTAAGGGGTTGACAACGCACCGCCAAACTCAAAAAACACACCGTAAACACTGAACTTCAATTTTGTACTAAAGCCGCCACGCGTTGACAATCCCTCTTGAGCCGTTTGTTAGGCCAATAGATTAACAACGAGACTTTCAAAACCAAAGAACGAGCTTTTTTGTAAACTTGAAACAAACTAACCGATTCATTTATAAACCAAAATTCTGAATCAGCAAAGAAACAAAAAAACTCAAATTGAGCGATTTGGAAGAAAAGTGACGAGCGTAGCATGCTCGGCGGACGTTTGAATGCTGAAGGTTATTTTGCCGCTAAATTCACAACGAAAAG
>NZ_CAWNMR010000070.1:0-162258 GCF_963875615.1 Vibrio sp. V09_P4A23P171
GTAATTTTAAAGCTATTGTTGTTCCAACAGAACAACAATGAATTGACTGTGCCAAAATCAAGTAAACTTGATTCTGATTGGTCACTCAGTTCATTGATAAATCTTTTTTGATTATCATCAACGAGTGCCCACACAGATTGATAGGTTTATATTGTTAAAGAGCTTGCTTGGATGCTTATCTAAAAGCATTCAAAGCGGACGAACATTCTAGCGATATAACCTTAAGTGTCAAACACTTTATCGATTATTTCTTTTAAACAAGTGTCCATCTGTTATCAGCAGAAGTAACTAGCACTGCCCTGACAACGAGGCGCATTATAGGTAGTTTAGAGAAGGACACAAGTCTTAAAATGAAACTTTCTCATAAAAACGAACTGACAGCTCATAAAAGAACCAATGAGAGTGATTTTCAAACAAAAAGGGCCATTTCTGGCCCTTTTGAATGTAAATGTTTAGTCTTGATGAGCAATAATTTGGTCATTGCTAACAACTAGCTTAACTTTTTTATCCGGTAGGATTCTTCCTGCCAAGATTTCTTTCGCTAATGGATTTTCAACGCTTTGTTGAATAGCGCGTTTCAATGGTCTTGCTCCGTAAACAGGATCAAACCCAACTTGAGAAATCAGCTCTAACGCTTTTTCAGATACCTCAAGCTGATAACCTTTCTCTTCCATTCGTTTACCAAGACGGGCTAATTGAATAGAAGCGATCGATTTAATTTGTTCTTGCGCCAACGGATGGAATACTACACTTTCATCCACTCGGTTTAAGAACTCTGGTCTAAAATGTTTACCTACAATCTCCATTACCTCTTTTTTAATGCCTTCATAATCCAAGCTTGCGAATTTTTCTTGAATTTGCGAAGACCCTAAGTTTGAGGTCATAATTACCACTGTATTACGAAAATCAACTGTGCGTCCTTGTCCATCAGTTAAGCGCCCATCATCTAATACCTGTAGTAGGATATTAAAGACATCAGGGTGTGCTTTCTCAACTTCATCCAACAAGATAACCGAGTACGGTTTACGACGAATAGCCTCGGTCAAGTAGCCACCCTCTTCGTAGCCCACATAACCTGGAGGCGCGCCGACTAATCGCGCTACTGAGTGTTTTTCCATAAACTCAGACATGTCGATTCGCACCATGGCATCTTCACTATCAAACATAAAGTTTGCGAGTGTTTTACACAATTCAGTTTTACCCACACCAGTTGGCCCTAAGAATAAGAAGGAACCAATCGGTCTATTTGGATCAGATAACCCAGCTCGGCTACGGCGAATCGCATTTGATACCACTTCGACGGCTTCAACTTGTCCGATAACTCGTTGATGCAGCGCATCCTCCATTTGCAGCAGTTTTTCTTTCTCAGCTTCCAGCATTTTAGAAACTGGAATACCAGTTTGCTTTGAAAGCACTTCCGCTATTTCTACATCAGTTACTTTGTTGCGCAGTAAAGTCATCTCTTGCATTTCAGCTTGAGTTGCAAGGTCGAGCTGCTTTTCAAGTTCAGGAATTCGGCCATATTGAAGTTCTGACATACGGTTCAAGTCACCCGCTCTACGTGCGAAATCCATATCCATACGCGCTTGCTCTAATTCGGACTTAATATGCTGTGTACCCGAAAGAGCTGCTTTTTCCGCATTCCAAACTTCTTCCAGCTCGGCAAACTCGCGCTCTTTCACTTTTAACTCTTCGTTTAACACCTGTAAGCGTTTTTCACTCGCTTCATCGTGTTCATTCGTTAGCGCTTGTTGCTCAATTTTCAGCTGAATAATTTTGCGCTCAAGCTTATCTAAAGATTCTGGCTTTGAATCTATTTGCATTCGAATACTTGAAGCGGCTTCATCGATCAAGTCAATCGCTTTATCGGGCAACTGGCGATCAGAAATATAACGGTGCGATAAGCTCGCAGCAGCAACAATAGCGGGATCGGTGATCTCCACATGGTGATGGAGCTCATAACGCTCTTTCAAACCACGCAAAATAGCTACTGTGTCTTCTACGCTAGGCTCATCAACCAGTACCTTTTGGAAACGTCGCTCAAGTGCCGGATCTTTCTCTATATATTGACGATATTCGTCCAAAGTCGTCGCACCGACGCAGTGTAGATCTCCTCGAGCCAGAGCGGGCTTAAGCATATTCCCCGCATCCATTGCGCCTTCGCCTCGACCTGCACCGACCATAGTGTGCAACTCATCAATAAAGAGGATGACATTACCCTCTTCTTTCGCTAGCTCGTTAAGCACCGATTTTAAGCGTTCTTCAAATTCACCACGATACTTAGCCCCTGCGACCAAAGACCCCATGTCTAATGACAATACTCGACGACCACGTAGACCTTCTGGCACTTCATTATTAATAATGCGCTGCGCTAACCCTTCCACAATCGCCGTTTTACCTACACCGGGCTCACCAATAATCACGGGGTTGTTTTTGGTCCGGCGTTGCAATACTTGAATGGTGCGACGAATTTCATCATCACGCCCGATGACAGGATCAAGTTTGCCTTGTTCCGCTCGTTCAGTTAGATCTATTGTGAATTTCTCAAGCGCTTGTCTTAGCTCTTCTGCATTTGGATCATTCACTTTCTGACCTCCACGCACTTTTTCTATTGCTTCAGAAACTTTTTTCTCGGTAAGCCCTATTTCTTTGAGTAATTGACCAAGCGCGCCCTTATCTTCTAGTGCGGCTAGCAAAAACACTTCCGAAGAAATGTAGGAATCTTGCCGTTTTTGCGCGAGTTTATCGCACAAATTGAACATAGTACCCATTGCGCTAGAAAGCTGAACATCACCACCGATACCGCTAACTTTTGGCAAACGGTCTAATATCTCACTGAGCTTCGAGCGCAACTGCATAACGTCCACACTTAACATAGTAAGAAGTGGACGAATTGGACTGCCATTTTGATCGAGCAATGCCACCATCAAATGAACAGGCTCGATATATTGATGATCACGGCCTAATGCCAATGATTGAGCATCAGAAATGGCAATTTGAAATTTGCTTGTAAATCGATCAAGACGCATACCAACTTTCCTCACCTTAATTGAGAAACTAATCTTACGTAGCTAAAGATGGCTACGCACTAGTGCTTTTTCAAGGGGCAAGTTAGGGAAGATTGATCTTGCGTAAGTTACTCTTCGATCCAAATAAATGAAGCTTGGCGACCTGTGATTCCGTCGCGTCGATAGGAATAAAACTGATGAGGATTATGGAAGGTACAAAGGCCGCTATCTGATATTTCTGAAACACCGCATTGATGCAACCTTAACGTGGCTAACTGTGCAATATTTGCTAGCCATTTTCCATTCTCTTGAAGAGAAAATGCGGCCTTTGCTTTGGTATTTTGATCAACAAAGGCATGGTATACATCATCACCGACTTCAAATGCCGTAGGACCGATAGCAGGACCGAGCCAAGCAAGGATATCACTAGAAAATTTGGCGAGCGTATTTTCGAGTATCCCATTAGCTAAACCGCGCCAACCAGCATGAACTGCAGCCACTTCGCTGCCTTGGTGATTAGTGAGTAGAACAGGTAAGCAATCAGCGGTCATTACAGAACAAACCACATTATGCTGATGGGTAAAAACACCATCGGCACTCAGAATCTGCTGAGTAGGTTGAGTAACCTCTAGCACTTGTGTTGAATGCGTTTGTTCAAGCCAAATAGGTTCAGAGGGCATCGCCGCTTGCTGCGTTAGCCATTGGCGATTTTTTTCAACGGATAAAGGATCATCCCCAACATGCATGCCTAAATTCAGCCCTTGATAAGGAGCTAACGAAAAGCCACCGACTCTAGTCGAGGAGAAAGCTTTTACATGTTTAGGTGCATTCCAGTTAGGGATGATCTTCTGCATTAGAACTCGTCTTTTTTATTCAACTTAGTATCTACGCGTAAAGCTTCCGCCATAATGATCATATCGTCAGGTACTGGCGCATGAAATTCTAGCATTTCACCAGTCACAGGATGCTCAAGTCGAAGCATAACGGCATGCAAAGCCTGACGATCAAAACCACGGATCATATCGGTCAGCTCTTGCGTTGCCCCTTTCGGAATCCTAGCGCGGCCACCATAGGCGGTATCCCCAAGCAAAGGATGCTGTAAATATGACATATGCACACGAATTTGGTGAGTACGGCCCGTTTCTAAACGCAACCGAAGGCGAGTATGTTCACGAAAATGCTCGGCCACACGATAGTGAGTTACCGCTGGTTTACCCATCGGGCTTACCGCCATCAATGTACGTTTTGTTGAGTGGCGGCCAATCGGCTTATCGATCATCCCACCAGCAGTCATAGTACCGATCACAATCGCTTCATATTCACGCGTAATCTTACGCTTTTGCAACGCTCGAACTAAGTGTGTTTGTGCAGGAACCGTTTTAGCGACCACCATTAAACCAGTCGTATCTTTATCCAAACGATGCACAATCCCCGCACGAGGTACTTCTGCAATAGCTGGATAGTGGAACAATAGTGCATTTAACACTGTGCCATCTGGAGTACCCGCGCCTGGATGAACGACAAAATCTCGTGGTTTGTTGATGACCATAATATCGTCATCTTCATACACGATATTTAAAGGTATATCTTGCGCTTCCCAACGCTCTTCATCTTCAAGCTCGGCTTGGACCGTAATGATTTCTCCCCCCATGACTTTCGTTCTTGGTTTAGTGATCACCTCACCATTGACCTGAACTTTGCCTTCTAAAAGCCACTCTTTTAGACGTGAACGAGAGAAATCTGCGAATAATTCAGCGACAGCTTGGTCTAAACGTTGACCTAACTGGCTATCTTTTACTGTATTTGTTAATTCAATCTGCTGAGCCATATCGAACTTTTTTAAAAACCGTGAGACTAATAGCGTCTAGTATGGATAAAATATGGCGTCATTGTATCTGTTACTGCTAAGAAAGTAACGAAACGATTTGTAAAGCGATTACGCACTCAATTAAGAAGCATTAATTCAAGGAAACGACTCCTGTCATGAAACACCACACTTTATCAGGCTTACTCGCATTATCACTGTTATTTGGCTGTTCAAGCAGCGAAGAGATTGTCCCTGATGTGCCGCCTTCTGAATTATACTCAGAAGCACAAACCTCACTGCAAAGTGGTAACTGGCTAACAGCCATTCAAAAACTTGAGGCGTTAGATTCACGTTATCCCTTCGGCGCGTATTCAGAACAAGTTCAACTTGACCTTATTTACGCTTACTACAAAAACGATGATCTTGCGTTAGGTTTAGCGACCATTGAACGCTTTACCCGTTTGAATCCAACCCATGAAAAAATGGATTGGGTACTCTACATGCGTGGTTTGACGCATATGGCGCAAGATCGCAACTTCATGCATGACCTATTTAATGTCGATCGCGCGGATCGTGATCCAGAACCGGTAAAAGCTGCGTTTGCTGATTTTAAGAAACTGCTGCAACGCTACCCAACAAGCCCTTATGCAGAAGATGCTCATAAACGCTTATTCGCGTTAAAAAATAGGCTGGCTGAATATGACCTTGCCACAGCTGATTTTTACTTACGCCGTGAATCTTGGATTGCGGCCATCAACCGTGCTCAGGAGCTACAAAAAACGTATCCAGACACTGAAGCGGCTCGCAAATCATTACACATTCAGTTGGAAGCGTATAAACAGCTCAAACTGAACGATGCCATTGCCAGAACTCAAAAGTTAATTGCACTCAATCCACAATAGTTTGCAATAAGCTTAGGTACGCCATGAAAACCACTCACGCTTTGAGTGGTTTTTTTATTTGGAGTCGATGGGAATAATAACACGCCAGCAAAAGACGGCTGGAAAATGAGTGGTGCAGGGAAAACTGAAATAAAAAGGGAGGTGTTCAAAACATCGTTAGAATAAAGATCACAAAAAACACTTGAATAAGAAATGAGCAGCGCTCTTTTTAGGCCGCAAAAACACCCTAAAAATGGGAAATTCTTAGCTTGATCTTTTAACCAATCTATCCAGATTGATAGGAATCACAAGCTTTTTCTTTACTCTTTGTCAGCACTCTTTGCGTGAGATCACGTTTAAACTCGCCCTTTGAAATCACATTCAATAAAGTGATATATATCACATTACTTTAGTATTAAATCAGTAATCTGAAGTTAACCCATGAGGGATGCAACAGAGGAAAACATCTATGAAAGTAACTATCACTGGTAAAAATATCGACATCACCTCTGCAATCCGCACTCACATTGAGAGCAAATTTAAAAAACTAGAAAAATGGCAAGTGGATATCATAGGATGCCAAGCTAGCTTTAGTGAAGAGCCCAATAAACAAAAAAGATTCGAAGCTATTATCACGGTACCCAAAGGACAATTAGTCGCTTCTGCAACCCACGAAGATCTTTACGCAGCTATCAATGAGGTAGAACAAAAATTAGAACGCCAACTCAACAAACTGCGCCATAAACCGGAAGCTCGTCGTACCGACAAACCGGAAGTAGAAGAAGAAGTTGAATAAAGTTTAATATGATGAAAAATAGCGCTTTCAAGCGCTATTTTTTTGCTTGACGCTCTACGGTTGCTTGCTTATTGTGTCTTTACATTCAAAGAGGAATCACCTTCTTATGCACTTAACCTCACTGTTCTTTTTTGACTTCTTTTTTCTCCAATAACCTTGGAGGCATGGTCGTTGACAGAAGATAAGTCAAAAACGAACAGGAAGCCTCCCACTGGGAGGCTTTTTTACAAGGACATTTTTATGACTGAAAAGCACTATTCACTTGAAGAGATCCGCTTGCGACTGAACGAGCTTGATGATCAACTGCTAAACCTACTGGCAGAACGTCGAAAGTTCAGCATTGAAGTCGCTAAAAGCAAAGTGGAAACCGCAAAACCTGTGAGAGATGCAATACGTGAACAGCAACTTTTAGTCAAATTGATTAACACTGGTAAAGAAAAATACAATTTAGATGCTCAGTATATTACTAAACTATTTCATACCATCATTGAAGACTCCGTCTTGCTACAGCAAGCATACTTGCAGAATCTAGCCAATCCGCAACTGAGCCGTAAACCGCTGGCAAGGGTTGCTTTTTTAGGTGCTAAAGGTTCTTACTCCCATCTTGCAACCCGTGAGTACTTCAGTCGTAAAAATACAGAGTTGATCGAACTCAATTGCGATCAGTTTAAAGAAGTCACTAAAACAGTTGAATCAGGTCATGCTGACTATGGGGTATTGCCGATTGAAAATACCAGTTCAGGTTCAATTAACGAAGTGTATGATTTGCTGCAACATACTACCTTGTACATTGTCGGTGAGCTCACTTTACCGATTGAGCACTGCTTGGTCGCCACCTCTGAATTACGTTTGGAAGAGCTTAAAATCCTTTATTCACACCCACAGCCCCACCAGCAGTGCAGCGAATTTTTAAGCCGCCTAAAAGGCGTTACACTTGAAACCTGTGCGAGCACCGCTGATGCGATGCAAAAAGTACAGCAGCTTAATCGCAACGATGTTGCCGCAATTGGCAATGCCTCCAGCGGTAAACTGTACGGCTTACAATCGATCAAATCTAATATCGCCAATCAAACAGAAAACCAGACTCGCTTTATTGTTGTTGCGCGAAAACCCGTGGAAGTCTCTACTCAAATTCCAGCGAAGACGACATTAATCATGTCGACATCACAACAAGCTGGTTCACTTGTTGAAAGCTTGTTAGTGCTGCAACGCTACGGCATCAATATGACCAAATTGGAATCGAGACCTATTATGGGTAATCCTTGGGAAGAAATGTTCTATGTTGATCTTGAATCTCATCTTGATTCCATTGAAATGCAGCAAGCATTGAATGAGCTAACAAAAATCACTAAGCATTTAAAAGTATTAGGTTGCTACCCAAGCGAAAATGTTAAACCGACCCAAGTAAAACTTCAATAATCACATTTAAGTCAAATATTTGACAGAAGTCAGCTGACAGCCATCAACATAGTTCATATAATGCCCAATCATTTCACACATAATTAATCACTATGTTTTGGGCTGTCAGCCTACTTTGAATTCACGGAATATATTCCGCACGTCATAAGATATCTGTGACACTTTCATTGTGAACGATGCCCTTTTCCAATAAATAAGGTTCATCTACTTATATCATGATGAAAATCCATCCTTTGGCTTTAATGCTATTTCTGCTAGGCATTTCAGCGCACATTCGAAGCTCAGAGCTCAATATTTATTTGTGGGAAGACACTATGTCACCGCAAATCGTTGATCAATGGCGGCAAAGCAGCGGCATCGATATTAATCTATATCATTTTGATAATGACGATGAACGCAGTCTATTGATGGTCAAAAGTGTCCAGCTGCCTTTTGATATTGTAGTGTTAGATAACGTATCAGCTCTTATCTACTCTCGGCTCAACACCTTTGAAGATCTTCGTGCTCTACCGAATAGAAAGCATAATGATACGAAATGGAATCAAGCGTGCGGTAGCCACGCCGTTCCCTACTTTTGGGGAACCGTAGGCATCGTCTACAAAAAAAGTAAATTTCCAGCCAAACCCAAAAACTGGGCTGATCTCATCGATATGCCACCAGCACTCCAAGGCCATGTGGGGATGCTTCACGATACAGTTGAAACCCTGCTGCCAGCATTGTATGCCCAACAACAATCGCCAATTACAAATAACGATAATGCACTGAAACAGGCTTATCAAAAGATGCTATCCGTGAATCACAACATCTTAACCTATGAATATATATTGAGTTACGTCCGAAGCCATCCTGACAGTGATGGCTTAGATATGGCACTCGCATACAGCGGTGACCAATTTTCATTGAATAAGTATTTTGGCAGCAATGATTGGGATTTTGTCACCCCGCAAGGCCGACCCTATATTTGGGTGGATTGTTTAGCCATCAACAGCAATTCAAAAAATAAAGAGCATGCAAAAGAGTTTATAAACCACTTATTGAGCCCAGAAGTTGCCGCAATAAATGCAAAAGATATTAAAGCTGCGACACCAAACTTAAGTGCCCTAAATTTAATGCCAGATAGTTACCGAAATGATGCATCATTATTTCCAAACCCAGCTTTGTTAGAGCAAGGCATTATTGATAGCGAATTGCTCCCTGCCGATATTAGTTTGAGAGCAAAAATCATTAACAGTATTTTGGAACAACATGAAGCTCAACAATAGAATTCTGTTGCTGATAACACCGGTTATTCTTCTCAGTGCAGTGGCATCTAGTTACATTATCTACTCCAATCAGAAAGATGCTTTGCTGAAAAGAGAAGAAAGCTATCTTCAACTGAGTATGGAAAAACTCGCGGGTCACTTTCGTCAAACCCAATACCTGGTGAATAGCTACGCTTACACCCTCACGAAAAGCGATATCATTCGTCACTACGTTGCACATGAGCGCAACCCTTATCGAGAGTTAGAACTGGTTGATAACTTTCAGCAAACATTGGACATTCTCCAATCACAAGAGAATAATTTCATTGCGTTATCGATTTTGGATGGCAGCAAAAATGTTCTTTATTATGCCGAAAATAGTGGTGACCCCTTCGCTAAAATCGATACAAAAATTCTCAACCACATACAAGACACTTTCGATAGCACTCAGAAAACCTCTTATGTTGACTATACGACAAATTCCAGCGGTGAAGGTATTCTAGTTCGGTATGATGTTTTAGATACTCAAACACTTACGACACCGCTTAGCTATAACCGCGATAAAATTTTCTTTGTTGTTGTTTTCGTCGTACTAGAACCCTTTAATCGACTGATGAAGAAAATAGAATTTGATAACCGAAGTACCATTTTCTTCACTGACGTAGCGGATATTAAAAAGGTAGGATTAACGCAAACTGTTGAATTAAAATCAGATCTTTATGCCACGCTCGATCCTGCACAGTATCTAATTAACGACAAACTTTATGCCATTAAAAAACGGTTAGCGTTGTCGTTTGGAATATCGACTCTAGTGACTGTGTTGCTGCTTTTGTATTTATTATACCGGCATGTAATCAAGCCCATATCCCAATTAGATCAACAATTGAAAGAAGTAGAGAATAAGCAGCGTGACAATATCGAAACTCTCAAGAGTAACGATGAAATTGGCCGGCTATCCTCTCGTTTTTACGATATGTATCAGGAGCTTGATACCACATATAAGAAAACAAAAGCACTTGCCGAGTACGACCACTTAACAAAACTTGCCAATCGCCACCACTTTCAACAATCGGTAGAAAGAGTGCTAGCAAAAGCAAGACACACAGATAACATCTGGGTTTTGTATATTGATTTAGATAATTTCAAATACGTCAATGATAAATATGGACATCAGATTGGTGATGTATTGTTAGTCAATTTTGCACAACATATCGGCTCATTGCGCAACTTTTCCTTTGAAAAGTATCAAGTTAAAAGTTTAGCTGCTCGACTCTCTGGGGATGAGTTCTCAATTTTTATCTCTGCCCCTAGTACTTTTAAACAAGCCGCAAGCGAATTTGCAAGCCAGTTACTGGCTCCACTACAAAATCAGCACAATTCACCACTCGGGAACTTCCCAATCACAGCAAGTATCGGCATAGCCACCTACCCAACCGATGGCTATACCTTAGAAAAATTATTATCTAATGCTGATACGGCCATGTATCAAGCAAAAAATGCTGGGAAGAACCAAATAGCTTACTACTCGCCAGAGCTCAATAAGGGTGTTCAGCGCAGAGCCAATATTGAGCAAGCATTACGCCGAGGTGATTTTGATCAGGAATTTAGCTTGGTCTATCAACCTTATTTAAATCGTGCTGGCAATACAGTCTCAGGATTTGAAGTTTTACTTCGTTGGGAATCCAACCTGCTCGGTACGATTTCACCAAAAGAATTTATTCCGATAGCCGAACAAACCGGGTTATTTGGCAACATTGATCGCTGGGTCGTCCGTTCAGCTTTCGAGGAGTTCCATGCACTGCAAGCGATGTTTGAACACCCTGTTCAGTTATCGATTAACCTTTCATCAGCAGAATTAAACTCTTTACAGTTAGCTCATTACATTCATAAACATGCGCAGGAGAATGCAGTTCCTCCCCATTTGATTGATTTTGAAATTACAGAAACTTTTTCTGCCAATTCAAAAGGTTTTCCACTGCTTCACGAACTATCGCATTTAGGCTACGGATTGGCGATTGATGATTTCGGTTCTGGTTACACCTCCATTACTCAATTGGTGCAATATCCAGTACAAAAAATTAAGTTCGATCGGCTTTTTTTAGATACACTCATCACCACTGACAATCACAAGATCATTAAGCCTTTGATCGAACTTTGCCACTCTCAATCAATGCAAGTCACAGCTGAAGGGATTGAAAGTAAAGAGATGCATAATTGGCTTGCTGATTACCAATGTGATTTCATGCAAGGCTATTATTTTGCCAAACCAATGCCATTAAATGCGTTGGTTTCATGGTATCAACAACAAAAAGAGTTAAACGCTGTTTATGAAAAATGTGATCATTGCCTCTCTTAACCCGGCCAAAATCAATGCAGTCAAAAGTGCATTTGAAAGTACCTTTCCGCTGGATACTTTCTCATTTAAAGGGGTGAGTGTGCCCAGTGGTGTCGCGGATCAACCGATGACAGATGAAGAAACCCATCAAGGCGCACTTAACCGAGTACGAAATGCGAAAGAGCAAGATCCCACGGCAGATTATTACGTCGGGTTAGAAGCGGGCATTGAGAATACAGTGACTTTTGCATGGATGGTGATTGAATCCGCCACTCATCGAGGAGAATCGCGTTCAGCCAGCTTAATGCTACCACCTCAAGTATTGAAGCTGTTAAGCCATGAAAATGAGCTAGGCGATGTGATGGATAAACTGTTTGACTGCCAAAATATCAAACAGAAAGGTGGGGCGATCAGCCTGCTCACTCATAACCAACTCACTCGCAGCTCGGTCTACCATCAAGCATTGATCCTCGCGTTAATCCCTTTTATCAACCCAGAGCATTTCCCTGCTAATTTATAAAAGGTTGGCAAACTCAAGGAACCCCTAAGACACCTTGAGTAGCAGAGCGGCTAATTGCGACTTTTCTTGTTCTGATTTACTTTTGAGCTCATTTGAGCCACGCGTAATGGTCGCAATTCCTACTCCGAGCAATTGGCTAATCTGCCGCTGTGATAACTCCCCTTTAAGTAGCTCACATAAGATGTTCGCACGCGCCACGAGCGCATCTCGCTCATCTGGGGTCATCATCATGGTGAGTAGCATGGCGTGCTGCTCTTGCTCTGTGGCTGATTTAACCAATTCCATTAGCTGCTGCCAATCAGTGTACTCAGGTTGGTGTGGCATGAATGTACTCGCAAAGTGATACGTTCCGCTATTGTAGAACTTTCACTTCGTATTGGAATTAATATTTTGTATTGAGCTCATCTTGGTTGAGAAATTCACCTTCAATCCCCATCAAATCTCGATAGTAAGTCTCAAACATCAAAATATTTTGCACATACCCGCGGGTTTCCCGAAAAGGGATCGCTTCAATAAAAGCGTAAGCATCTAACTTGCCTTGTGTTTTCTCTCGCCATTGATTGACGCGATTTGGCCCAGCGTTATAGGCAGCAAATGCAAAAATTCGATTGTCGCTGTATTGCTCTAATAATCCATTTAAGTAATGGCTGCCTATTTCGATATTTTTGCCCACCTCATATAACTCTTGCTCATCGTTATAGGTCAGCTGATATTTTTTAGCCGTATACTTAGCCGTGCTCGGCATAATCTGCATGATACCGCGAGCGCCAACGGGCGATTGAGCCTCAACATCCATTCCACTTTCTTGACGAGCAAGTGACATCAGCATAATTGGGTCAATGTCGTGTTTTTGGCCATAGAAGTTAAACCACCATTGATGGGCTAATGGAAAACGCAATTGCATGTTGTCCCACATCCGCGCCGAAATAGAGGCTGTCACAGTTAAACTATACCAACGTTGGGAGTCGGCGTAGGCCGCTAGCATCTCTTTTTCTTTTGTATCTGCACGATCGAGTAACCATTTCCATTCACTTTTTGCAGCCGCGATTTTATCTCGTTCAATCAGCTCTTGGATCCGTACTAAGGCTTTTTTATACGGCGTCAATAAATTGGGATTAAGCTTAATCGATGTACTGGGATAATTTACTGACTGTTTCACCATATTAGCGGCCGCGACACTGTAGAAATTACGTTGCCCAATCATCGCATTTAAACGTTGTAATCCTTTGGCTTCATCACCCAACGCAATATCAGCGCGCCCAAGCCAATATTGCCAACGTAAGCTGGCTTTTTCATCAGCAGGGAGCTGCTCTGTCCAGAATTTCACTTCATCCCAACGACCAACGGTCAGTGCCTTGCGGATCCTCTGCTCGAGCAAAAGACTGTTTGAGCTTTGCGCTATCACACTATCTCGCCAGATTGCGAGTGCTTGCTCCTCGGTATCAAGCAATATTCTGGCTATATATTCTGCAATAGGACGCTGATAAGCATCCGCCAGTATTTTCTGATCGAGAAGAGTTTGGTACACACTTTGCGCAAGCTTTGCATCTTGGCGTGCTAGCTTTTCTAACGCAAATTGAATCGACTGCTGATTAAACGTGCCATCGGTGTATTGTTTAGCAAAAGTCAGCACATTTTCTGGCGAGCGGTAGAGATCCATCATCGCTTGCGCTGTCGCCTGTGATTTTGGCTTAACTAATTTTTTCTGTAAGTATTTCATTAGCGTTAAATTACGCCCATCAAACGCCAATAACATTCGTTTAAGCAACCAGTCATCGGTTAACCCGCCTTGCTCACTCCATGCGGTGAAGAGTGGATCACAGGCGTCAGAAATGCTACTGCCACTGAGCCATAATTTTTGTGCGCCTTTGAACGCAATATCTCGCTGGCCTGTTTGGTAATGCGCATTGTAGTAATGACAGCGATAAGGCTCATCATTCGGCTCCGCTTTTTGAAAATCAAGCAAGGTGGCCCATTTTCCTTTCGCCGCCAACGCATCTAAATACGGTGCTCGAATGCGGTTTGAAAACGGGAAATCTTGATGTGTATCGATAAAAACCTGAACCGCTAATGGCGGTTTATTACCAATATCGACCAGCAGAGATCGATAATCCAGATAAGGCGTCAATGGATAGTTTTTGATCTTATTTCTAATTTTTTTAGCTTCATCAACTTTATCTTCATCAAGCCACCTCTGAGCTTGATCATACAGCTCTCGTTGACTATCCAAGTCCTCTATTGCGCCTGAAAACGCGGTGCCGCACACCAAGGAGCTCAACGCTAATATTGATGATAACAATCGCTGCGGTCTTATAAAATGCATGAGCGCCATGTGCTCTCGTCCTATCCAAAGCAAGGGAATTTCCGTTTCATTACGCTGATTCTAGATAAAAAAGTAAAGGCCATAGATGTAAATAATATTAAATTCATAAAAGTGCGACATATGAACTTAGTAACTTAATGTTTCGTTACTTTTTTATCGATGAAAAACACCATCTAAGCTCTAAAAATTAGGTACCTAGTAACAAATGCGATCGCTTTGGTATAAAATGACCACTTTCTTCTGTTACTAAGATTAGGAACAATCGGCAATGGCTGAATACGTATATACCATGTCGCGGGTGAGTAAAATTGTCCCGCCTAAGCGTCAAATTCTCAAAGACATCTCTCTGAGCTTTTTCCCTGGAGCTAAAATCGGTGTTTTAGGTCTCAATGGTTCAGGTAAATCCACCCTGTTACGTATCATGGCTGGCATCGATACTGATATTGATGGGGAAGCACGCCCGCAAGCAGGATTGAAAGTCGGCTACTTGCCTCAAGAACCAGTACTGGATGAATCAAAAACCGTGCGTGAAGTGGTGGAAGAGGCCGTTTCTGATGTTGCTGGCGCACTAACTCGCCTCGATGCTGTTTATGCGGCATATGCAGAACCCGACGCCGATTTTGATGCGTTAGCCAAAGAGCAAGGTGAGCTCGAGGCTCTGATTCAAGCCAAAGATGGCCATAATTTAGAGAACGCTTTAGAACGTGCGGCCAATGCACTTCGTCTACCAGAATGGGATGCTAAAATCGCCGTTTTGTCTGGTGGTGAGCGCCGCCGTGTGGCGATCTGCCGTTTGCTACTTGAAAAGCCAGATATGCTGCTGCTTGACGAACCAACCAACCACTTAGACGCGGAATCTGTTGCTTGGCTAGAGCACTTCCTTGTCGACTATTCAGGCACAGTCGTCGCCATCACCCACGACCGTTACTTCCTTGATAATGCTGCTGGTTGGATTTTAGAACTTGACCGCGGTGAAGGCATTCCTTGGCAAGGTAACTACACCTCGTGGCTCGAACAGAAAGATGAACGCTTAAAGCAAGAATCATCTCAAGAGAGTGCTCGTCAAAAAACGATTGAAAAAGAGCTGGAATGGGTTCGTAAAAACCCGAAAGGCCGCCAAGCAAAATCCAAAGCACGTATGGCACGCTTTGAAGAACTTAATAATACTGAACATCAAAAACGTAATGAAACCAACGAACTCTTCATCCCGCCGGGCGAACGTTTAGGTGACAAAGTATTGGAAGTTCGTAACTTAACCAAATCGTTTGGTGATCGTGTACTGATTGATAATTTGTCATTTAGCATGCCGAAAGGAGCGATTGTCGGCATCATCGGTGCTAACGGTGCGGGTAAATCAACGCTGTTTAAAATGCTAAGTGGCGTAGAGCAACCAGATTCTGGTGAAATTGAATTGGGCGCAACCGTGAAATTAGCCTCGGTTGATCAGTTCCGTGACAGCATGAACGACAAAAATACCGTCTTCCAAGAGATCTCTGAAGGGGCGGATATTATCAAGATCAACAATTTTGAAATTCCTGCGCGTGCTTACTGCTCTCGCTTTAACTTCAAAGGTGTCGATCAACAAAAAGTGCTCGGTCAGCTATCGGGTGGTGAGCGCAACCGTGTTCACTTAGCCAAATTGCTTAAAGCTGGCGGTAACGTCCTATTACTCGACGAACCAACCAACGATCTGGATGTTGAAACGCTACGCGCATTGGAAGAAGCGCTGCTGGAATTCCCTGGTTGCGCCATGGTTATCTCGCACGACCGTTGGTTCCTAGACCGTATTGCGACCCACATTCTGGACTACCGTGATGAAGGTGAAGTGAAATTCTATGAAGGCAACTACAGCGAATACACTGAGTGGTTAAAACAGACATTGGGCGCTCAAGCGGCTGAACCACACCGCATTAAATACAAGCGTATGACCAAATAACTCTGTATTTGAAGTCTCTGGCCGCAATCTATTGCGGCCTTTTTATTACTTGTACATCACGCATCACACAACAAGATGCAGGATTCGCGACACTGCCTTCAATTAGGTCTAAACTTAATGGGTATAATTTTTCAATGATCGATACAGAGCCGAAGCTGGCACAGGTCAACGCTCAACAAGAGAGAGTACCATGATTGAAAGACGTCGCTTTTCACGCATCATCTATCAGATGCCTGCCACCTTATTGCAAGGTAAACATACCGTCACCACAACGATTCAGGATTTGTCGCTGCATGGGTTATTGCTCTCATGCCCTGACGCGGACAAATTAGTGCTCAATGAAATGGCACAAGTCCATTTCACACTACCAGACAGCGATGTCACTATTAATCTAGTCGCCAAGTTGATCCACATTCAAAACAACATTATTCGTGTCAGCATCAATCACATTGATATTGAAAGTATTGGCCATTTGAAACGTTTAGTTGAATTGAACATGGGTGATGAAAGTTTGCTCCATCGCGAACTGGAATACTTGTCTGATTTAGGGGATGAACCGGAAGAATGAGCGGCGGCCGTATTCACAACAACCGCACTCGCCGTTCAGACAGCCTTAAACACGATGAATGGCATCGTTCGCTTGTTTTAACAGGTTTTGACTTTCAAGCATAAATTGTTGTGAATAACTGCCAAACCAATCACTCACTTTGCTAAAGTTTTCCACAAAAGCTTGCTTCTCACGCCCGTCAAGTAAGGTTAACGCCTCACCAAAACAAGCATGAAAACGTTTTATCATCTCAACGTTCTCTTCCGATGAGAAAATGATATCGCCATACAAGTGAGGGTCTTGACCAAAAAGCCGTCCAACCATCGCCAGTTCTAAACGATAAATCGGTGAACTCAGCTGCAGTAATTTTTGGATATTCGGATTTTCTTTAGAAAGATGTAAACCGTATACAAACGAAGTGAAGTGACGCAGTGCTTGGATCAAGGTCATGCCGTGATCGTGTTCTGCGGCATCAATCTGGCACAAACTCGCTCCCCATATCGAAAACTGTTTTAGCAACCACTGATAACTCTCTTCTCCTCGCCCATCGCAATAGACGATCACTTGCTTGGCCATACTAGGGACATCTGGACCAAACATTGGGTGTAATCCAACCACTGGGCCAGAGTGTGTTTTAAGCATCGCCTGTAGCGGCTTAGACTTAATCGATGTGAGGTCGCACAAAATACAATCGGCAGGCAAATGAGCAAGTTTTTCAATCACACCGACGGTTAAGTGAATAGGAACCGTCACCACAACCAAACCGGCATCATGCAGTATCTCATCGGCTTGATGCCAATCTTTACTGCCTAATACTTTCACCTGATAGCCCGACAGTTTGAACATACGGCCAAATAAGCCACCAAGTTGACCATGACCGCCAATAATCACCACAGAGCGCAGCTCTGGGTTTAAGCACTTAAAGCCAGAATCCTTTTCACTGGCATAAGATTCACGCATAGTACGGCGCAAAATATCTTCAATCAGTTGCGGCGGGACGCCTTTTCTTTCCGCTTCAGCGCGGCGAGAAGCCAGCATCGCCGCTTCTCGATCAGGAGCATAAATCGGTAGACCATGTCGGCTCTTGACCTCCCCCACCTTTTCAACCAAAGCTAATCGGCGTGCAAGCAGCTCGACCATTTGTTTATCGACAGCATCAATTTGATCACGTAATTCGTTAAGTTCAACAGCCATGGCACTTCCCTTTATTCACCTTTTTTTAGGCGATTTTCTAAGAACGGAACGAGCTCTTGATGAGCATGTCGTAATAGTGCCTCAGTTGATGACCAATTAATACAGGCATCCGTAATCGATACACCGTATTCCATTTCGTTGCGAGGAAGGTCAGAAGATTGATTACCTTCATTGAGGTGACTTTCAATCATCAAACCAATAATAGACTGATTTCCTTCACGAATTTGATGAATCACATCTTCAGCGACTAACGGCTGACGACGGTAATCTTTACGTGAATTAGCATGGCTGCAGTCCACCATTAACGAGGCATCCAATTTATGTTTTGCCATCTCTTGCTCACACTCGGTGACCGACACTGAATCGTAGTTGGTTTGCTTACCGCCACGTAAAATGACATGTCCATTTGGGTTGCCTTGAGTGGTAAGTAAGGCCACTTGCCCTTCACTATTAATGCCCATAAAGCGGTGGCTGGATGATGCCGCCTGCATCGCATTGATTGCCGTTGCTAAATTGCCATCGGTGCCGTTTTTAAACCCAATCGGCATCGACAAACCACTGGCCATTTCCCGGTGTGTTTGGGATTCCGTAGTGCGTGCACCAATCGCCGCCCAACTGAATGTATCAGCTAAATATTGAGGGCTGATCGGATCAAGCGCTTCGGTCGCCAGAGGGATCTCCATCTCCGCTAGCTCAACTAACAATTGACGACCAACGTGTAAACCATGTTCGATATCAAAACTGCCATCAAGATGAGGATCGTTAATCAGCCCTTTCCAGCCAACCGTTGTACGCGGCTTTTCAAAGTAAACACGCATGACAATGTACAGTTGATCACTCAACTGCTCTGAGAGTGATTTCAAGCGCTTTGCGTACTCTTTTGCCGCATCAATATCATGAATAGAGCAAGGACCGCACACCACCAGTAAACGGTGATCTTTTTTATGGATAATATTGGCAATTGTCTGACGAGAGTGTTGAATGAACTGGCGAGCTTGATGACTGAGCGGCAGCTTAGCTTTTAATTGTTCCGGAGTGATCAGCACTTGCTCATCACTGATATTAATATTACTTAGTTCACTTTTTTGCATCTCATCACCTGTAATTATTTGTTTACAACAAATCTTATTGCATACCTAAACACCAATAAAAGACAAATTAACAGGCTTTAAAAACATTTCAAGTGTAAATTTAAAAAAACATTATGTGTAAAAATAAAATTACACTCGTATTTATCTTCTATTAAAGCAAAAAATATAAGCTGACGCGTATTTTATTCTCTCTATCTCACCTAAAATAGTGAGGATGAATCGTAAATCATACCCAAAGAGATTGGTGTTACAGTCTGGCCATCCGTACATAAATCCTAATGTATATAGAAAACTCTACGCTTAGGAAAATGAACAAAGCCAATACTACTGTAGCTTCAAGTGAAAAGGGGATCACCAAACCAACGGGTTTTTGACATGGATTTAATTCTTTCCTTACTGCAACAGATGTGTGTTTACCTCGTTCTCGCTTATATGTTGAGTAAAACACCCATTTTCTTGCCGCTGCTTAACATTTCCAGTCGAATTAGCCACAAAATCAGTACCTATGTTTTGTTTTCCCTCTTTTGCATCATGGGCACCTATTTTGGTTTGCAGATCAACGATGCGATTGCCAATACGCGGGCGATAGGTGCCGTCATGGGCGGGTTATTTGGTGGCCCCATTGTGGGCTTTGCGGTTGGATTTACTGGCGGTATGCATCGCTACACTTTAGGCGGTTTTACCGATGTGGCATGCGCCATTTCAACTACTGCAGAAGGTTTGATTGGTGGATTGCTGCACACCTATTTACTGAGAAAGGGCAAAGGGCGACTCCTGTTTAGCCCCAGCATTGTTTTTGCCGTAACACTGTTTGCTGAGATAGTGCAAATGTTGGTAATTTTGTTAGTCGCTAAACCGTTTGTTGATGCATACGCCTTAGTCTCGACCATCGCCGCGCCCATGATCATCGCTAACTCAGTCGGCGCGGCGCTATTCATGAGCATTTTACAAGACAGAAAAACCATTTTTGAAGAGTATTCCGCCACCTTTTCTCGTCGCGCACTGAATATTGCTGAGCGTTCAGTTGGCATTTTGGCCAACGGTTTTAATCCACACAATGCAGGTAAAGTCGCTCGAATTGTTTACGAAATGACCAATGTTGGCGCGGTATCGATCACCGATAGAGAAAAAATACTCGCGTTTATCGGTATTGGTGACGATCACCACAAACCCAATACACCGATCTCATCACAAAGTACACTCGATGCGATCACCAAAAACCGCATTATTTACCTCGACGGAAAAGATTCCCCTTATCAATGCTCACTCTCTAAAAACTGCAAACTCGGTTCAGCGCTAATCATTCCACTTAGAGCAGGTGATCGCGTAATTGGAACCATAAAGCTGTACGAGCCGAAGCGTAAACTTTTTTCAACCATTAACATGTCAATGGCGGAAGGGATTGCACAATTACTGTCGAGCCAAATTCTGTACGGCGAATACCAACAAAAACAGATGCTGCTTTCTCGCGCCGAGATCAAACTGCTGCATGCTCAAGTCAACCCCCACTTTCTGTTTAATGCGCTCAATACCATTAGTGCCATCACCCGCCGTGATCCCGACAAAGCGCGAGAACTTATCCAGCATCTTTCGCACTTCTTTCGTAGTAACCTCAAACAAAATATTGAGACAGTGACTCTTAAAGAAGAATTAGCACATGTCAAAGCCTACTTAACCATAGAACAAGCGCGTTTTGCCGATCGCCTTGAAGTGGATATCGCCATCGATGATGCATTACTACTTGAGCGCAATGTACCCAGTTTTACTCTACAGCCACTGGTAGAAAATGCGATAAAGCACGGCACCTCTAACTTGTTAGAAGGCGGGCGGGTACGAATCTACAGCCAAGTGCAAACGGAAGGATACAAAATTGTAGTGGAAGATAATGCGGGCAGTTACCAAGCTCCGAATGAAGATTACGATGGTTTAGGCATGCAAATTGTCAATAAACGCTTAACTAATAAATTTGGCGAACAAGCCGCACTAAAAACGGAAGTATTGGCTAATCAATACACACGAATGAGCTTTCTCATTCCTCATCAAGGATTTAACTAAGGGAATAACATGCTATCGGCACTCGTTATTGATGACGAACTGCTCGCTCGGGAAGAACTGACTGAGCTACTAGAAGAGACGGGCGATGTTGATGTGATTGGTCACGCCAGTAATGCGATCGAAGGGTTAAAAAAAATCAATCAGCTAAAGCCAGACGTGGTGTTTCTCGACATCCAAATGCCACAAGTTACTGGCATTGAGCTGCTAGGGATGCTTGACCCAGATACGATGCCCAATGTGGTGTTTGTCACCGCTTATGATCAGTATGCACTGCAAGCGTTTGAGGAAAATGCGTTTGATTATCTACTCAAGCCAGTTGACCCTGAGCGCTTAAAGAAAACGCTGCAACGTTTAGTTCGCCAAGGGCACAAAAAGCAGGATTTTTCGATTTTATCACCAGCAGGGTTAGATCAAGTTCCCTGCATTGGATTAAATCGAATTGTGATCATTGCCACCAAAGATGTCGAGTTTGCTTTGAGCGACATCAGTGGTGTTCATGTGCAAACCCATTTACAACGAGCCACCAGCCAATTAACGCTCAAAATTTTGGAAGAAAGAACGCCACTGGTTCGTTGTCACCGCCAGTATTTAATCAATACTAGGGCGATTAAAGAGATCAAATTATTGGACAATGGGCTGGCGGAAATCATCACCCTGAGTGATCACAAAGTGCCCGTCAGTCGACGTTATCTAAAAAATTTAAAAGAAGTTCTGGGTTTTCACTAACCGCAACGAATAGAAAATAACGGCGCTGAAGCTTTCACGCACAGCGCCATTTTTTTACTCACCAAGCAGTCGTTTCATCGCTTCTGAAGCTTGCTTCCACTGTTCAGTACTTTGCAGTTGAGGAAGATTAAAAGCACGACGTTTGAGTAGAGACTCAGCCGCTGGCACATCCAAAATCGGCAAATTATCCAACACTTCAATTTGAGCTGCGCGTTGATTACACACTAAAATCATGTCACATCCAGCGGCTAGCGATTGATGCGCGCGCTCGGCAGGACCGCCCATGACAGATGCCCCTTCCATTGTTAAATCATCAGAAAAGACTAGCCCTTTGAACCCTAACTGCTGGCGAAGTACTTGCTTCAACCAAAACGCAGAACCGCTGGCAGGTTGATCATCATAGTGAGGATAAATCACATGCGCAGGCATCATGGCATCGAGCCCTCCGGCTTCAATCTGCGCTTTGAATATCGCCATGTCCTCTTCCATCACCGTGCTGCGCTCATCATAGGGCGTCTCAAGATGCGAGTCAGCGATTACCCCGCCGTGACCGGGAAAGTGTTTACCTGTTGTTGCCATGCCAGCCTCTTTCATACCTTGCATATAGGCTGAACTGTGGCGAATGATGCTCTGTACATCATCGCCAAAAGCACGATTACCAATCGCTTTACACGCATGACCTTTATCCAATACAGGAGCAAAGCTGAGATCAATATCATGAGCAATCAACTCCGCCGCCATCAGCCAGCCACCTTGGTGAGCTAATGCTTCACCATTATTCTGCTTGGCATACTGCTGCGCGGCAGGGATCAGCGAAAACCCATCACGAAAACGTTGTACTCGCCCACCTTCTTGATCGACACCAATTAAAATCGGACGTTTTGCTGCGTGGCGAATCGCTTTATTAAGCGCAAGCAACTGCGCGTTATCGTGATAATTACGCGCAAAAAGAATGACCCCGCCGACAGTGGGATGCTCAAGAATCTCTTTGTCTTCAGCGCTCAATTCACAGCCTGCCACATCTAGCCACAACGGTCCCATGCTCACTCCAAAAATTTACTTAAACAGTTAATTTAACGAGGTTATTCGCTTTGAATTTCTATTACAATGATTTTGTTTTCGAGTTGAAGGAGAAGCGAATGAAGAGCATTGAACGCTACATTGGTGTGATGTCTGGCACCAGCATGGATGGTGTCGATACAGCGCTGATCGAAATGGATGGCAACCAAATTCGTTTATTGGCTCACGCTGATTTCCCAATGCCAGAAGATCTCAAACAGCGTTTGCTGAATGTCTGTATTGGGCAATCAACCAATGTGCAAGAGATTGGCGAGTTAGACCACTTGCTCGGCCATCTGTTTGCTGATGCAGTCATCGCTTTACTGGCTCAATCAGGCTATCAAGCGTGCGATATTCGCGCGATTGGCTGCCATGGCCAAACGGTTTTTCATCAACCCAACGGTAATACGCCTTTTACGATGCAACTCGGTGATGCCAATATCATCAGCAGCAAAACTGGCATCGACACAGTGGCTGATTTTCGTCGCAAAGATATGGCGCTCGGCGGCCAAGGAGCGCCATTAGTCCCTGCATTTCACGACACCATTTTCAAATCAACCGATTCGAGCGTTGTAGTACTCAATATTGGCGGCATCGCTAATATTTCGGTACTGCGGCCGCAGCAAAAAGTATTAGGCTACGATACGGGCCCGGGCAATATGTTGATGGATGCGTGGTGCTTTGAACAGACAGGCCATAAGTTTGATGATAATGGCATGTGGGCGAGATCGGGAAAGGTACACCAACCACTACTCGAACGTCTCAATCAAGAGCCGTACCTTGCGTTGAATGCACCGAAAAGTACAGGTCGCGAGCTGTTTAATCTCCCTTGGCTTCAGCAGATATTGGCTGAGTTTTCGTTAGCAGCAGAAGATGTGCAACGTACACTCTGTGAATACACAGCACTCACCATCGCCACGCAAGTCGCACACTACCAATGTGGGCCAGCGCCGGAATTGCTGCTGTGTGGGGGCGGTGCCCGTAACCCGCTATTGGTTGAACGTTTGCAGGCCCATTTAGCACACTGGCGCATCATGCCCACCAGCGATAAAGGGGTGGATAGTGACTACATGGAAGCAATGGCTTTTGCTTGGCTTGCTCAACGTCGTCTGCATAATTTACCCAGCAATCTACCAGAAGTAACCGGAGCAAGCGCTCTCGCTTCGTTGGGTGTGGTCTATTTTACTCATTAATAAGTAAGGAATGGTATGACTAATGACGCGCTGCTCTCTGCGCTTTCTCACCTTATTTCCGAAGGTCGCAACCCTGACACAATGGATATTGACCTACTATCAGCACAAGAAATTGTAGAACGGCTCAATCAACAAGATAAGCACGTTCCGCTAGCCGTCGAAAAAGTCCTTCCGGAGATCGCCTTAGCCGTGGATCGAATTACCTATGCATTCAAACATGGTGGTCGATTAATCTACATTGGCGCAGGAACCAGTGGCCGATTAGGCGTTCTTGATGCGTCAGAGTGCCCTCCAACATTTGGAGTTAGCGATCAGATGGTGATTGGTTTGATTGCCGGTGGGAAAGAGGCCATGTTCAGTGCTAAAGAAGGGGCGGAAGATTGCGCAGAACTCGGCATTCAAGATCTCAAAAGTATTCATTTTACGGATCAAGATGTGGTTGTTGGCATTGCTGCTAGTGGGCGAACACCTTATGTCATCGGTGCCTTGGAGTATGCTAATGATTTGGGCGCGACAACCATTGCCCTATCATGTAACCCGGATTCCCCGATTGCAGAATTGGCGCAAATAGCCATTAGCCCTGTCGTTGGGCCAGAAGCTCTGACCGGTTCAACGCGCTTAAAATCCGGTACAGCGCAGAAGCTGGTACTCAACATGCTCACCACCGCTAGCATGATCCGTCTTGGTAAGAGTTACCAAAATTTAATGGTCGATGTTAAGGCCACTAACCGAAAACTCATCGCCAGAGCGGTGCGAATTGTGATGCAAGCAACCGACTGTGAACGCGCTGAGGCTGAATACTTATTAGCCCAAAGCAACAACAATGTAAAAGTAGCGATATTGATGCACTTGACGGGGTTAAGTTATGCAGAAGCTATGGATAAATTGACCGAGTCTGATGGTTTTCTTCGCCGGGCAATGGAAAGTGAACACGAGAGCCACTAGTGGCTCTGGCTCTGTTTGATCAACGAGACGACTATTTCACCTTCCGTAGGTAAAAACTCCTGAATAGAATGGTGCATCTGGATACGGCCTTTGACGTTCACCATAAACAGTGGCAAAACAAAATGTTCTTTGTTCTGCTGGAGATAATCTTGGTAGGTGAAACTTTCGCTCAGTTTTGTGTGCTTAATTTCTGCACCTTGGTTGATCAAACTGGCTAATTTTTTATAACTCACTTCACCATTAAAAAGTGATAAACCGTGATATTCCTGAGCCACTTTGTGTTTATCGCTACTATTGTCATTGGCATGATCGTTCAAACAAAATACGCGTTTTTCACCGAAATCACTGAGAAAATGCATGCAAGCCATAATATTGAAATGCTTATCAGGGCTAAGTGCAACCACATGACCAATACCAATCAAATCTAAATATTCATCGGCGTGGCTTGATATCGGATTACCATAATAATTGGCTAGCCCCGCCATTCGCGCCTGACTAATGTAGTCCCAGTTAGAATCGGTGAGCACAACGCGACAATCATATTTCGCAAACGCCTTTCCAAGCGCTCGAGCGACGTCATTCGCACCAATAATCAAAAAACCACGCGGAGCAGGTTCTGCCACCTTCAATGCCATTGCAATAGGACGCGCCGTCGCACTTTGTAAAATCACCGTTCCAATAATGACCATAAACGTTAAAGGCACTAATAGTGTCGCTCCCTCTACACCTGCCGCTGTCAGTTTGATAGCAAATAGAGAAGAAATAGAAGCAGCCACAATACCGCGAGGCGCCACCCAAGCCAAAAAAGCTTTCTCTTTGAAAGATAATGAGCTGCGCACGGTTGCAATAAAAATGGACATCGGACGGGAAACTAACTGCATTACCACCAACAACAGCAATGCACTCCACCCTAATGCTTGGAAATCAGCCAGCTCGATGCGTGCAGCCAAAAGGATAAAGAGGCCAGTGATTAGCAAAATAGTCAGGTTTTCTTTGAAATGAAGAATATGCTGAATATTGACGTTTTTAGCATTTGCCAGCCACATCCCCATCACCGTCACCGTCAGTAAGCCAGACTCTGACTCGATGGCGTTAGAAGCGGAAAAGACGCCAAGTACCACAGCCAATACAGCAAAAGGCTGTAAATATTCAGGCAACATGCCTCGCTTCAATATGACAGCGACGGCTTGGCCAGCAGCCGCTCCTATACTTAAACCAACACCAATAATTAAAGAGAAAACGTATAAGCTATGCGCTTCACTGCTAGAGATAATAAACTCATACACCATCACCACAAACAGTGCACCCAACGGGTCGATGAGTATTCCTTCCCAGCGCAATATATTGGAAAGTCGAGCATTTGGCCGCACGGTACGTAGCAGCGGTACTATGACGGTCGGCCCGGTAACTACGGTCAAACTGCCAAACAGCAGCGCAAGTGACCAATCAAAGTCCAATAAATAATACGACGCAACGCTGGTTATTCCCCATGAAACTAGGGCTCCAAGCGACACAATGCTCCACACAGTGTGGTTGACGCCGCGAATATCTTTGAAGTTGAGTGTGAGGCTACCCTCAAACAAAATCACCGCAACCGCAAGAGAAATCAAAGGGAATAATAATTCTCCCAATAACTGCTGAGGTTCTAACCACCCAGTCAACGGACCAACGACAATGCCCGCAATTAATAAAAATAAAATAGCAGGAAGACGCAACTTCCATGCTAACCACTGGCACGTCAAACCAAGAACGCCAATGGCTGCAATAGCTAAAGCAATAAACTCTTCATGCATATATTTTCTCTAATAGCGATATCTTAAATGGATAACCCATCAATAGGTGGGTTAATTAGTGAACTCATTCCAACCCCGTTGCCATTCCATGCGAAAGCGCTGTGCTTGCTCGGTTCCTTCGCACGCACCTTCATAATATAGTCCTGACAATCCAATTTGATAGGCAAAATTGGGGTTACAATACTCGCTTAGCCCTTTAACGTATCCCGCTTCGTAATCGGCTTGTTGCACCGAACCCAGCTCAGAAAGCTTTTTATAGCTGCGTTGAGTATGACCTGTGACTCCATCTTGATAACCAATTTGTTGCCAATCTCCGTTTTGTGCTAATTCAGCATCAGAGGCCGCACACCCAACCATCAATATAGCAGCGCACAATACACTTAATTTTTTCATTGTTGTCCTTAAGTTCTTATTTTCATTCAATTAGCCTAGCAGATTGCTTGTAAGATGCCACTCATTGCCTCCCAGCAGCAAAGCATTATTGATCCAGATGATGAGACGAGCCCTAAACCACTTATTGTGTGAAATAGCCACTTAACTGGCTATAGTGCCGCTCACTGGAAAAGCAGATGTTTCTCGTCACAGAGCCCTTTATTATCCACAGTGAGCTTAATTCATTCATAAAGGACAATTGCTATGATGTGGTTTCTTACCTGTGTCGCAGCCCTACTGGCCGGATACTTTATCTACGGCGCTTTTGTAGAAAAAGTATTTGGTATTAACGAGAACCGTAAAACACCGGCCCACACCATGAGTGATGGCGTGGACTATGTTCCTATGTCGACCAAAAAAGTCTACTTGGTACAATTGCTTAATATTGCTGGCGTAGGCCCAATTTTCGGCCCAATCATGGGCGCACTCTATGGTCCTGCAGCAATGTTGTGGATTGTCGTCGGCTGTATTTTTGCAGGTGCGGTGCATGACTACTTTTCAGGCATGTTGTCGGTACGCAATGGCGGCGCTTCAGTGCCCACCATTACTGGCCGTTACCTAGGCAATGGCGCCAAACATTTTATGAACATTTTTGCCATTGTACTGCTACTGCTTGTGGGGGTTGTTTTCGTTTCTGCGCCTGCGGGGATGATCACCAATCTGATTAACGAGCAAACGAGTCTAACGGTGAGCATGACCTCAATGGTGGTGATCATTTTCGCTTACTACATTCTCGCCACCATCGTTCCTGTCGATAAAATCATCGGCCGTTTCTACCCACTGTTCGGCGCATTGTTGATCTTTATGTCGGTTGGCTTAATGACCGCGATTGCACTTTCCAGTGAACACACTGTGATGGGCGGTTTTGAAATGAGCGACATGTTCAGCAACATGAACCCGAACGACCTACCACTTTGGCCAGCGCTCTTTATCACGATTGCTTGCGGTGCTATCTCTGGTTTCCATGCAACTCAGTCGCCATTGATGGCTCGCTGTATGGAAAACGAAAAAAATGGCCGCTTCGTGTTTTACGGTGCCATGATTGGTGAAGGCATTATCGCACTTATCTGGTGTGCGATTGCACTCTCTTTCTTTGGCTCATTGGAAGGATTATCAGAAGCGGTGAAAAACGGCGGCCCGGGTAACGTTGTGTACAGCGCATCCTTTGGCTTATTAGGTGTGTTTGGCGGCATCATCGCCTTCTTGGGTGTGGTTATCCTACCGATCACCTCAGGCGACACTGCATTTCGCTCTAGTCGTTTGATCTTAGCTGAATATTTCAATATGGAACAAAAAACGCTGCGTAATCGCTTGTTCATGGCACTGCCGCTGTTTGTTTTGGGTGCCATTCTCACTCAAGTGGATTTCGGTATTATTTGGCGCTACTTCGGTTTTGCCAACCAAACCACAGCAGTAATGATGCTTTGGACCGCTTCCGCCTATTTACTACGCCACAACAAACTGCATTGGATTGCGACTATCCCCGCGATGTTTATGACCACGGTTTGTGCCACCTTCATTCTTAATAACAGTGCATTAGGCTTTGGCTTACCGATGCAAGCATCAACCATTGCCGGTATTTTGTTCTCACTGTCCGTAACCATATATGTAATTAGAATCTCCAAAGGTAAAGGCGACATCGAACTTACCGATGAAGAAAAACCGAAAGCAGTCACAGAAACTGCATAGTGTGAATGACGCTTCGCTTGCGTTATAGAAAAGGGCTTCCATTTGGAAGCCCTTCTTCTTTTATTGGTACGTCTAATTCAAATACTTTTTATTGACTAGTCGATTTGCTTGATTTGCAGCTCTTTGGGCACTTCAAAAAACATGTTCTCTTCTCGTCCAAGCACTTCTTCAACCGATTGAGCACCAAGCTCTTTAATTCGATCTAGGATCTGATTCACTAATGCTTCGGGTGCCGATGCGCCGGCCGTGACGCCAACGGTTTTCTTACCATCAAACCACGTTGGATCAATATCTTCAGGGCAATCAATCAAGTAACCCGGCGTTCCGAGCTTTTCCGCCAATTCTTTTAAACGCGTAGAGTTTGATGAGTTTTTCGAGCCCACCACCACCACCAAATCAACATCCAATGCAAGTTGACGCACCGCATCTTGGCGGTTTTGTGTCGCGTAGCAGATATCATCTTTCCGTGGTCCCTGAATATCGGGAAACACTTCACGCAATTTATCAATCACATCGGCTGTTTCATCCACCGACAAGGTGGTTTGGCTAACATAATGTAAATTAGTCGGATCTTTAACGATAGCTTTTAGCGTTTCAACATCTTCCGGTTTTTCAACCAAGTACATGCCGCCTTTTTTACTGGCGTATTGGCCCATGGTTCCTTCCACTTCAGGATGACCTGCATGGCCAATCAGCACTACTTCCATACTGCGGCGACTGGCTCGAGCCACTTCCATATGCACTTTAGTCACCAAAGGGCAAGTGGCATCAAACACGGTTAATGCACGCGCTTTCGCTTCAAGTCTCACTGCTTGCGAAACGCCATGAGCAGAAAAGATCACAATATTGTCATCAGGTACTTCGTGTAAGTCCTCAACAAAAATGGCCCCTCGCTGCTTCAGCCCTTCCACCACAAAGCGGTTATGCACCACTTCATGCCGTACATAAATCGGAGGCTGATACAGCTCAAGTGCGCGTTCAACAATGCTGATCGCACGATCAACACCGGCGCAAAAACCACGAGGGTTGGCTAACAATATTTTCATTTCATTGCTCATTGAATAGGGTTATCGCAAGTTGCCAATTATTCTACAGACAAAATTTCAACATCAAAAATGACATCTTGTCCTGCAAGTGGGTGGTTAAAATCAACCGTTACCGAATCGCCCGCAATAGCGGTGATAATGCCAGGAATTTCTAAGCCATCGCGGCCACTAAACGCCATAATCGTGCCAACTTCCACCTCAGTATTACCGGCAAATTTGGCGCGATCCATATGGTGGATGTTATCTGGGTTAGACAAACCAAACGCGTCTTCGGCTTTTAACTCAATGGTTTTGGATTCTCCGGCACTCAGACCGATTAAGCACAACTCAAAATTGTCGCTTAGACTGCCATCACCAATAACCAATTTCGCTGGTTTGCCCATATTATGAGTGCTATCCGCAATAGAGCCATCTTTTAATTTAATGGTGAAGTGTAGGGTTACCGCACTGTTTGCTTTTATTGTCGTCACGTGATTTCTCTTTATTTATTTTAGTGTGGAGACAAGGCATCCATAACGACATAAAAATGCCCGTTTTTAGTACGCCTATCACCACCGTATTTTTAGAGATGAAGAGTAAACAAAAAGCGCCACCTGAATCAACAGACAGCGCTTAGGGTTATTCAACTATTTTAGCCATTATGAGTGCGCATCGTCTTTTTTACGAAAGCCATCAAGGATAATCATTGCTGCACCAAGGCAAATGGCACTGTCAGCCAAGTTAAACGCTGGCCAGTGATAATTGCCCCAGTAGAAATCAAGATAATCAACCACAAAACCGTGCACGATACGATCAAACACGTTGCCGATTGCGCCACCAATAATCATGGCATAAGCGATATTATGCCACTTCTCTTGCGCAGGCAGCTTACTCATCCAGTAAGTGAGGAGCCCCGTCACAGCAAAGGCAATAGCGGTAAACAACCAACGTTGCCAACCCGCTTGATCGCCTAAAAAGCTAAATGCCGCACCATAGTTATGTACATAAAGTAGGTTAAAAAAAGGCATTACTTCGATGCGATTTGCCCAACCATACCCCATGTTATCCATGACCATCAGCTTTATACCGACATCAAGGGTAAAGACCAGAAGCGCTAGCCATAGCCAGCGAACTCCTGATTGTTTCCAAGTAAGCGTCTGCTCTGCCATATTGAATCCCAATATTATTAAGCGAACTTACGAACTTCGCCTTCACCATCCACGTTCGACACACAACGGCCACAAATAGTTTCATGACCAGTGATAGTGCCAACGTCAGGAGTATGATGCCAACAGCGATCGCACTTCTCTGCTTCCGTTGCGCTCACCAACACAAACAAACCTGTTGTTTCCGTTGCTTGTGCCGCATCGCTTTTCTCAGCCAGAGGCTTCACTATCGCTTTTGATGTCAGCAGTACAAAACGCAGTTCATCTTCAAGCTTGTTCAACTGAGCCACTAAAGCATCATCAGCAAACAGCACCACTTCAGCTTGTAATGAGCCACCAATGATTTTTTCACTACGAGCGGTTTCAAGCAACTTGTTCACCGAGCTACGAACTTTTTGCATCTCTGCCCAAAATTCATTGTTCAACTCTTCGCCTTCAGTTAACCCAAACAGACCTTCAAACCACTCACCCGTGAAGACAAATTTTTCACGCGGCTCGCCATTAGCTTGCATCGCTGGCATTTCGTTCCAAATTTCATCAGCCGTAAATGACATGATCGGTGCCATCCAACGAACCAAAGCCTCAACGATGTAATACAGCGCCGTTTGACAGCTACGCTGTGCATGTGCACCTTGTTTAGCGGTGTATTGGCGATCTTTAATCACATCAAGGTAGAACGAACCCATTTCAATTGAGCAGAAGTGCATCAAACGTTGGATCACGCCATGCGTATTATACTCTTCATATGCTTTGACAATTTCTTGTTGCGCCGCAAAGGCACGGCCTACGGCCCAGCGATCCAGCGACACCATCTCGTCAGCTGCAACCATATCCGTTGCTGGGTTAAACCCATTGAGGTTGGCTAAGAAGAAACGTGCTGTATTACGGATACGGCGATAAGCATCCGCCGAACGTTTTAGAATTTCGTCAGAAACCGCCACTTCACCAGTGTAATCAGTCGATGCAACCCATAGACGCAGGATGTCTGCACCCAGTTTATTGGTGACATCTTTTGGCGCAACCACGTTGCCGATTGATTTTGACATCTTGCGGCCATGACCATCGACCACAAAGCCATGCGTCAATACTTGTTTGTAAGGCGCAGCACCTTTCATTGCTACCGATGAAATCAATGAAGATTGGAACCAACCACGATGCTGATCTGAACCTTCAAGGTACAGATCTGCACCGTGGCCATTGAACTCTTCACGCTTATCAACAACGGCGTAGTGAGTCACACCAGAGTCGAACCACACATCCAGTGTATCGAGTACTTTTTCGTAATGCTTGGCATCTTCCTCGCCCAAGATCTCAGCAGTGTCGACATCCCACCACGCTTGAATCCCTTTTTGTTCTACCAATTGCGCCACTGTTTCAATCAGCGCAGGGCTATTAGGATGAAGTTCTGCCGTCTCTTTATGCACAAATAGCGCAATCGGTACACCCCAAGTACGCTGACGAGAAATACACCATTCAGGACGACCTTCAATCATTGCTTCGATGCGGCTTTGACCCCATTCCGGCATCCATTGTACGCCTTTGATCGATTCTAGAGCTTGGGCGCGCAGACCGGCTTGCTCCATAGAAACAAACCATTGTGGTGTTGCACGGAAAATGATTGGGGTTTTATGACGCCAGCAATGAGGATAACTATGCTCGTAGGCATGGTGGTGCAACAAAGCACCTTTTTCTTTCAGTACTTCAAGTACAGAGTCATTCGCTTTAAACACATGTTGACCAGCAAATAGCTCGGTGTCTGCTAGATATACGCCGTTTGAACCGACAGGGTTGGCTACTTCAAGGCCGTATTGCTGACCGACCACGAAGTCTTCTTGACCATGACCAGGTGCAGTATGAACGACACCAGTACCCGATTCAGTAGTTACGTGCTCACCCAAAATCGCAGGCACAGTAAATGCGTAAAATGGATGATTAAAAGACATTAGTTCAAGGTCTGCGCCTCGGCAAAAACCAAGATTGTGGTAATGACTGATACCAGCACGATCCATGACACTTTTTGCAAGTTCTGACGCAACGATAATGCGTTCAGCAGAGCGTTCACCGTCTGCTTCAATTTGCAGCAAAACATATTCAAGATCATCACGTAAGCAGACTGCGCGGTTAGCTGGCAAGGTCCAAGGTGTGGTTGTCCAAATGACAATCGACACTTCACCGTGGCCGGCGTGATCAGCCGCGAGCGTGAACTTTTCAAGCAGCGCCGCTTCATCGGCTGCTTTGAATCGTACGTCAATCGAAGGTGACACTTTATCTTTGTATTCAACTTCCGCTTCAGCCAGTGCTGAACCACAATCAGTACACCAGTGAACAGGTTTGAAACCTTTCAGCAGGTGGCCTTTATCGGCAATTTTACCCAATGCGCGAATAATGTTCGCTTCGGTGGCGAAATCCATGGTGCGATAAGGTTTATCCCACTCACCCATGATGCCCAAACGCTTAAAGCTCTCTTTCTGGCCTTCCACTTGACCTGCTGCATATTCACGGCATTTTTCACGAAACTCAGCCGCGGTCACTTTCTGGCCTGGTTTGCCGACTTTTTTCTCTACCATCAATTCGATAGGTAGGCCGTGACAGTCCCAACCTGGGATGTAAGGCGCGTCAAAACCGGATAAGGTTTTCGATTTGATAATAATGTCTTTAAGAATCTTATTCAGTGCGTGACCAATATGAATATCACCGTTGGCATAAGGAGGGCCATCGTGCAATACGAAAGATTTTTTGCCTTTTTTGGCTTTACGGATTTCGCCGTAAAGATCTTCTTGATACCAACGCTTTAACATTTCTGGCTCACGTTTAGCCAGATCGCCACGCATTGGAAACCCTGTTTCAGGTAGGTTCAGGGTATCTTTATAATCACTCATCGATTCTTAATTCCGTTATATTGGGCGACGTTAGACATGATATTAATCGGTGGAATAATCCGACTAATTCTTTAGCTGATGCAACCACACCCTTGCCGCATCAGCATCCAATTCAATTTGTTGCTTTAACGCTCCAAAAGATTCAAATTTCTTTTCATCTCGAAGCTTATGTAAAAGTGCCACTTCTAGCTGTTTGCCATATAAATTGGCATGAAAGTCAAACAAGTGTACTTCAAGTTGTTGACGAACCCCGTTGACTGTTGGCCTATTACCAATATTGGCAATTCCTCCGATGGGCGAGTTATCAAGGCCATAGACATTGACGACGTAAACACCAGAGACCGGTGAAACACAGCGCTTAAGCGGAATGTTCGCTGTAGGGAAACCAATGGTTCGCCCTAACTTTTGACCATGCGCCACTCGACCACTGATACCGTAATCACGACCGAGCATCTGCTTAGCTAACACTAAGTCATCGCTTGCTAAAGCGTTACGAATAGCAGTACTACTCACTCTTTGTTGTTGCAAGCAAAAACTGTGGGTACTTACCACCTCAAAACCAAACTGTTGTCCAGCTTGCTGCAGCATACTGAAATTACCTTGGCGATTTTTACCAAAACAAAAATCATCACCAATCACCAGAAACTTAACACCCAACTGAGCGACCAACAAGTCACGAATAAAAGCTTCTGCCGTTAAATTAGCAAAGTGCTGGTTAAAATTCACACATAACAATCTGTCAACCGACTGCTTGTTCAATTGCACAAATTTATCACGTAATCGAGTTAATCGAGCTGGTGCATTGTGCTTGGCAAATAATTCTAATGGCTGCGGTTCAAACGTCATGACCACCGAAGGTAAACCCAATAATTGCGCTTTCTTGGATACTTGCTTCAAAACTTGCTGATGTCCTAAATGAACACCATCAAAGTTTCCGATGGTTAATACACAGCCATGATGCTGTGGCTTGATATTGTGAATGCCGCGAATCAATTCCATTAGAAAATGCTTAAAACCTATAGTTCTCAATTAGCAAGGTGCGAAACCGACGGATTATATACTAATCACCATTAATCTGTCGCCGCTTTTAAGTCTTTTAAACGCACGCCAAGCACGGCTAGGCAAAGCAAATAACTGACCGCACCGATACTGATCAGCATCACCAATGATGTAGCCCTCTGTGTCAGGCTCCACTCTAGCCACGTTGACATTTCTTCCAATTGCCAAACAATGACCACAACCATCGCACTGCTGGCCACCATTAAGCGAATAATAAAACCAATAGTTTTACGGGTGATCTGATACACCCCTTGCACATGTAACCCTCGGTAAAGCAGTGCCATGTTGATAAAAGCAGATAATGACGTAGCTAACGCCAAACCAACATAACTTAAATGCCACGCTAAAAGCGCATTGAAGACCATATTAGAGATCATGGCGATAATGCCATAACGAACTGGCGTTTTGGTGTCTTGCCGAGAGTAGTACCCTGGTGCGAGCACTTTGATCAGCATAAAACTGATCAAGCCCAAACCAAATGCATAGAGTGACAACGCCGTTTGATTGACATCATTCGGGGTAAACTCACCTCGCATAAATAGCACCATAAGCATCGGTTTTGCCAACACAATCAGGCCTAACATCGCAGGAAAACCGAGCAGACAAACCATACGAATACCCCAATCCATGGTTTGCGAAAATCCTTCGCTGTGGGCATCGACATGTTTACGGGATAATGCGGGCAAAATAACGGTAGCAATCGCAATACCAAATAAGCCTAACGGAAATTCTAGCAAACGGTCTGAATAGTAAAGCCAGCTAATGGAGCCCGTTTGTAAGAAGCTGGCGATGAAGGTGTCCAGCAATAAGTTAATTTGACTGACCGATACCCCAAAAAGAGCGGGCAACATCAAGGTGCGAATTTTCACAACCCCCGGTTCATTCCAACCCCATTGAGGCCAAACCAATAAACCTGCTTTGAGCAAAAATGGAATTTGAAATAGAAACTGGACCAATCCCCCAAGAAGGACGCCAATCGCCAAGCCAATTTCCGGTTGCTGTAAGTGCGGCGACAAAAACCAAGCGCAACCGATGATCATCACATTCAAAAATACAGGGGTAAAAGAAGAGACGGCAAACTTGCCCAGGGTATTGAGAATCGCTCCTGATAAAGCAACAAAAGTGATGAACCATAAGTAAGGAAAAGTGATTTTTAATAATAAACTCGCAAGCTCAAACTTATGCGCATCAGGACCATCATTAAGCCAATCTAAAAACCAACCAGCCCCAAACAGTGCCGTGACCGCACCAGAGCATAAGATCCCCACAACAGTCACCAAAGTGACAATAACCCCCAATGTGCCAGATGCTTTAGCGATCAGCTCGCGTGTTTTATTGATATCTCCGGATGAATGGTATTCGGTCAGTACTGGAACAAACGCTTGAGAAAAAGCCCCTTCGGCAAATAGCCGACGTAAAAAGTTAGGAATTTTATTAGCAAAGAAAAAAACATCGGCACTCGCACCTGCCCCCATCAAATTCGCAACAACTACGTCACGAACTAGGCCCAACACACGAGAAATCAACGTCATAGCACTGACAATCAAGCCAGATTTGAGTAGGCGTTTGCTCACTATTACCTCGAAAAACAAGCCAAAACGTCATTATCCACAGCAACACATAAGGAATGTCAGTGCGAGATCAGATAAGTATTAGCATTGGAAAAAAAATACTGTTAGAATCCCCGCATCTTAACCGCGATGACCTTCCTATACCAAAATTTGTTTGGCCTAGAACGGTTTTTGCACAAATCATTTGACAATTGAGAGCAAATAAGGGATATTCCCCGCCCTTAAATTGTCACCGAACTAAGTTTTTGGGAGTTAGACCCTTGGCAAATAGTAAATCTGCTAAGAAGCGCGCTATCCAAGCTGAGAAACGTCGTCAGCATAATGCTAGCCGTCGTTCTATGATGCGCACTTACATGAAGAAAACCATCGCAGCTATCGCAGCTGGCGATAAAGAAGCTGCAACTGCTGCATTTGCTGCAGTTACACCAATCCTTGACCGTATGTCGACTAAAGGTCTTGTTCACAAGAACAAAGCTGCTCGCCATAAGTCTCGTTTCGCTGCAGCAATCAAAGCTCTATAATTTAGACTTGGTTCCACGCGAAAATAAAAACCGGCTAAGGCCGGTTTTTTTATATCTGCAATGTCAAGTAAAGTATTTACTCTAATTTTAATATAAAAAAATCCGAACTATGTTACTGAAACATAATTTCGGATTGTGTATTTTTCAAAACACTAGCGGCAGTATAAACCGTGTAACAACTCAATCATCGCCTTGATCTCATGGCTGCTGAGTGTGTAGTAAACCGTCTGAGCTTCTTTTCTTGTATCCACTAACCCATCTCTTCTTAACCAAGCAAGATGCTGCGAAAGTGCCGATTGACTCAATTCTAATTTCCCACATAGCTCACCAACCGACAGTTCTTGATTGTGTAATAAACACAATATTTGTAGGCGTCTTTCGTTAGCCATAGCCTTTAACAACACCACTGCTTTAGCGGAATTTTTTTCCATTTCTTGTAGGTTCATGAATAAGCTCCCTTGGAACAACTTCTTACATCAAACGCATCACAAGTTTGCATCTTCCTTAACCCAACAGGTTATGAGTTTATAAGTAAGGTTAGTACCTTTTTCTACGTAGTTTAATTGTTATACCGTTTATGACGGCAACCATTCAATAGAGCGTCAATAACGGCATCAGAAGGCGTATAACCAGTTTAGATTAGTATTACTTGGCAAGCGATAATTAATAATATTGCTAGATAATGAGATAGTAATCTATTTATCGTTAGTAGTGAAAGCATCATACAAACAAATTATTAAAATCTGCATCGCAAACATTTTTCACTGCTGGGTGTTGGATCATCCTCTCAGCAAAAATGACGTAGTACTCTTCTTTTAAATCATCAATCTGACCGATAAGTTGCAAAGGAAGATCATCACCAACTTCAGTCACATAGATTGAGGGCGCTAAAAAAATTGCATCATGATGATAACGCGCAAAAGCTTTCATCAATGCCGCATCATCAAACTCCCCCAGAATATTCGGCTTCAGGCCTTGACGGTCAAACCATTGCAATAGATTACGCCCCATCGCGGTTCGGCTTCCCGGTATCAACAACTTTCTCTGCTCTAAAATGGCAGGAAAAGAGACATTTTCAACCTTGCCTGAACAAAAAAAACTCATGTGACTCTCACCCAGTTTTTTGCTGAACAGGCCCGGGCTTTGGCTGGAATCGACGGGATAATCAGAGAGAATCATATCCAATTTGTGTTGTGAAAGTTGCTCTAACAACATTTCATGGGTCGATTCAAAACAACGCAAGTGGATACTGCTATCGGCCGGGACCGTCGTCATCAGTATTTTACTGACAAGCCGTTTAGAGAGGGCATCCGCCACTCCTACATCAAACAGCAGATTAGAGCGCTGACTATAATTGACAATATCGAGCATCTCATAACTTAAGCCGAACATCCGGTCAGCATATTTAAAAACCAGTTGCCCAAGTTCTGTCGGTTCAATACTACGACCATTACGCTTAGTAAGCTTACCATCCATGCGCTCTTCAAAAGCCTTAATTTGCCCAGTGACGGTTTGCGGAGTCAAGAAGAGTGCTTCTGCAGCTTTAGTGACCGATCCCTGCTTGCATACCATCCAGAAGTAGTAAAGATGATTGTAGTTGAGGTGAAACATGATAAGGACACTCAATTTTATCTGGTCGTTGTTTATAACAAACCCAAACCAAATGAGCAATTAACTCGGAAAAACCGAACTTAAGAACGTTAGCTAATCTTAATACCGAGCAGTTAGAGTTCAAAAATGACAACTTCGTCATAAAATATCTAAAACTAGCGTCCCTCGCCCTCCTCCTCCACGTTGTTAAAATCGCATAACATCATGAAAATTCAATAAATAAAGAATTAAAAGTCACCGTGAAACTTGTTTTTATCAGAGTTATCAATGAGAAACACACTGTCATATAAATGAAATAATTATTCTCTACTATCTCGCTCAGATTCAACAACAGACCGAACAACACTCAAAAGGTCAATGGAGAAAAGAAAATGAACCAAGCGACAACTACTGCTGCACCCATTGCGAGTACCACTCGCTGGCTGCGTTGGGCGAACTTGGCATTCATGCTCTACCTACTGCTACTTGCAGTGGCGATGGTAGGTAGTGGATTTAAATGGGCGACAGGTGATCAAGCTAAGGTACTGTTTGAGTTTGCCTCACACCCAATAGCGGGGTTGATGATAGGGTTAGTCGCCACAGCATTGATTCAATCTTCAAGCACCGTAACCTCTATCATTGTCGGTCTTGTGGCTGGCGGATTACCTGTTGAAATGGCGATCCCAATGGTTATGGGTGCCAATATTGGCACCACAGTAACCAACACGCTTGTTAGCCTTGGACACGTTCGTTGCCAAGTCGAATTTAAACGCGCTTTTGCAAGTGCAACAATTCACGACTTCTTTAATCTTTTGGCGGTACTGATTTTCCTACCGTTAGAGATGATGTTTGGTATTTTAGAGAAAATTTCTCATTGGCTTGTGTCACCTTTGCTCTCTACTGGTGATATGAGCATGAAAGGACTCGATTTTATCAAACCTATCACGAGCCCAATTATCACGGCACTAAAAGGCCAGCTGATCACTTTTGGTGAAGTTGTAGGTGGCGTGATGTTGATTGTTCTTGGTATTGCGACCATTTTTGTGGCTATCACTGTCATGGGTAAGCTCATGAAGAGTTTGATGGTGGGTCGTGCGAAAGAGATACTCAAAGATGCCATTGGACGCGGACCGCTGCACGGTATCCTTTCAGGTTCAATCGTCACTGTATTGGTTCAATCTTCTTCAACTACCACCAGTTTAATGGTTCCGCTGGTCGGCACTGGTGTATTGAAAGTACGCGATGTTTACCCATTCACTTTAGGGGCTAATATTGGCACTTGCATTACCGCCCTACTCGCGGCAACGGCCGTTTCTGGTGAGTTTGCGGTATTTGCCTTGCAAATTGCTTTAGTCCACTTAACCTTTAATGTATTAGCCACTGTGTTGATCTATGGTGTTCCGTTTTTACGTGAACTGCCAATTAAAGGCGCAGAAATGATTGCTGAGATGGCAACAAAGAATAAAGCGGTCGTTGCGGGTTATTTACTATCGGTCTTTATCATTATGCCTGGCGGTATACTGGCACTAACGGCTTAAGTAACGAACAAACCACACGACAGATCAAAAAAAATCCCCGAGCAACGCTTCGGGGATTTTTTACAACTAGAAAACAGTACTTTTTAATAATGCGAGAGAGCAACTAAACCGAAAACGGGTACTGGATGGCATCATGACATTGGTAGCCTTCAATCCAGAAATCATCCAAGGTAACCCAAGTTTCAAGATCTTCTAGCGTTTTAATTTCCGGGTTGATATGAAACTTCGCCATAGGTAGTGGATCACGCTTAAGTTGTACATCTGTCATCAACGCCAGTTGGTCTTCATAGATATGCGCATTGACGATCTTATGGTAGGCCACGCCCGCTTTTTTGCCGGTAATTTGCGCCATAATTGCGAGGAACACGTAGACCTGAACCATATTAAAATTCAAGCCAAGCGGGACATCACACGAGCGTTGCGTACTATTGAGATACAAAGTATCGCCCAACAACGAAAAGTGATGACTGTACATGCAGGGGCGCAAGCAACCCATATGAAACTCACCTGGGTTGTAAAAGTTTAGGATTTCGCCTCTATCATCAACGCCACGTGAAAGATCATCAACAATCTTACGCAGTTGATCAATCTGCCCACCATCCGCCTTGGCCCACGCACGTCCTTGAACGCCGTACACGCGGCCCATATCATCTTCACCTTTACGGTATGGATTGTTAAGCCAAGCTGCATTTAAATTCGCATTCGCATCCCACGTTTTGGTTCCTAAAGCGCGAAAGTCGGCTGCATTATCGTAGCCACGAATATAACCAAGCAGCTCAGCAACTGCGGCTTTCCAGAAGCTTTTACGCGTTGTCACTAACGGGAATTGATTCTGACCTACATCGTAGGTGAGATCAGCGTTAACCACCGTTAGGCAGCGTTTGGCGGTACGTTCATTTTCGATCCAAACGCCCTCATCAACAATTCGCTGACAAAGTTCAAGATACTGTTTCACAAACTATCCTTAACACTATTGAGTCACTTTATGGTTAACCTTGTACGCCCATACCATCATCAGTGCACCGACAATGATCATCGGTAGCGACAGGATTTGCCCCATGGAGATAAATCCAGCGAACAATCCTAATTGTGCATCAGGTTCACGAACATATTCGACAAGGAAACGGAATGTTCCGTAGCCTATCAAAAATAGCCCTGAGACTGAACCAATTGGCCGATTTTTGCGGATAAACAGGTTCAATATAATAAACAGCACAATCCCTTCTAAGAAAAACTCATAAAGCTGTGATGGATGGCGAGGCAAAGGCCCGCCGTTCGGAAAAATGATCGCCCATGGAACATCGGTTACTCGCCCCCACAATTCACTGTTCATGAAGTTGCCTAATCGTCCCATACCTAAACCAAATGGAACCAAAGGAGCCACAAAATCGGCGACACCAAAAAACGTTCGGTTATTTTTCCGTGCATACCAAAACATTGCACTGATCACGCCAAGTAGACCACCATGGAAAGACATCCCGCCTGTCCACACTTTAAAAAGATAGAGCGGGTCTTGGAGAAACAGATCAAAATTGTAAAACAACACATAACCGACACGACCACCAATGACCACCCCTAAAAATCCAGCAAACAGCAAATCCGAGACTTGCTCACGAGTCCAGCCACTATTTGGTTTGTCCGCTCTGCGATTGGCAAGCCACATCGCAAAAACAAAACCAACTAAATACATTAAGCCGTACCAGCGAATGGATATAGGGCCAATCGCAATCAGCACGGGATCAATATTTGGGAACTGTATAAAACCCTGAGACATAAACGTGTTCTCTTACTAAAAATGAGGTGAAGATAATAAGTGATTAAAACAGCATAGTTGCCGCTATAACCATCAGAAAAACGGAGAATATTTTTTTCAATACCGCCGTCGGTAACTGAGTCGCGTAACGCGCTCCTAATCGAGTAGTGAGAATTGAGGTCGAAGCAATGGCGACTAACGCAGGTAAATAGACATAGCCAATGCTGTAAGGTGGTAAATTCTCCACTTGATAACCGTGCAAAATAAAACCAATCATGCCAGAGATTGCGATCACACACCCACAGACAGAAGAAGAACCGACGGCTTTACGCATTTCAACGCCATGACGATTCAAAAAAGGAACGGAGAGCGAACCGCCACCAATTCCCGCTAAACTAGAGACAATACCAATACCACTGCCACATAGCATGGTCACCCACGCACCGGGCATCGATCTTTGCATTTGCGCTTTTATCGATAAAAACATTTGGATCGCTAGGCAAAAAACAATCAAGCCAAATACTTTCGGTAGATATTGAGTCGGAATCACATCTGCGATCATTGAGCCAACAAACCCACCGACGATAACGCCGGGCATGAGCCACTTGACGACAAACATATCCACATTGCCCAATTTAAGGTGATTTAATGCCGAAGAAGCCGAAGTAACAATGATGGTCGCTAGCGATGTCGCTAACGCTAAATGCATACTAAGTTCGGCGGAAATACCCGCTTTGGGAAGCAAAAGAAGCAACGCCGGAACGACAATTAAACCACCACCAATGCCCAGTAAACCAGCCATAAAACCAACGACTGAGCCCAATAACACCAGCAACACCATCAACTCAAAATTCACATTGGTTCCTATTTTTTGCCTGCGCGGATAAAGCCAGCAAAGCCTTTATCTTCAAAGTATGAGTGCATCATATTATAAATGTCGTTGCCGTAAGGTTGCATCAACGCTTTGTCAGCAAGTCGCTGTAACTGTCCTAATTGAGAGTGCCTCACCAAATATTTGACCTTGGCTACGTTGGAGGTATTCATACTTAGCATGCGATAACCCAAACCAATTAATAACAGTGAACCGATAGGGTCTCCGGCCAACTCACCACACACACAAACAGGTATACGATGAGACTGGCAAGTCTCTAAAATCTGTTTAAGCGCCATCACCACCGCTGGATGCATGGAGTCATAGACATCAGCAACATGTGCATTGTTCCGATCAACGGCCAACAAATATTGGGTTAAATCGTTGGTTCCAACCGAAACAAAGTCCACTTTGCTCGCAATCAATGGTAGAAGATAAATCATCGATGGTACTTCAATCATAATGCCAATCTTGGGCATTATGATCCGATCATCAACGCTAGAAACTTCTCGATACGCTTGATCAATCAACCGCATTGCGTCGTCCAACTCTTTCGTTCCTGAAATCATGGGCAATAAAATGCTGAGATTTTGGTTATCGCCGCTGGCACGCATCATCGCCCGCAGTTGAATCAAAAAGATATCGGGATGATCGAGCGTAAAACGAATGCCTCGCCAGCCAAGAAAGGGATTGTCTTCTTCAATGGGTAGATAAGGCAGTGCTTTATCGCCACCAATGTCTAACGTTCTCATCACCACCCGTTTATCAGGATAAGCGTTCAAAACGCTGCGATACTGCTGCACTTGTTCTTCTTCTGATGGAAAGCGATGTTGCAGCAAAAAGGAAATTTCGGTTCGATACAGCCCGACACCATCAACCCCTTGGTTAATTGCGATGTTGGTATCCGCACTTAATCCAGCATTGAGCATCACTTCAATACGTGTGCCATCTTGCGTAAAAGGAGCTTCTGCAATGGTTTCATTAACCATTTGAGAAAGTTCGCTTTCTTCATAAGCTAAAGCGCGATATTCCGCCAGAATTTGTCTATTTGGTGAGATAAAAACCTTGCCGCTATAACCATCGACAATGCCCTTTTTACCGTTGATCTCCTTGAGATTAAGTGAAATCCCCATCACTGCGGGAATGCCCAACGCCCGTGACAATATTGCTGCGTGGGAATTGGCAGCCCCTTCTAAAGAGACCACCGCCAGTAATTTATCTTTAGGAATAGCGGCGAGAATTGAAGCAGTAAGTTCGCGTACCACCAAAATGATCGGTTTATCAAGTTGCTGCTGATCATGTTCAGTGTTGTGCAAAAAAAATAGCAGTCGCTGACCTAGCTCACGAATATCCTGTGCACGCTCACGTAAGTAAACATCTGACATCTTCGCAAAACGGTTGGAATAACTCTCCACAACTTGCCGTAATGCCCAATCTGCACGATCACCTTTTTGGATCTGGCTTTTCAGATCGTTGCGTAGCATCGGATCATTGAGTAGATGAGTAAAGAGATCGAAGATGGCTAACGCATCTTTATTAATATCACTATCGAGTTTTTTTCTTAAACGACGAAAATCGTTCAAGGCGCTTTCTACCGCCAGCACTAGCCACTCTTGTTCTCGTTCAATATCGAGCGTTGAGGCGGGGTAAACATCAGACAGTTGAGGCTGGGTGTCATCCCACCAAAACTCACCAATCGCGATGCCAGATGACGCAGCAATGCCACTGGTGGATAACTGCTTTTTCGAAAGCAGCCACTGCCCTTGTGTTTGAGCATGAGCAATAATCACGGCCACTTGCGCCGCCAGAGTGACAATAAAAGACTCTTCCATCTCACTAAATAAGCGAGGTGTTTTTTGCTGCACGACCAAGACACCCAATACTCGCTTGCGATGAATAATCGGCGTACCAAGAAAGCTTTGATACACCTCTTCGCCAAGCTGTTTGAAGTATTTAAAATTAGGATGTTTCGACGCTTCAGCAATGTTGATTGGCTCAGCTGAACGTTTCACTAAGCCCACTAAACCTTCGTCAAAACCGATGTGGATTTTGTCGCCTTTGAACTTTAAGCCTTGCGTTGCCATCAGTTCTAGGCGATGTTTTTCTTCGTTAGCAAGATAGACAGTGCAACACTCGGTACTCATCGCATTGCACGTTTGCTTAACCAAAATATCCAAGGCTTGGTGTACATCTTCTACCTTGGATACTTGTTCAACTATTTCCCTTAGCTGAGAGAGCATGTCTATCCTCTTTTATTTTTGCGCTTACCTTTGTTATTACGTTCTTTAAATGGCATCGCGAATGATGCAAACTCTTTCATGGCGCGACGATAAACATCTCGCTTGAAAGAGACTACTTGCCTCACTGGATACCAATAACTGACCCAACGCCAACCATCAAATTCAGGGGTACTGCCGCGCTGCATGTTGATTCTTGATTCATCACACTCTAAGCGCAGAAGAAACCATTTCTGTTTTTGCCCAATACAGACAGGTTGAGAATCCCAACGAACGAGCCGTTTTGGTAATTTATATCTTAACCAATGACGGCTTGTTGCTATGATTTTCACATCTTTCTTTGTAAGCCCAACCTCTTCGTAAAGCTCTCTAAACATCGCTTGTTCAGGAGTTTCATCGTCGTCAATTCCACCTTGTGGAAACTGCCAAGAGTGTTGTCCGTATCGTTTCGCCCAGAATACCTGACCATGGTTGTTACAAATCACAATACCAACATTGAGTCGGTAACCATCGCCATCGATCACTGGCCAACCTCTAGTAAAATCTTAATTGCTTTGATTTTTCCACATATCCCCAATAGGAGCAAACTTACTAGTGTGATTAACACGAGATTTATGTGTTCCTAATCATTAATTGGATAACTTTTCATCAAATTTAAAGTTATCAACAAAATAATGCGACACCAGCCACATTTATTCACCTTTTCTGTGAGTAACTATGTGAAGAATCTCTAGATAGCGACTTACTTCCCCAAAAAGCAAAAGAATACGGGCCAATATAAAAAAGATAATAATAAATTAAATACATTAAAAACAATGAATTAATTGGATTTTCCATTATTCACATTACGTTGCGATTAACAAAAAATTGATCCTTTCACAACATGCTCAAAGATCCACCAATTAGCTCGTTATCCACACCCCCACTCTAGTAGAAATAAGATTTACTGATTAAGAGGCCCACTCTCTCAAGCAAAACCCTGTAAATGCATACAGATAAACAAAAAATGGAATATTTTTCCGATCAACCTGTGGATAACTTGGGTTGCGATGATCTTTTAAGCAAAAGAAACGACAGCACATTGTGTATAAGAATTTGCTACAATCACGTTTTTATCATTCAAAGTATCATGAAACCCGCACCTAAAACTGAACATGAATTAATGCTTAGAGCCCAAGACATTGCAGGCTTAAGCTTTAGTCAACTCGCCGAAGAAGCCAAGATGACCGTGCCCCCTGACTTAAAAAAAGATAAAGGATGGGTCGGTCAGCTATTAGAGTGGCATTTGGGTGCAACGGCAGGCAGCAAACCTCAGCAAGATTTCGAGCAATTAGGTATCGAGCTCAAAAGTATTCCAATCAGTTACACTGGAAAACCGCTCGAAACAACGTTTGTGTGTGTGGCCCCACTCACCGGTGTTCATGGTTTAACATGGGAGCAAAGCCACGTGCGAAATAAACTCTCTCGAGTACTGTGGATCCCAATAGAGGGTGAGCGAGAGATCCCCCTAGCCCAGCGCCATGTCGGATCGCCATTGCTATGGAGCCCTTCTCCTGCACAAGAACAGCAGCTAAAAAATGATTGGGAAGAACTGATGGAGTTCATCGTTCTTGGCAAAGTTGAGCAGATCACCGCTAAGCACGGTGAAGTATTACAGCTCAGGCCAAAAGCGGCAAACGGGCGAGCATTAACCGAAGCCTACGGTGCTAATGGTAAACCTATCAAAACCCTGCCACGAGGCTTTTATCTTCGAACTCAATTTACCGCGAGCATTCTTGAGCAACACTTTATTTAAAAGTGCTCGTTATTGCTCATGAAAAAACGTAACCGTTTGATCTTTCACTGCACAATTCGTTTCCGTTTCACTGCCATCTTCGCTTATAGTAAAAACGTCACACACTCCACCAGCGAGAGCATCAAGGAAGAAATATGCAATACACCAAACTGCCTCATTCCACACTGGAAGTGAGCAAGATCTGCTTAGGTACCATGACTTTTGGTGAACAAAATAGCCAACAACAAGCCTTTGAGCAGCTCGATTACGCCTTAGACCAAGGTGTGAATTTCATCGATACTGCGGAAATGTACCCAGTTCCCCCCAACGGTAAAACCCAAGGTCTGACCGAAAGCTATATTGGCAACTGGTTAGAAAAATCAGGTAAACGTGAAAAAGTGGTGTTAGCGACTAAAGTGGCAGGCCCGCGTAACGTGCCTCACATCCGCGAAAAGATGTCACTCGATAGACGCAACATTCATTTAGCGATTGATGATAGTTTAAGACGCTTAAAAACAGACTATGTCGATTTGTATCAATTACATTGGCCTCAACGCCAAACGAACATGTTCGGCCAACTTAACTACCCTTATCCTGATCAGCAAGAAGAAGTCACTTTAATCGAAACGCTCGAAGCGCTTAATGATCTCGTCAAGGCTGGAAAAGTGCGTTACATCGGTGTGTCAAATGATACCCCGTGGGGCGTAATGACGTTGCTAAAATTGGCAGAAAAACACGATCTAGCAAAAATTGTCTCTATCCAAAACCCTTATAATTTACTGAATCGTAGCTTTGAAATTGGCTTATCTGAGATTAGCCACTTCGAAGGTGTTCAACTGCTGGCTTACTCGCCACTGGCGTTTGGTTGCCTGAGTGGTAAATATTTAAATGGCGCAAGACCTGACGGTGCTCGGTGCAGCCTATTTGAACGCTTTTCTCGCTATTTTACGGCGCAAGGTGTACAAGCCACTCACGCTTATGTTGAGCTTGCTAACCAGTATGGCCTTGATCCAGCACAGATGGCGTTGGCGTTTGTCAATCAACGTCCGTTTGTCGCATCCAATATCATTGGCGCGACAAACCTAGAGCAGTTGAAAACAAATATCGATAGTTTAGATGTCGTACTCAGTAATGAATTGCTTCTTAAAATTCAAGAGATTGGGACGACTTACTCCAACCCTTGTCCGTAGATATCTTCGGGGCTAGCGAAGCCACTAGCCCCTCGTTTTACGTTGTTATTCGCATGCTTAACACACGGCGAAGATGACGAATATGACGTTCAGCTTTAATTGAGTCAGGGACTGAAACGCCAATAGCGCGTCCATCACTTTCTAAGCCAATATCTTTAAGCAAGTGTTGGCTATTAAAAGGCAGCTCAAAAGCATGACGGCGAACATTTCGTTGCCATTGACGCTCTTCACGGCGTAAATCAGCACGGACCAGTAAAGTAGCAAGTTGTAAATAAATTGAATGACGCATGAATATTCTCCAGTAGTAAACTAAACGTTGACGGCTGGAAAAATGGGGGCGAGCAAGGTGGATCAACACTTTGATAAGCTGCCATTTTTCCGCAGCCTATCTCAAGGTTACGGATTAACTAAAAATCGGTGCCTTTTTTATCATCAAACATACGACAGGCGTCTGTAGTAAGAGACGATTTAGGCGCAGTAAGATCGATAGAAACGCGAACAGTATGAACAAAAACGAAATGATTCATGTTGCGCCTCCAAGCAAATAGTTAATCCAAAGTGAAATGAGTGTGTGAGCACGGCTCACGGTTAAATTCTATGCAACTGAGGTGATTATTCAACTCTTAATTTTCAAACAATTAAAAAACAATGCATTAACCTAAAATGAAAGCCGATGACAGCAAATAAGTGACATATTCAGCTAGAGAATAACTTATTCGCAAAAGATATGATTATAAAAAATGGCCACATGGATTAAATGTGGCCATTTTTACTTGAAGAATCATCAAGTTAATAGGTATTTTCAGTGATTAAGTTATGTTTATTAAGCAAGCGATACATAGTAGCTCTAGATACACCTAGCTCTTTGGCGGCCATTGATACTTGCCCTGAGTTGGATTCTAAAACCAGTAATAGCGCATCTCGCTCTGAACGCTCACGAATGCTTTTTAGGCTGCGCTTACCATCACTGCGTTTTGGTAAGTCGAGTTGCAATTCATCCAACATGACTGAATCGGACATCAGCACCACACGTTTGATCTGATTCATCAGCTCACGAACGTTACCCGGCCAGTGATAACGAGCCAATGAGCGCGCCGCTTCTTCAGTAAAACTGCGCGCCTGCGCGTTAAACTCTTTTGAATACTCCTGCAAGAAGTGTCGTGCCAGTAAAGCAATATCACCCGCCCGCTCTTTTAAGCTCGGGACATTAATACGCAATACGTTGATATAGTGGTACAGCTCTTCGTTAAAATTGCCATCAATCAGCGCTTTTTCAATATCGGAAGAGTTGGCGGCCAAAATACGCACATCCACCTCTTTGACACCCATTGAAGTTTCTATCGTTCCTTCTTGCAGGAAGCGCAAGAGGTTAGCTTGTTGGCTTTTAGGTAGCGTGAGAATATCTTTGAGTAGGATCGTCCCACCATCTGCCCGCTCCAATAATGAAGTTTGAGATGAGTCTTCACAACCAATACCGAATAGCTCACATTCAAAGCGGCTCTCCGATAAAGCTCGGCAATTCACTGAAATAAAAGGTTTTTGTGCGCGAGACGAGGTTTTGTGTACCGCTCTCGCGACCGTCTCTTTGCCCGTTCCATTTTCCCCATAAATGAGGATACTGACATCTGTAGGGCCGATGCGTTTGATCTGATCACGCAAGCGCTTCATGGGAGTGGACTCACCAATTAAACCAATATCCCCTGTTGCTCCATAATGTGGCCATACTTTTTTCTCTAACTTAAGCATTCCAAGTTGGTGTCCAATGGTGCTCAGTAGCTGCGCATCGGGAATCGGCGCCGTAAAAAAGTCAATACAAAAGTTAACAATGAATTGGCAAATCGTATCCGAGCTCAACTGTGATTCGCGAATGAACGCCAACCAACGTACTTGTTTATGGTTGCTGACCAAATTTGCAATGCCATTGAGGCTGAATTCATCATGGCTCAAATCAACAATACCAATGCATGGGCCTGTTTCTGCAAACAAGGCATCCGCTTTACGTAAATCTGCGCATTGTGTACAACGCCAACCAACCTGTTCAAGTACAGATAACCAAGGCTCGTATGTCCCACCAACGACGACAAGCGAACCAGGGACAGAATCCATTCGGAATTGAGTGCCCATCTATTATTCCTTATCTTTAAATTTATATGCAGTGCTACTTTTGGCACATTAAACGGCTGTTACATTAACGAGACTTGGCGCTGTAGTCTGTCTCAATCATAAGACTAGACAACAAATAAGCACTTTGCCATTTAATATAGGGAACTATTTCATAATCCTTTCGAAATTGTTGTCTGTTAGTCCACGCTAGTGAACAAAATTTTTCAAACTAATGCAAAAAAAAACCGCCTATTTAGGCGGTTTATCGGAACGAAAGTAGCAATTACTGCTGTGGGCGCATCGCAGGGAATAGGATAACGTCACGAATCGTATGGGTGTTGGTGAGTAACATCACCAAACGATCAATACCAATGCCTTGACCCGCCGTTGGTGGGAGACCGTGCTCTAACGCAACAACATAATCAGCATCGTAGAACATGGCTTCATCGTCGCCAGCATCTTTGGCATTCACTTGCGCTAAGAAGCGCTCGTCTTGATCTTGAGCATCATTAAGCTCAGAGAAGCCATTGGCGACTTCACGACCACCGATGAAGAACTCAAAACGGTCAGTGAAGAATGGGTTGTTATCGCTACGACGCGCCAATGGTGAAATATCCGCAGGGTATCCAGTGATGAAGGTCGGTTGCATCAACTTAGGTTCGGCCGTTTCACCGAAGATCTCTTCAAGCAGTTGGCCGCAAGTCCAGAAAGGTTCAACGTCTACATGAACCGATTTCGCGATAGATACCATGAGCTCACGGTTTTGCAGATCCTGTTCAGTTAACGCTTGGATTTGAGCGTGCTCTGGGTTGTAGTGTTTGATGGCTTCAAACATACTCATGCGAGCATATTGACCACCAAATTCTACCGTTTCATCACCATAAGGCATTGAAGTCGAACCTAAAACTTCCTGTGCCACAGTGCTTAATAACTCCTCAGTAAAGTCCATCAGATCATTGTAATCTGCGTACGCCATATAGAATTCCATCATAGTAAATTCAGGGTTATGGCGAGGAGAAAGACCTTCGTTACGGAAGTTACGGTTGATTTCAAACACGCGATCAAAGCCACCCACAACTAAACGCTTAAGGTAAAGCTCAGGTGCGATACGCAAGTACATTGGCATGTCGAGCGCATTGTGGTGAGTGATGAATGGACGCGCACTAGCTCCGCCAGGGATCACATGCATCATTGGCGTTTCTACTTCCATGAACTGTTTTGAGATCATGAAGTTACGAATTGCAGTCATTACTTTAGAGCGAACAATGAACGCATTACGTGAACTTTCATTAACAATCAAATCCACATAACGTTGGCGGTAGCGCATCTCTTGGTCAGTCAAACCGTGGAACTTCTCTGGTAATGGACGAAGTGCCTTTGTCAGCAATTCGTACTCTTCCATATTAACGTAGAGATCGCCTTTGCCAGATTTGTGCAACGCACCTTTCACGCCGATGATGTCACCAATGTCTAGACCTTGGTATTTTTCCTTCAGCTCAGTTTGAACCTCTTTTGAAGCATAAGCTTGAATACGACCAGAGGTTTCTTGAATAACAAGGAAAGGGCCACGTTTCGCCATGATACGACCCGCAATCGCCACAACATGGTTTAAGGCTTCTAACTCTTCTTTGCTCTTTTCACCGAATTGCTGTTGAAGATCGCCCGCAAGGCTGTCACGACGAAAGTCATTTGGGTGGCCATTCGCTTTACAGCTCTTACGGATGTGATCCAGCTTGCTGCGACGCTCTGCGATGAGTTTGTTCTCTTCTTGCGCAATTTGCTCTTGATTCATTTCGTTTTGAACAGCATCAGTCATTTTACATGTACCTTATATGTCGGTAAAAAAGCATTAAAGGCCTGATTTCAGGCTTGCTTCAATAAATTTGTCTAAATCACCATCTAATACCGCTTGGGTATTGCGGTTTTCAACGCCAGTGCGTAAATCTTTGATTCGGGAGTCATCCAATACATAAGATCGGATTTGGCTTCCCCAGCCAATGTCAGATTTCGCATCTTCATTGGCTTGCTTTTCTGCATTCTGCTTTTGTAACTCAAGTTCAAACAGTTTTGCACGCAATTGTTTCATCGCTTGGTCTTTGTTTTTATGCTGCGAACGATCGTTTTGGCATTGAACAACGGTATTGGTTGGAATGTGCGTAATACGCACCGCCGATTCGGTGGTGTTAACGTGCTGACCACCCGCTCCCGAAGCGCGATAAACATCGATACGAAGATCGGCTGGGTTGATGTCGATAGCAATATTTTCATCAATCTCAGGATAGATAAACGCAGAGGCAAAAGAGGTATGGCGGCGGCCACTCGAATCAAATGGGGATTTACGAACCAAGCGGTGTACGCCAGTTTCGGTGCGTAACCAGCCATAAGCGTAATCACCGATAATTCGCACGGTTGCGCCTTTTAGGCCAGCAACATCACCTTCAGACACTTCAATCACTTCAGTCTTAAAGCCTTTCGATTCTGCCCAACGTAAATACATGCGTAGCAGGATTGATGTCCAGTCTTGAGCCTCGGTGCCGCCCGAACCAGACTGCAGATCAATATAGCAATCTGAAGAATCGTGATCGCCAGAAAACATACGACGAAACTCAAGCTGTTCAAGCTTAGTTTCCAGCTCATCCAGTTCAGGGCCAATTTCATCGAAGGTTTCTTGGTCTTCTGCTTCAATAGCCAGTTCCAGTAGCCCTTCCACATCATCCACACCTTGATCTAACTGATCAATGGTATCGACAATGGCTTCGAGCGAAGCACGTTCTTTACCTAGCGCTTGTGCACGCTCAGGTTCGTTCCAGACGTTGGGTTGCTCGAGTTCTGCATTCACTTCTTCTAAACGCTCTTTCTTAGAGTCGTAGTCAAAGATACCCCCTCAGGATATTTGTGCGCTCTGACACATCCTGAAGACGGTTTTTAATAGGATTGATTTCAAACATGTTTGCTCAACATTTATGAGTAGAATTTAACCGAAGAATTCTACTTAAAAATGTGACGAAGATACAGGAAAAATTCGTTTGATCTCTTGGAATAAAAGCTGGCGCACGCCTAAAAAAAGAGGCTGAACAATCGTGTTCAGCCTCTTTAATGCTTACGGTTAAAAACGCGATTATGCCGCTTCTTTAACCACACTTTGTTGAACGGTAGTTGCAATAAAGAACATGCAAATCATCGCAGCAAGTGTCGGAAGCAACCACCCCATGCCGACCTCAAACAGTGGCAGCATATTGAACGCAGACACATCAACGCCAGCCACTTTTGCCGCGTCGATCAACGCAAAAAGAAAAGAGACAAGTAGCACTACACGGTATGCCACTGCTGGGTTTGGTAGTTTCCCTCTCAAGAAGGTCAACATAATCAAGGCAATCGCAACTGGATAAAGCGCATACAGTGCGGGGATAGAAAGCGTGATCAATTGCGATAAACCAACGTTTGCCACGATAGCGCAAGCAACACCAATAATGATCACCCAAGATTTATACGCAATTGGAGTCAATGTGCAAAAGTAATCTGAACATGCTGAAATCAAACCAATTGCCGTGGTTAGGCAGGCTAGTAGCACGATGACAGAAAGCACGATCTGCCCATAAGGGCCAAACAGCGCTTGCACATATTGGCTAAGCACCGCACCGCCATTTTCTGCACCAAAAGCGACCACAGAGCTTGTCGCGCCAAGATAAAACAGTGAAATATAGACAAAAGCTAAACCAACCGCCGCAATACACGCCGCGCTGATTAAATACTTTGTGGTTGCCGCGCGCTCTGTAATGCCTTTGCTACGCAGTGCATCGACAATTAACATCCCAAACATCAGTGCGCCAAACGTATCCATGGTGTTGTAGCCTTCAAGGAAACCTTTCGTCAACGGCTGAGTCAGGTATTCGCCTTGTGCAGTCACCATCTCACCTTGCGGGTCAACAAAAACCGCAACGGCTAAAATAATTAATCCAACAAATAGAGCAGGAGTTAGCACTTTACCAATGATGTCAATGAGCCGACCTTGAGACCAGGCAAAAAACATCGCAACGACAAAAAAGAGAATCGAAAATAGTGTCAAATGCGATTGTTGCGCATCAATGAAAAATGGTTTCACTGCCATTTCATACGCCACAAGGCCGGTACGCGGTGCTGCAAAGGCAGGACCAATGATGATAAAGATCATCACTGCCATGATAGTTGCAGCTTGTTTAGGCAGATCTTTGGTTAAATGCTCCCAAGAACCACCCGCGACAGCAATCGCAATAATCGTCATCAATGGTAAACCGACAGCGGTAATAAGAAAGCCTGTCATGGCTGGCAGTAAATGCTCTCCAGCAAGTTGGCCAGCGATTGGCGGAAAGATGATGTTACCAGCACCCAAGAAAAACGCGAAAAGCATAAAGCCGACCGCGATAATATCTGTTAGTTTTAACGTCTGCTTCACAGATAACCCTTAATTATTATTTGATAAATGTTGTGTATGCATTGTTGATGAGGTTGAAACCGCATCTAAATCTAAAAATTAAGGGCGAATAATGACGAAACACTCAAGACTTCGCAAGGGCAAAGCAAAAAACGCTACATTAATTTATAATATCGGTGAAAAACCAGTTTAAAACTCTAAATGTTAAAAAATAGAAAGAATGATGTGTTGATCATTTTCTCATACACTCTCATAACAGATAGAAGAATAATCCGAACAAATAGATAACAATAGTGGTTATCACTTAATTAGAGCTATATTTTGAAATAATGATGAAAAGTCACACGCCCAAAAATAAGCGTTTCAAATTTAAACAATTTTCCATTGACGGTGGACAAGCGGGAATGCCTGTCAGTACCGATGGGGTTCTATTAGGCGCGTGGGCTTTCACGCACCATCCCAAAACCATTCTCGATATTGGCACTGGTACCGGGTTATTAGCATTAATGTGCGCGCAACGTTTTAGCGATGCACAAATTACGGCCGTCGATATCGATGCCTTTGCCTTTGAAGCGGCCCAATACAACAGTAATGCTTCTTCATGGGGGCAACGCATACAGGTTTTACAAGGTGATATTTTAGACACCTCTTTTACGCCGTCCTTTGATGCAATTATTTGTAACCCACCCTATTTCAACAGTGGTGAACTGTCTCATGATCCCCAGCGAGCTACTGCTAGGCACACCAATCAACTTGCTCATCACGCTTTATTAGTCAGAGCAAAAAGTCTCCTCAACGATGAGGGGCAAGCTTGTTTTATTTTGCCCGTGTATGAAGGGGAACAATTTATCGAGCAAGCACCCACGCTCGGCTGGCAGCTTAAGCGGCGCTGCACTGTACAACCCGTAGCACACAAACCCGCTCATCGGCTATTGATTGAACTAAGTTTAGCCTCGGCTTCTGTGATTGATTCATCGTTGGTCATTCACTCATCAAGTGGTTATAGCGAAGCCTTTATTGCCCTAACTCAAGATTTTTATCTCAAGATGTAGAAATAACATGTGATCCTAATCACCAATCCCCCTATAATGTTCGACCTTAATTTTATAGCCAAATAAGCCTAACGGCTTGTGGAGTACTCACTGTGATCAAAACCTTTGCTGACCTCGATCTTGACCCTTGCATCATTGCGGCCATTGAAGATATGGGCTTTGAACGTCCCACCCAAGTTCAAGCTGAAGCGATCCCACAAGCCCTAGATGGTCGAGATATTCTTGCCTCTGCGCCAACGGGAACCGGTAAAACCGCTGCATTTGTTTTACCCGCGCTACAATATCTTTTAGATTTTCCGCGCAAGCGAGCCGGCCCTGCACGCGTCTTGATTCTGACCCCAACTCGTGAATTGGCGATGCAAGTGGCGGATCAAGCTCGTGAACTGGCGAAGAATACTCGCCTCAATATCGTCACCATCACCGGCGGCGTACAATATCAAGAGCACGCCGACATCTTAGCCAAAACGCAAGATATTGTGGTGGCAACGCCTGGTCGCTTAATGGAATACATTGAAGGCGAACGTTTTGATTGTCGTGCGATTGAATGGCTTATTTTGGATGAAGCTGACCGCATGCTGGACATGGGCTTTGGCCCAATCGTCGATCGTCTCGCTGCTGAATGTCGCTGGCGTAAACAGACCTTGCTCTTCTCTGCAACACTGGAAGGTCATGGTGTGGAAGGTTTTACTGCCGATCTCTTAAAAGAACCAGCAACAATCAATGCCGATCCTTCTCGTCGTGAACGCAAAAAAATCACTCAATGGTATCACCGCGCCGATACCATGGTGCACAAAGTTGAGCTATTGAAGAAAATCCTCACCGAGCAAGCCGAACGTTCTATCGTGTTTATCAAAACTCGTGAGCGCTTAGCTGATTTGCGTACAGAGCTAGAAAAAGCGCAAATTCCTTGTGCTTGGATTCAAGGCGAAATGCCACAAGATCGTCGCAATAACGCCATTACGCGATTCCGTGAAGGCGCAGTCAACGTACTACTGGCAACCGACGTGGCCGCACGCGGTATTGACTTACCTGACGTAAGTCACGTGATCAACTTTGATATGCCACGCTCAGCGGATGTGTACTTACACCGTATAGGCCGTACGGCTCGTGCTGGTAAAAAAGGCAATGCGATCTCTTTGGTTGAAGCCCATGATCAAGTGATGATGGACCGCGTCGCGCGTTATGTCGATGAGGAGATCAAAGAGCGCTTCATTAAAGATATGCGCCCGCAGCACAAAAAGCCGGTATTCAAAAAGAAAAAGAAAACCGATGACAAAAAAGTCAAAGTGGTTTCGAAGAAGAAGAAAGCGAACAAAAAGAAAAAATAGTGTTCCAATACCACCTATAAAAAAATGCCGATACTGAAATATCGGCATTTTTTATCTTTAACGTTTGAAGAGAGTGTCACTCTCTTCAAAATCACCAAGGTTTAATGTTCGCGTGTCGCACGGAACTCCACTTCAGGAAAACGCTCTTTGGCCAGATTTAAATTGACCATAGTCGGCGCGATGTAAGTCAGGTTATCCCCACCATCCAGCGCGATGTTACTTTGGTTTTTGCGCTTAAACTCTTCGAATTTTTTATCATCTGCGCACTCAATCCAACGTGCTGTTGCAACGTTAACACCTTCGTAAATCGCCTCGACGTTGTATTCAGATTTTAAACGAGACACCACCACATCAAACTGCAGCACACCCACTGCACCCACAATCAAATCGTTATTTTGTAGTGGGCGGAAGACTTGAACCGCTCCCTCTTCCGACAACTGCACTAAACCTTTAAGCAGTTGCTTCTGCTTCAGTGGATCGCGCAAGCGAATACGACGGAACAGCTCAGGAGCAAAGTTAGGAATACCTGAGAATTTCAACGATTCACCTTGAGTAAAGGTATCACCAATCTGAATCGTTCCATGGTTATGCAAACCGATAATATCGCCAGCATAAGCATTTTCAGCACGAGAGCGATCGCCCGCCATAAAGGTAACCGCATCAGAAATACTCACTTGCTTACCAATACGCACGTGGTTCATTTTCATGCCTTGGGTATAAGTACCCGACACAATACGCATAAACGCAATACGATCGCGGTGTTTAGGATCCATGTTCGCTTGGATTTTAAACACAAAGCCTGAGAATTTCTCTTCCGTGGCTTCAACAATACGCTCATTAGCTTGACGTGGCATCGGCGCCGGAGCCCACTCAGTTAAACCATGCAGCATATGGTCCACACCAAAGTTACCTAATGCCGTTCCGAAGAAAACAGGGGTCAACTCACCTTTTAAAAACAGCTCTTGATCAAATTCATGAGAAGCACCCAATACCAATTCAAGCTCATCACGCAGCTGAGCGGCAAGGTCATCACCCACGGCCTTATCCAGATCAGGGTTGTTGAGGCCCTTAACAATGCGCTCTTCTTGAATAGTGTGACCTTGGCCGGTCGCGTACAGAATCGTCTCATCACGGTGAATGTGGTACACGCCTTTAAACTCTTTACCACAACCCACAGGCCATGAAATCGGGGCGCAGGCAATCTTCAGCTCATTCTCCACTTCATCAAGCAATTCCATTGGATCGCGGATTTCACGGTCCAATTTGTTCATGAAGGTTACAATCGGTGTATCACGTAAGCGAGTCACTTCCATCAGCTTACGAGTACGATCTTCAACACCTTTTGCTGCATCAATCACCATTAAGCACGAGTCAACCGCCGTCAATGTGCGGTAAGTATCTTCCGAGAAGTCTTCGTGCCCTGGAGTATCGAGCAAGTTAACCAAACAATGATTGTAAGGAAATTGCATCACAGAGGTCGTGACCGAAATACCACGCTCTTTTTCCATTTCCATCCAATCTGATTTAGCATGCTGGTTAGAGCCGCGCCCTTTTACCGTTCCCGCTTTTTGAATGGCATTCCCGAATAGCAGAACTTTTTCAGTAATGGTGGTTTTACCCGCATCCGGGTGCGAAATAATAGCGAAGGTTCTACGTTTAGAAACTTCACTCAAAAAAGGAGTATTTGACATGAAACAGGTCTTCTCAATATGCTGATATAAGGGAGAGCCGAAGCGCTTACGCTGATCAGCAGTTCGATTCAAATTTGCGCGGTATTCTCCCCTATATTTGATCTGGGAGCAACTTTCGTCGCTATACAAATCAACAAGAGAATGGCGACCTTTCTATTTGTAATTAAATTATCAATAAATATGAGCTATAACTAAAAAGGGCGAAGAGAATAAGCGAGTATTATGCTGATAACCAAACAAAGAAATTCTCTGGCATTTAAACAAGCCAAAACAGTGTTCCTAGTCTCGGTGATCCTTGGGATAGGCTTTAGTTTGTATCATACTTTGCTCGACCTACACCATGAGCAAGCTCGCATTGAAGATCACTACCGTTTTAAACTGCTGCAAAATTATTCAAATGCCAGCCAGGCTGCTTATCACCTCAACAACTTATTAGCCAATCAAGTCGTCTCTAGCCTAATGGTTGATAATGCCATTTATCATGTTGAAATTATTGATGATTTTGGCGATACACTGGCAAAAAAAAGCAGAGAGATTCCAGCGCAGACGGCTTTTATTCGGCTCTTATCGAATTATCTGACACCTGAAATACCCATCTTTAAAACTGACTTGCATCAACCCAATTCGAGTGTGGTGGTAGGTAGCTTAAGTTTTTCCGTCAACGGCTCTTCCATTGCCAAAGAATTTATTGCAAAAACCACACGAGTATTGCTATTTGATCTCTTTCGAAATGTGTTGCTGACTTCGATCCTTTTAGTCTTTTTTTACTACAAGCTGTCAAAACCCATCACCACGTTAATTTCGTGGGTTCGCTCATTGCAAAACAATCAACGCCCAACACAGCCGCCATTACAACAGCAAAAAAATGAGCTCAGTGAGTTAGCCGGTACTTTCTATACTTTATGGAAAGAGCGAGAGCTCGCGGATGCTAAACTTAACCAATTAGCCTACTACGACACGTTAACTGGCCTTGCTAATCGCAGCTTGCTGCTACAACTGCTCACTGATGCGATTGATAACAGTATTCGCACCCACACTTCTGGTGTGTTGTTTTACCTTGATCTCGACCGTTTCAAAACGATCAATGATTCACTTGGACACACAACGGGGGATCATTTAATCAAAGCTATCGCCATGCGTATGGATGGCTGGCTTAAACACGATTACACCGCCGCACGCATCGGTGGCGATGAGTTTGCGGTGTTGATTCCTCATCTCTCTCGCCAACAAGCAGAGAAGGTAGCTCAGCAGCTTCTGGCTCTGATTTCCAACCCTTACTCGATTGATGACCACCAGCTTTATTGCACTGTGAGTATTGGTATCTCGATTTTTCCGTCAGTGGGCAAAACCAATATCGATGTACTTAGACAAGCCGATACAGCACTTTACCGCGCAAAAGCGAATGGACGCAATAAATACATGTTTTATGAGCCAGAAATGCAGGCTCAAGTCGAATCGTTTCTGGAAATTGAAAAAGGCCTCCATGAAGCCCTCAATACCCAACAGTTAGAACTCTATTACCAACCTCAAGTCGATGAGCGGCACAATATTGTCGGTGTGGAAGCCTTGATCCGCTGGAACCACCCAACCAAAGGTGTATTGCCACCGGGTGTGTTTATGACCATAGCAGAAGAAACGGGGCAAATTATTCCGATTGGAAACTGGATATTAGAGCAAGCGTGCTATCAATACGCCGCTTGGAAGCGCCAAGGAGTATTACCTCCCCATTTTCGCCGTTTAGCCATCAACATCAGTCCGTTGCAGTTTTCTCAAGATTCTTTTGTTGAACACATTAACCATGCAATGCAACAAGCAGGTATTACTGGTGAACATCTTGAATTGGAGATTACTGAAGGGCTATTGCTGGAAAATGTAGAAAGTGCGATTCAAAAAATGGTGCAACTTAAAAAAAGTAAGCTGAGCATCTCGATTGATGATTTTGGCACTGGTTATTCATCACTGCGTTACCTCAAACTTTTATCTGTGGATGTGCTCAAAATCGATCGTTCTTTTGTCACTCAATTGCATCTAGATGAGAGTGACCAAGCAATTGTGGATACGATTATTATGATTGCGAAACGTTTAAATTTGGAGGTAATAGCCGAAGGTGTGGAAGAGTGCCAAGAACTCGAAACTCTCAAACAATTGGGTTGTGATCAGTTCCAAGGTTACTTATTTGATAAGCCGTTAACCGCTAAGGAAGTCGTCAAGCGTTTTGCAAGCCCATGTTATCAACTCAATGAACATCAAAAAGATAAGGCGCACCAGAAGTAGTTCCGAGACGCCTAACCATGAAAAAAAACTGAGTTTGCAAACGATCTGCTGATGGAAAATAAGCTACAAAAAATAGTAGCTCATGATGATCGCATCTTCTGATCCTTTCGGAGTGGGATAGTAGTTCACTCGACGATCGAGCTCATTAAAACCCAGCGATTCGTACAAGCTATAAGCGCGGATGTTACTTTCGCGAACTTCAAGCCACGCACTTTCAGCTTGCGCTTTTTCACAGTAAGTTAAGAAAAACTCCATCAACAATTTTCCGTAACCCTTACCTTGCTGCTGCGGATCCACAGCGATATTCAACAAGGTCACCTCTCCAACAATATTCTGTGCATAGAAATAACCGACAACTTTGCCATCAACCAACATAGCATGGTGGCATGCACCACGACTCGCCAAGTCGCGTACGAGTGATTCAGCCCAAGGGTAACTGTGAGCTTGCTGCTCAATGGACCAAATAGCATCAAGATAAGGAAGTGATAAAGGCACAACATCAATATTCATAGTTTTATGACTCATAAGAACAAATTTGCTGCCACAACGCCCGGCGCAGCTCGGTATTGCCATCTATCTCAACTAGCGGCGGTGACGTTAACACTTTCTGAGCCAACGGGCTTTCTCTCTTTTCACAGCCTGAAAACCACAACCATTCAATGCTGGAGCCTGTTAGTTGGCTAAGAGAGTGAGGCTCAAGATGACACGCCTGACTGATTTCGAGCCCCATACTCTTCAATACTCTTGAAAACAGCAATAGAGCACCTTGTTGCGGGTATTGGGGGGAAACGAGTAATAATCGGCACGAGCTCGGCAGTGTCACCGGATCAGGTTGATAGCCAGCCAGCCGCTGTGGATGGATAAGCTCCCAACGCTGGATGCCCATTTCTTGTAAATATTGATTTTCGTGATGTGACATCTGTATATGACCTCATTGAACATCGCAATCCTAACAAATCAGCGCCAAGACAGAAACCGTTAATCATCCAATGCCCCAAGAGCTATGCCCAAACAACTTGAAGTTGCAGATAGGCGGCAAGTGAATTCATCCCTATGAGCCTAGATAAACAAGGTGATTGGGGTGAGCGAACGTAGCCAACACCACGGTAGCTTCAAATGAGAAGGGCATAAAAGTAAACAGGGAGCTCTGGGCTCCCTGTTTTGAATAGAAATACGGTGATTAAAGATCGTTGAACTCTGGGCAATACTCAATTAAACCCGCTCGTCCGCTCAATTCGCCGTCGACTAATGAAACGATCTGAAACGCGCCAGCTGGAACATCCCAACGACAACGAAAATCAGATTTCGCCGCCTCTTTAAAGCCAAAGCGTTGATAATAATCCGGGTTACCCAAAACCACACAAGCTGGATAATCGAACTCAGCCAAACAGATTAACCCCTCTTTTACCAACGAGGCGGCGACACCTTGATTTCGCCACTCTTTTTTCACGGCTAACGGTGCAAGCCCTTGCCAATTTAAGTCTTCACCATTGAGTAATACTGGGCTAAACATCACATGACCAACGACTTCGCCGTCATCATCACAGGCCACTAAAGAGAGCGTCAAATGGCTGTTTTCCCTTAATGTCATGACCAAATTAGCTTCAGCATCTGTCTCAAAGGCTGATTTTAATAAGCGGTCAATCGCTAAGATATCCGCTGGCGCTTCAGTTCGAATAAGCATTCATTACCTCATTTTGTGTCACTGGCGATTGTACGCCCTTATGCACAAAATCTGCTAGCTGATTTATTAACATCTGGAATGGTTTTGGTAAAAGCTCTAGGTCAACACTGTCCATCAGGTTCTTCACCTCTAACCCCAGTTCGGTATCCCCTTCAATGGAGAGTCGACGTTGAAAGAACAGCGTATCAGGATCTTCTTTTCGACCAGCAATCAACACCATATCATTTAGGTTACCGCTAAAGCTGACATCTTCCACTTCCGTCTTATCAGACACAACAAGTTGTTCCGCTTGATAGCTGATATACCAATTCAAATTCAAATCGCGAATTGAAACCTTTAACCATTTCCCATCAAGAAATTCAAAGTCACCTTCTTGCAAAGCCTCATGAAATATAGTTTTCAACCCTTCTAGCAAGGCTTTTTTTTGTACAACTTGCGGTAAGAAGTGGACTGGGGATCGCAAAATTGAAGCGGCGTTTTGAACTAGTTGAGTACGAATCTTGTGAATCACGAGCGTTATCCGTTACTTTGTAATGCAATAGTACCTAATCATAATGGATGTGGGGGTGCAAATTCCTGTGATGCATCAAAAAACGTACATTGTTTGAGAACCTTTTCTAGCTTAGTAATCAAAGTTATAGTTAATGTGTTACTTACGTTGTAACATCCTCATGAATATAAGTGCTCTGGAGAGTGGTAGTAGCTTGATGCCTTCGCAACATTTACAACATTGGTTTGCAAAAATCACGTCGAACAGTCCGTTCTTTTTTGCCATCTTGAACGACCAACATAACTATGTGATGGTCAATGAACGTTATTGTGATATTGCAGGGCTGAGCACAACCGAATTGGTTGGAATGAATGACTCACAAATTCTGGGTGAGCATTTCTACCGCCATCTCAAACCCTATTATGAACGGGCATTTCAAGGAGAAACGCTTGAGACCGAACTGACTCTTCACGAGATCGATTTAGAAACGAGTTTGCATTTCTCTTTATCACCTATCATGGGTGATAAAAAAGTCGAAAATATTGTGTTTCACGCGATCGACACCTCCGAAAAACAGATCCTCATTCGCTCATTAGAAGAGTCGGAAAATAAGTTTTCAACCTTGACTAGCTTGCTTCCCGATGGATTGTTGCTGGTCGATGACGACTGCATTATCTCTGCTAACCCCGCATCGGCTCGTTTACTCGGTTTTGAAAATACCTCAGAGCTTCTTGGTGAAGAGTTATCGCGCTTGTTTGTCGATGAAAAAAGTAAAACCGTATTCAGCTCTCCACTTAGTTTATTACTCGCAGGGGCACCATTGGTCTGCCTCACTGGGCCAAAGTGTGGCTTTGAACGTAAAGTTCAACTGCACGCTGGAGCCACCGTCGTGCTGGGCAACAGCTCACAACTGATTTTGATTCAAGATGCAGAAGATGCACCTAAGCAGTTGTCTTCGACTATGCATGCCGATATCCACATTGACTCGCTGACTAACTTGTATAACCGTTTTGGTTTCACTAAACGTTTAGAACAGTTCATTCAAAATGAAACCCCCCTTGTGATGCTCTATTTAGACATTGATAACTTCAAAAACATCAATGACTCTTTAGGCCATCATATTGGCGATAAAGTCATTAAAGAGGTCTCAGCACGGCTGAAACGTTTACTACCGCAACAAGCGATTGTGGGCCACCTTGGCGGCGATGAATTTGGACTAATACTGCCTGATCCTGAAAATAGTCGCGCCGCTGAAATGTTGGCTGAACGCATCATTTCTTTGATTAACCAACCGTTTGATCTGCACCATTTCAGTAAACGCTTAGCCTGCTCCATAGGTAGTGTCGCCTACCCTGGTGACGGTAGCGATGCACGCGTATTGTTGCAAAATGCCGATACGGCGATGTATGAAGCCAAAGATCGTGGTAGAAACCGTCTGATTAAGTTCAACGATCAAATGAACAAAGAAGCGCGCATGCGCTTATGGCTTGAAATTGAACTGCAAAAAGCGCTGCAACAAAATGGCCTTGAAGTGTGGTATCAACCGAAAGTAAATGCTCGCGACTTCAGCATCAATGGTGCGGAAGCTTTGGTGCGCTGGAAACACCCTGTGGAAGGGTATATCAACCCGGGCGCTTTTATCCCTGTCGCGGAAAAAGCTGGGCTGATTGAACATTTAGGCCGAGTGGTGATGCGTGATGTCTTCTCGACCGTAAAACGCTGGAAGCTGCAAGGCATTTTACCAGGTCGCGTGGCGATCAATTTATCGCCAGAACAGTTTTGTAACCCGAAGTTGATTGATTATATGGAAAAACTGCTTCGCACCACGGAGCTTGATCCAAACTGCATCACATTTGAACTGACCGAAAGTGCCGTTATGAGCGACAGCGAACACACCTTGCAAATGTTGAACGCGATCAAAAAACTGGGCTTTTCTCTGTCCATTGACGACTTTGGTACGGGGTATTCCTCGCTCTCTTACCTCGCTCGCTTCCCGATTGATGAACTTAAAATTGACCGCGCTTTTATAACGGATATCGATACGCTTCCTAAACAAATCACCGTCATTGAAAACATCATCAATTTAGGAAAATCACTCAACTTAACGGTCGTTGCCGAAGGTGTGGAAACTCAACAACAAGCCACACTGCTCTCTAATCTCAACTGTAACTCAATTCAAGGCTTCCATTTTTATCGGCCACAACCGAGGCAGGAAGTAGAAGAGTTATTCGTTCAAAATCGTCGTCATCGTTCTACTCCCAAATAAGTAAATCTCGTTTATTCGCCCCAAACCTGCCTTACATCAAATTTGCTATTCATAATGCTTCATAAAATACCACTACTTTCCCTTAGATATCGTACGGATCAATGGAACTTTTATGTCCTGCAGGTAACCTGCCTGCTCTAAAAACAGCGATCGATTGTGGTGCAGATGCGGTTTATATCGGCTTCAAAGATGATACCAATGCTCGCCACTTTGCTGGCCTTAATTTCGCAGGTAAGAAGTTAGATAAAGCGGTGCAATATGTTCATGATCACCATAAAAAAATTCATGTCGCGTTAAATACCTTCGCCCACCCTAATGGCTTCGAGCGTTGGACTCACGCCGTCGATAATGCCGCCAGTTTAGGCGTGGATGCGTTGATCATCGCCGATATCGCGGTATTGGATTATGCCGCTAACCGATATCCAGATCTGGAACTGCATCTTTCTGTACAAGCCTCCGCCACCAACGTCGCCGCTATCGAGTTTTATAAGCAGAATTTCAATATTAAGCGAGTGGTGTTACCGCGAGTGCTATCAATCCATCAAGTCAAACAGCTCTCACGTAATATGATGAGTGACGTCGAGCTTGAAGTATTTGCCTTTGGCAGCTTATGTATTATGTCTGAAGGGCGCTGTTATCTCTCTTCCTATATGACGGGAGAATCACCCAATACTGTCGGAGCCTGTTCGCCCGCGAAGTACGTCCGCTGGCAAGAAACGGACTCAGGTTTGGAATCTCGCTTAAACGAAATTTTGATTGATAAATACGCAGCCGGAGAAAATGCAGGCTACCCAACCTTGTGCAAAGGTCGTTTTGAAGCGCAGATCGATGGGCAACCTAAACGCTACCACGCACTGGAAGAACCAACCAGTTTAAATACGTTATCACTATTACCAGAACTGTTTGCAGCCAACGTTGCTTCCGTCAAAATTGAAGGTCGCCAACGTAGCCCTGCATATGTGGAGCAAGTGACTAAAACCTGGCGAGCGGCGATTGATCGCTACCAAGCAAATCCACAAGCCTACCAAGTAGAAACGGCTTGGAATACCGCCTTAGCCAACGTTTCTGAAGGCACGCAAACGACACTCGGCGCGTACCATCGCCAATGGCAATAAGAGAATGGAGAAGAGAATGAAATATGCGCTGGGTCCTTTACTCTATTTCTGGCCCAAACAAGAGGTAGAAAGTTTTTATCAACAGGCAATCAATAGCCCTGCTGATATGATCTATTTGGGTGAATCGGTCTGCTCCAAGCGACGTGAGATAAAACCACAACACTGGTTTGAGATCGCCAAAGCGCTTTCACAAGCGGGTAAACAGGTTGTGATCTCAACCATGGCGCTACTGGAAGCGCCGAGCGAAATCAATGTGATGAAAAAGTATATTGAGAATGGCGATTTTGCGATTGAAGCAAATGACGTTTCGGCGATTCAACTCGCCAGTGAAAAACGCCTTCCTTTTGTGGTTGGGCCCGCCGTGAATGCTTACAACGCGCGAACACTGCAACTGTTCCTAAAACAAGGGATGATCCGTTGGTGCATGCCTGTTGAACTCTCCCGTGATTGGCTAATCAATGTATTGCAACAATGTGACGAGCTTGGTATCAAAAACCAGTTTGAAGTAGAAGTTTTTAGCCACGGATACCTGCCACTGGCTTACTCCGCACGCTGCTTTACCGCACGGGCCGAAAACCGTGCGAAGGATGAATGTGAGACTTGCTGTATCAAGTATCCAACCGGAATTCAGGTTCACAGCCAAGAAGGCCAAGCGGTATTTAACCTCAACGGTATCCAAACCCAGTCGGGCTATTGCTATAACCTTGCTAATGATTTACCAAGTATGGCGGGATTGGTCGATGTCGTTCGTTTAAGCCCACTTGGTTTTGAGACATTCGAACATCTGTCGCAGTTCAAGGCCAATGAAAAAGGAGAGCATCCCTCCCCTTTAACCAATCACCAGTGTAACGGCTATTGGCACCAATTACCGGGCCTAGCGATTCAACAAAGCTGAGCGTAGCCTCCCCCTAGAGACAAGGGGGAGGCTCTTGTTAAGCGAACACGGTTTGCTTGGCGTTATCACAAGGTAGTGCACGCAAATCTCGCCACAACATCAAACCCACTACCAAACTTAACGCAATATTGGAAATGGGGAAGGCAATCCACACACCAGTCACACCATATAACTTAGGTAACAAATACAAGAACGGTAGTTGGATCGCCATATTACCAATGGTGACAAACATCGCCTTACTGCCGCGATTGGTCGCTTGATAAAAGGCGGCGGCGACAACTAAAAATCCATCCAAAAACAACGCAAACATATGCAGTTTTAAGCCCAGTACAGCGCTTGCCATCAATTGCGGGTCAGTTGAATTGAAGACCGCAACAACCTGAGTGGAAAACAAGTTCAGCAGCACCACAAAACCCAGCCCGCCAAGCACGGCAATGCTCATTGCAATTTTGAGCAGTTTTCTAATATGAAGATAGTTTTTGGCACCATAATTGAAGCTAACTAACGGCTGCATACCATTCGCGATGCCCTCTGCCGTTAAGTAATAAACCGTGACGATATAGCCTAATATCGCGTATGCCCCAACGAGTACCGCGCTGCCATAGTGAGCAAATAGGCTGTTGTGCACCGCCACCATCATCGAACCGTAGGCATACATAAAAAAGCTTGAAGTACCAATCGCAACAATCTTAGGTAACAACGACCATTGCACCCTCATCACCGAGAGTGACAGCTGCAACTTGGCTCGCGTCGAAAAGAAATAGCCTATACCTAATACAGTCACACTTAATTGTGCGAGTGCCGTTGCTATGGCGGCACCAGTAAGTTCCCAATGTAAAACGGCAATAAACAGATAATCAAAGAGAATATTGATTATCGCACCACTCACCATCAGCAATGTGGCTAAATTAGGGCTGTCGTCGTTTCGTAACAAGAAAGGCATCGCAATAGAGCCAAGCGTAAAGACACAAGCGATCACTAATACCTGCAAATATTGCAAGCCAAGTTCGTAGACTCGTCCTTCAACGCCTTGCCACGCAATGAAATCGTCCGCAAGAAACCATAGAATTGTCGCCACCACGGGAGCTAGCATCACAAGCAACAATAGGCCAGTAGCAAGCACTTGCTTGGCTGCCGTCATGTTCCCTTCACCTTGCTTGATCGAAGCCAGGGCACCAGTTCCAACGCCCACCAACATGCCAAGCCCTAAAATAAAGCCAATAATAGGCCACGCAACGTTAATGCCCGCCAATCCCTCAGCACCAACATAATGACCAATAAAAATACCATCCACCACTTGATACAAGCCATTGACTAACATAGCTGCCACGGTCGGAATGGTATAGCGCCAAAATTGGCGGTAAATTGAATTTTTCATAACAGACACCATAGTTAGTAAAGCTAACTATATAAGTAAATTAAAGTAATACTTTGGATAACAACATATTAAAACACAGTGCTTCTTCTTCCGAGAGATGCTTAGTCACTTGCTCTGCGACAACAGCGTACACTTTCGCTTCATCCGCTAAATGCTCACGCGCAGTATCGGTGAGAGAAACTCGGTAAGAACGCGCATCATCTTGGCATTGTGCCGTCTGAACCAACCCTTTATTTTTAAGCCTTTTAACCATATTTGATACCGATGGTTTACTCACTTCCATCTCATTGGCTAAATCAGTTAAGCGCAGTGGCAAAGAAGAGCTTTGAATCACTTTAAGGTAATCATATTCATTAAAGCTCAATTGTGAAATGGGATCAGCTTTGCTATACCGACGCCAGATTTTGGCACTAAAACGCTCTAATTTTTCTAAGTTAGCTTCTAGTTTCACTGCTTTTCAAATTAAAATGGTTATCAAGGCTAACTATTTTATGGATCTTTAGATCGTTAAGCAACAAAAAAGCCGCTGAAAAAGTCAGCGGCTTTAAGGAAAAGGATATAATAAGGTACTTATTGCTGAGACTCTGGCTGCTCAGCTTTCGCCTTAGCTAAATAGTCGGCTCTTACTTGCTGGAAAATTTTCCCTAATTCAAGATAAGCGTATCGATGCTCAACATATTCGTAGACGTTAAATGACAACGCAAGCTTGTACAAGGCGATCGCGTGCGCGTAATTTCCCTCTTGTTGGTAACGCTTAGCGAGATAAAAATAGACCTCAGTTAAACGCTGTGCTTGTATCGCATTACCGCTGCCTTCTTCTAAGATCATCTTAAAAGCTTGCTCTTCCGATATCTCCTTAAGCGTTAACGCAACCAAGAGCCATCCCCATTGATCATCTCGAACTTTATAGCGATTGAAGAGATCCACACGTGCCTGCAAAGGCTCGCTTTCACTTTGAATAATATATAGCCACAATGCACGAAAGGGATCGCTAGGGTCATGTTGATAATGTGCACGAATCTCTTCCAGCGCAAGTTCTGTACGGTCGCCGTAATAAAGTGCGATGGCTCTGTTACGCTCAGCGTAAAAATTGTCAGGTTCAAGTTCTAATGTCGAATCAAATGCCTCATAAGCGGCATCAAACTCTGCAACTTGCGTGTAATACACGCCTAATAAATTAAAGATATCAGGCTGCGCCGGGTTAAGAGCGAGTGACTGCTCAAAATCTAAACGTGCTAAAGTGCGTAGCCCAACACTGTCGTAGTTGTTACCACGCTCATAAAACATTTTGGCCCGCACATCATCAGGCAGATCAGTACGTTGTAGCAGTTGCGTCAAACGCGCTATCTGAACTTGTTGCTGTAATGAAGACTGCAATGGCACTGCCATCGGAGGGTATACCCATTGACTTTGATTGTCATTTTGAGTTGACGCGCAGCCCGACATTATCAGTATCAAAGCACTCAATGCGGCCGTTGGAAACCATTTCACAAATAAAACTCCTGTGTACCCCAAAGCCCAAGATAAGTGGGTGTATCGCATTAATCTAGGCATGAAAAAGGGAGCGAATAACGCTCCCTTTATATCATGCTTTATGTTGAAAAGGCGACTAAAGCGCCGTGCTTCTCAAGCTTAAAGTGGCCTTATTCAGCCGTTGGTGCTGCAACAACTTCTTCAGCTGGTTTCTCTACCGCTTCTTTCATGCTTAGACGAACACGGCCTTGGCGGTCGATTTCAAGTACTTTAACTTGAACTTCTTGGCCTTCTTTCAAGTAATCAGACACTTTCTCGATGCGTTGATCCGCGATTTGAGAAATGTGTACTAGACCATCTTTACCAGGAAGAATGTTAACGAACGCGCCAAAATCAGCCAGACGAGCGACCTTACCAGTATAGATAGCGCCGACTTCAACTTCAGCCGTGATCTCTTCAATGCGACGAATCGCTTCTTTAGCTTGAGCGCTATCGGTTGCCGCAATCTTGATTGTACCGTCATCTTCGATTTCGATGGTTGTGCCCGTCTCTTCAGTTAGAGCACGGATCACAGCACCACCTTTACCGATCACGTCTTTGATTTTCTCAGAGCTGATCTTCATGGTGTAAATGCGTGGTGCAAATTCAGAAATCTCAGCACGAGCACCAGAGATCGCTTGATCCATCACAGAAAGGATATGCTTACGTGCACCTTGTGCTTGGTTTAGCGCAATTTGCATGATCTCTTTGGTGATACCTTCGATCTTAATGTCCATTTGCAGTGCAGTGATACCTTGGTTAGTACCCGCTACTTTAAAGTCCATGTCACCTAGGTGATCTTCATCACCAAGAATGTCAGAAAGAACAACGAAATCATCGCCTTCTTTAACAAGACCCATTGCAATACCTGCAACTGAAGACTTGATTGGTACACCTGCATCCATCAGAGCAAGAGAAGTACCACATACCGAAGCCATTGAAGATGAACCGTTAGATTCTGTGATTTCTGATACGACACGAACTGTGTATGGGAACTCTTCCACTGAAGGCATAACAGCAGCGATACCACGCTTAGCCAGTTTACCGTGGCCGATTTCACGACGCTTAGGAGAGCCTACAAAACCAGTTTCGCCCACACAGTATGGAGGGAAGTTGTAGTGTAGTAGGAAGTTATCTTTACGCTCACCTGTTAGCTCATCGATGATTTGAGCATCACGCTGAGTACCAAGAGTAGCGGTTACGATTGCCTGAGTTTCACCACGAGTAAATAGTGCAGAACCGTGAGTACGAGGAAGAATACCAGTGCGTACGTCTAGCGCACGAACCATGTCTTTTTCACGACCGTCAATACGTGGGTTGCCAGCAATAATGCTACGACGTACAACCGTCTTCTCTAGATCGTGGAAGATAGTGTGGATTTCTTTCGCATTTGCTTCAGGATCTTCAGCAAGAATTACTTTGTTTACTTCAGCAGCAATTTCATGAATACGGTCGTAACGAGCCATTTTTTCAGTGATTTTGTAAGCTTCAACAAGCTTAGCTTCTGCTAGTTCAGCGATCTTACTGTTAAGTACTGTGTTCTCTTGAGGAGCAACCCAATCCCAAGCTGGAGTGGCAACTTCAGCAGCAAATTCATTGATCGCTTTAATCACAGCTTGTTGTTGGTCGTGGCCGTAAACAACCGCTGCTAGCATTTCTTCTTCAGTTAGGTTATCCGCTTCTGATTCAACCATCAGTACTGCGTTGTCTGTACCTGCAACCACAAGATCAAGACGAGATACTGCAAGCTCGGTCATGCTTGGGTTAAGCACTAATTGACCATCAATGTGACCTACGCGCGCCGCACCAATAGGACCATTGAATGGAATGCCAGAGATAGCAAGTGCTGCTGAAGTACCAATCATAGTCACGATATCAGGTTGAACGTCTGGGTTTACAGACATCACTGTCGCGATGACTTGAACTTCATTTTTAAATGCATTAGGGAAAAGAGGACGAATTGGGCGGTCAATCAGACGCGCAGTCAAAGTTTCGCCTTCTGATGGACGACCTTCACGCTTGAAGAAGCCACCTGGAATTTTACCCGCTGCGTAAGTACGCTCTTGGTAGTTAACAGTAAGAGGGAAGAAGTCTTGACCTTCTACTGCTTCTTTTTTACCAACAACAGAAACGAATACCGCGGTATCGTTCATAGTGACCATAACGGCCGATGTGGCTTGGCGTGCGATAACGCCGGTTTCTAGAGTGACGGTATGATTACCGTATTGGAATGATTTCACTACTGGTTTATCAAACATTGTTTATCCTTGCTCTAGAGTTACCTCTAGATTGAATGAAATAACACTCAAGACATTACGAATCGCGACTAGTAAAAATAGGCTCTATATCACGGGAAACAAAGCGTTGGGCTTGCCGCTCCCACTGGTATCTGAACGCTACTTTTAATAGCCGCGACCTGCTGGCCGACTTCGGTGACTGTAATGCTATGAGTATGAAGCGTTAAAGTACATACAACACACTTTAACGGCGGGTAGTATAGCGACTTAGGAGAGATTGTGCCAAATTTAGATAACAAAAAAGGGGCTAAAAGCCCCTTTTCTGAACAAACTGATCTTAGCGACGTAGCTCAAGACGTTTGATTAGGTCTTGGTAACGACCTAAATCTTTACCTTTTAGGTAGTCTAGAAGCTTACGACGGCTTGAAACCATACGTAGTAGACCACGACGGCTGTGGTGATCGCCTTTGTGAGTTTTGAAGTGACCTTGTAGGTGGTTGATAGAAGCAGTTAGTAGTGCTACTTGTACTTCTGGTGAACCAGTGTCGCCTTCGCCACGTGCGTATTCAGCAACGATTGCCGCTTTAGTTTCTGCATTCAGAGACATAATGCTCTCCTAATAAGAGTAAGTTTAAAGGTATAGCAGCCAATCTCTGATTCAGCCGCTACGCGAAGCCGGGATTATAGGGAAATCCCCAACGTTAAGCAATAGCTATTTAAAGCGACTCTTCGTCTCTAAAAACGACCAATCGCTTAGGCGCAACACGACCATCTTGGTCAATTTCACCCACACCGATAAAGAGTTTCTCTTCACCCATAGTCATGCGCACTGTGCCATCAAGTGGCACACCCAACACTTGCACTGGTTGGCCATGTTGTACCATGTCTGCCAACTCTGGAATAAGGTTAACTTCCGGCAAATCTTGCACCGCACTGTCCATTGGCATCAATAACGAGTCCAACACATTTTTCGGTGCGACATCATCACGCAGCGCCTGTTGCAGCAATGCATCAAGTTGCTCTAAAGTCACCATCTTCTCATATGGGTACTTCGCGACCGCAGTACGACGCAGCATGGTCACATGTGCGCCACAACCAAGCATTTCACCTAAGTCATCCACGATAGTGCGGATATACGTGCCTTTCGAACAGTGCACATCCATTTCAACTTCATCACCTTCGAAACGGATCAATTCAATATCATAGACAGTGATTTTTCGAGATTCGCGCGGAATATCAATGCCTTCACGAGCGTATTCATATAGAGGACGGCCTTGATATTTCAGTGCAGAAAACATTGACGGAATTTGGTCGGTTTCACCACGAAAACGCTCGATGCACTCTCGCAGGGTATTTAATTGCACATTGACAGGGCGTGTTTCCACTACCTCTCCGTCTGAATCAGAGGTATTGGTTCGCTCACCCAGTTTTGCAATGACTCGATAACGCTTATCTGAATCAAGTAAAAACTGAGAGAATTTTGTCGCTTCACCAAGGCAAATAGGCAACATTCCTGTTGCCAAAGGATCGAGCGCGCCAGTGTGTCCGGCTTTTTCTGCAAAATAAATACGTTTTACTTTTTGTAAGGCATCATTCGAGGAGATACCCGTTGGCTTATCCAGTAAAATTACCCCGTTGATTGGGCGACCTTTACGACGACGAGCCATCTATTCATTCCCTTCTTCTGCAGACGCTTCATCTTCACGTCCTGCATCTTTCTGTCTGCGCTTATCATTGCTGACCACTTCAGTCACCAAGTTGGACATGCGCATACCTTCAACCAAAGTATTGTCATAAGTGAAGCGAATTTCTGGTGTCAAACGTAAGCGAATACGTTTGCCAAGCATCATGCGGATATGAACTTCATGCTCTTTTAACGCAGCTAAGCAGCTTTCTGGGGTCTGCTCACCAACGCATAGAAACGTCACAAACACTTTTGCATAAGCAAGGTCACGTGACACTTCGACTTCTGAAATAGTCACCATACCTAAGCGTGAGTCACGGACTTCACGTTGTATGATCATGGCGAGTTCTTTTTGCAGCTGTTGGGATACGCGCTGCGTGCGGCTAAATTCTTTTGACATATCTTTTCTCACATATAGAAAGAATGGGGGGATGGTTCAACCCAGCCCCCCATGGTGTATTCAACAACCGATTACTGTCTATTTCAATACAGCAACGTCAGTCAATTAATCCAGTGTACGTTTAATTTCCACTGTTTCGAAGACTTCGATTTGGTCACCAACGCGAACATCATTGTAGTTCTTAACGCCGATACCACATTCATAGCCATTCTTCACTTCTTGCACGTCATCTTTAAAGCGACGTAGCGACTCAAGCTCACCTTCGTAGATAACCACGTTATCACGTAGAACACGGATAGGGCTATTACGTTTGATAACGCCTTCAGTCACCATACAACCAGCAACTGCGCCTAGTTTAGGTGATTTGAATACTTCACGAACCTGAGCAAGACCAATGATCTCTTGCTTAAACTCTGGTGCTAGCATGCCGCTCATGGCCGCTTTTACTTCGTCAATCAATTGATAAATGATTGAGTAGTAACGTAGGTCTAAGTTTTCAGATTCGATAGTACGACGAGCTGATGCATCAGCACGAACGTTAAAGCCAAGTACGATAGCGTTAGAAGCTGCTGCAAGTACTGCATCAGTTTCTGTGATACCACCCACACCAGAACCCACGATGTTCACTTTCACTTCATCAGTTGAAAGGTTACGCAGTGAATCAGCAATGGCTTCAACCGAACCTTGAACGTCTGCTTTTAGTACCACGTTCAGTTCAGCCACTTCGCCCGCTGTCATGTTAGAGAACATGTTTTCAAGCTTAGATTTCTGCTGACGTGCAAGCTTCACATCACGGAATTTACCTTGACGATAATTTGCCACTTCACGTGCTTTACGCTCATCACGAACTACTGTTGCTTCATCACCGGCAGCTGGAACACCAGACAAACCTAGAATTTCAACAGGAATTGATGGGCCCGCTTCCGTAACTTCGTTACCAGTTTCGTCGCGCATCGCACGAACACGGCCATATTCTTGACCACACAGTACGATGTCGCCTTTGCGTAGTGTTCCTGATTGAACAAGAACAGTTGCCACAGGGCCACGGCCTTTATCAAGACGAGACTCAACTACCACACCAGACGCCATACCATCTTTAACAGCATGAAGCTCAAGAACTTCAGCTTGAAGTAGGATAGCTTCTAGTAGGCCTTCAATATTGGTTCCCTGTTTCGCAGAGATGTGAACAAACATGTTCTCACCGCCCCACTCTTCAGGAATGATGTTGTGTTGAGCAAGCTCATTTTTCACGCCATCTGGGTTCGCGCCATCTTTATCGATTTTGTTTACTGCAACGATAAGTGGCACATTCGCCGCTTTCGCATGTTGAATCGCTTCAACCGTTTGTGGCATTACGCCATCATCTGCCGCAACAACCAATACAACGATATCTGTCGCTTGAGCACCACGAGCACGCATTGAAGTAAACGCAGCGTGTCCAGGAGTATCAAGGAAGGTGATCATACCGTTTGGTGTTTCAACGTGGTAAGCACCAATGTGCTGAGTAATACCACCGGCCTCGCCTGATGCAACGTGTGTGCGACGGATGTAATCAAGTGTTGATGTCTTACCGTGGTCAACGTGACCCATGATAGTAACAACTGGCGCACGAGGCACTGCTTCAAACTTGTTATCACGGTCAGAAAGGATCGCTTCTTCCAGTTCATTCTCTTTGCGGATTAGAACTTTATGACCCATTTCTTCAGCGACTAATTGCGCGGTTTCTTGGTCGATCACTTGGTTGATGGTTGCCATTGCGCCCATCTTCATCATCACTTTGATAACTTCAGTTGCTTTCACTGACATTTTGTTTGCCAGTTCAGAAAGAACAATCGTTTCACCGATCACAACATCTTGCTTAGCGACAACCGCTGTTTTATCAAAACCATGTTGCATCGATGCAGGTTTAGCCATACGACCTTTACGAGCTTTGCCTCGGCGCGTACCGCGCTCTTGCTTATCATCCTGCGATGAGATTTTGCTCTTATTAGCTTTCGTAGATTTACGGCTAGCACCTTCTTCACGGCGATCTGCTTCATCTTCGGCTTCACGTGCATACGTTGAAGTCGTAACATGGTAATCTGTATTTTCTTCCATACTACCCTTTTTCTCTTCTTCAGCAGACCAACGCTCTTTATTCTTCTCAGCCAATTCACGTGCTATTTCTAGCTGGCGCTGACTTTCCTCTTCAGCTTTACGTAATGCTTCGGCTTCTTGACGACGTTTAAGCTCTTCGGCTTCTTTTCGCGCTGTTTCTTGCTTCATTTTATTTTCAGCAGAAAGTTCTGGTTTCACTGCAGAACGTTTTGCTTTCTCATCCGCGTTAGCTGTTGCATTCGTTTGTGCTTCAACCTTCGCTTTCTCTTGTGCCTTACGCTTCGCTTTTTCTTCGGCTTCACGCTTTGCTTTTTCTTCGGCTTCGCGCTCTGCTTTTGCTTGTGCTTCACGCGCTGCTAATTCTTGCGCTTCACGTTGCGCGGCTTCTTCCGCTTCACGTGTTGCTTCATCGTCTACTGCACTGCGCTTAACGTAGGTACGTTTTTTACGCACTTCAACTTGAACATTCTTACTTTTGCCGCCGCCAGCATTGACGCTCAATGTGCTGCGTGTTTTTCGCTGCAACGTCAAACGAGTCGGCTCTGAGTCACCAGTGGTATCACCGTGCTCTTTTCTAAGATGTGACAATAACTTATGTTTTTCATCATCAGAAACGTTATCAGAACTCGTTTTGTTCATGCCTGCATCAGCAAGTTGTTCTAACAAGCGGTCAACTGGCGTACCAATTTCTTCACTCAGTGCTTTAACTGTAAGTTGTGTCATGCCGCTCTCTCCCCTTGCTGAGAATTATTCTTCTTCGCTAAACCAACAAATATTGCGCGCTGCCATGATCAATTGACCTGCACGCTCTTCTGTTAGACCTTCAATATTTTCGAGGTCATCAATACCTTGGTCAGCAAGATCTTCTAATGTGACTATGCCTTTCGCTGCGAGTTTAAAGGCCATTTCACGCTCTAAACCTTCTAGTGCGAGCAGATCTTCTGCTGGCTCTAGCCCTTCAAAAGACTCTTCTTGTGCTAGCGCAATCGTGGTCAACGCATTCTTCGCGCGAGTACGCAATGCTTCGATGATATCTTCATCTAGGCCGTCAACTTCAAGTAGCTCAGCAACTGGCACATAAGCCACTTCTTCAAGCGTTGAGAAGCCTTCTTCAACCAATAACTCAGCGAAGTCTTGCTCGATATCGAGGTACTTCATGAAGTTTTCAATAGAAGCCATCGATTCTTCTTGATGTTTTTTCTGTAGATCAGCAACCGTCATAACATTCAATTCCCAACCAGTCAGTTGAGAAGCGAGACGTACGTTTTGACCATTACGACCGATTGCTTGCGCTAGGTTATCCGCTTCAACAGCAATATCAATTGAGTGCGTATCTTCATCCATGATGATCGATGCAACATCTGCTGGTGCCATTGCATTGATAACAAATTGAGCTGGGTTATCATCCCAAAGAACGATATCAATGCGCTCACCGCCGAGCTCACTCGATACGGCTTGAACACGTGCTCCACGCATACCGACACACGCGCCCACAGGATCAATGCGTTTGTCATTGGTTTTGACTGCAATTTTCGCACGCGAACCCGGATCACGAGCCGCGGCTTTCAATTCAATCAGCTCTTCACCGATTTCTGGCACTTCTACACGGAATAGCTCAGCGAGCATTTCTGGTTTTGAACGAGTAATGAAGAGTTGGAATCCGCGCGCTTCAGGGCGTACTGCATATAGCAGACCACGAACTCGGTCACCTGGACGAAAGTTTTCACGCGGTAGCTGGTCATCACGTAAAATAACCGCTTCAGCGTTATTACCTAAATCCAGAATAACCGAATCACGGTTTACTTTCTTAACAACGCCAGTAACCAACTCACCTTCGTTATCAATAAACTGTTCGACGATTTGCGCTCGTTCAGCTTCACGCACTTTTTGTACGATAACTTGTTTTGCTGTTTGTGTTGTAATACGGTCAAAGGTCACTGATTCAATTTGATCTTCAATATATTGACCAAGTTCAGCTGTTTCGTCGTCGTATTTAGCTGCATCGTATGAAATTTCTTTTGTTGGATGTTCAACATTTTCAACGATTAACCAACGGCGAAAAGTTTCAAACTCACCCGTTTTACGGTCGATAGCAACACGTACATCGACTTCAATTTCATGTTTCTTCTTTGTTGATGTGGCAAGCGCAGTTTCAAGCGCCTCAAAAATACGCTCACGAGGTACGGCCTTCTCGTTCGAAACCGCCTCAACTACCGCTAAAATTTCTTTACTCATTTAATCTAGCCTCTTAAGCTCTTTTCTCTAGGAGAACTAAAATTTAGGGATCAGGTTAGCTTTAGAAATATTGCTTAGCGCAAATAGTTCTTCTTTCCCATCAACGCTAATTGCAACGGTTTCGCCATCAATAGAATGGATAATTCCTTTCCATTTGCGACGGTTGCCGACACCCATTTTCAAAACGATGCTGACTTCGTGACCAATAAACTGTTCATAATGCGCTGCTTTAAAAAGTGGTCTCTCTAAACCTGGTGAAGAAACTTCTAGGTTGTAAGCCACAGAAATTGGATCTTCAACATCGAGCACAGCACTCACTTGATGGCTCACTTCTGCGCAATCATCAACGTTAATACCGTTTTCATGATCAATATAGATGCGTAATGTTGAGTGCTCTCCGGCACGAATAAATTCTAATCCAACTAACTCATAACCTGATGCCGCTACTGGAGCGTCAAGCATTTCAGTAAGTTGTCTTTCTAAACCAGTCATTTAAACCACTCCAGAAACAAAAAAAGGGCACAGAGCCCAATTTAAATTCCAAGCAACTATCTGAAAATCTCATACTTGAGAAACTCAGATAACAAAAAACCCCGATTAGTCGGGGTTTTTTGTTGCTGGACCCTGATGATTGAGAATCTAAATTCTCAATTGCAGTGAGGTTGACACTGCACAAACTTGCATCCAAAACCCAAAAAGAATTGGTTGCGGGGGCCGGATTTGAACCGACGACCTTCGGGTTATGAGCCCGACGAGCTACCAAGCTGCTCCACCCCGCGTCCGACTTGCGAGCATTATACGCTCTATCAAGTGATTTACAAGTTTGTAAATAATGGTGCCGAGAGAGGGACTCGAACCCTCACACCTAAGGCGCTAGCACCTCATGCTAGTGTGTCTACCAATTTCACCATCTCGGCAATTATTTGTACTTATCTAAGATAAGTTATTGCGGGATTTCGTCACCAGATTTTACTGGAACGTCACTCGCTGTATCCGTAGTTTGCTCAATCACTTGACCTTTAGTTGGGTCAATCCATTGTGATTCAGTTTTATGCGTAGACAAATTGCCCAATGCCAAACTAAGAATGAAGAATACGGTTGCAAAAATTGCAGTCATTCGGGTTAGGAAATTTCCTGAGCCACTAGCACCAAACACAGTGTTTGACGCGCCAGCACCGAAAGAGGCTCCCATATCTGCGCCTTTACCTTGTTGAATTAACACTAGGCCAATGATACCAAGCGCTGCCAACAGGTAAATCACAAGTAGAACTGTAAACATTACTTCCACCTATGTTCCAAATAGTTGAGCCAGCGCCGTTCTTATCAACTGACTTGAACAAGGCTAGCGACCTCCTCAACGAAGGCGGACGCAATACTAACGAATGCATCCCATGCTGACAAGGAGTATTTTATAAAAAAATGGAGTTTATGCTTCAAGCGGTTAAAAAAAGGGCAACAACACCCTATGTGTACAGCTAACCATAAGATTTCAAGCCAAATTACGGTCATGAAATCCTAGGTTAACTCATATTATTTGTCTGGTTAGCAATTATCTTTAACCGCTTGCGCTATCTTTAATGCTGAATTTTTTACTAGCTCAGCATCTTCCCCTTCCACCATCACGCGCAATAAAGGTTCAGTACCTGATTTACGCAAGAGCACTCGACCTTGGTTACCAAGTTCCGCTTCTACGGCAGCTACAGCCGCTTTTACCGCTTCGGCTTCTAATGGGTTGGAATCACCACTAAAACGTACGTTTTCTAAAACCTGCGGGTAAAGCGTCATGCCTTTAGCCAGTTCATTGAGCGACATTTCACTACCCACAACGGAAGCAAGAACTTGCAACGCCGCAACAATCGCATCACCCGTAGTCACTTTGTCTAGCAGTATGATGTGCCCTGAATTTTCTGCGCCAATTTTCCAACCTTTTGCCAGCAATTTTTCCATCACATAACGGTCACCAACCGCCGCTCGCACAAAAGGGATACCTAACTGCTTTAAGCCGTTTTCCATACCAAGGTTTGTCATTAGCGTTCCAACAACACCACCTTTTAATTCTCCACGTCTCAGGGCATCACGGGCGATGATATAGGCAATTTGATCTCCATCCACTTTATTGCCAAGCTCATCAACCATAATTAAGCGATCGCCATCACCATCAAATGCCAGTCCTAAATCTGCTTTTTCTGCCACAACGCGCTGTTGCAACGCGCGGACATCCGTTGCTCCAACTTCGTCATTAATATTCAGACCATCTGGCTCAACCCCCATTGCTATCACTTCAGCGCCAAGTTCCTTAAAGACATTAGGCGCGATGTGATAGGTGGCACCATGAGCACAGTCAACGACGATTTTCAGCTTTGATAAATTCCATTGCGATGGAAAGGTACTTTTACAAAACTCGATATACCGCCCTGCAGCGTCGACCATACGTGAAGCCTTACCAAGTTCGGCAGACTCGACACACTCAATCGGTTTATCCAATTCAGCTTCGATCTCCAATTCAATTTCATCAGGTAATTTAGTCCCTTCGGATGAGAAGAATTTGATGCCGTTATCGTAATAAGGGTTATGCGACGCTGAGATCACGATCCCCGCTTCGGCACGAAAGGTTTGAGTCAGGTAAGCAACAGCTGGCGTCGGCATAGGTCCGGTAAAAATCGCCTTTAATCCTGCAGCGGCTAAGCCCGCTTCTAGAGCCGACTCAAGCATATAACCTGAAATACGCGTATCTTTACCAATAATGACTTTTTTCGTGCCTTGTTTTGCCAATACACGTCCAGCCGCCCAGCCAAGTTTTAATACGAAATCGGGAGTGATAGGATACTGTCCAACTTTACCGCGGACACCATCTGTACCAAAGTAACGTCTTTTGTCAGACATGATTTTTCCTTAATTATTATTGTTAACTATTTTGAATAATGGTTTGTACTATTTTCATTGCTTCAATGGTTTCGTTCACATCATGGACACGAATAATCTGTGCACCTTTCATTGCCGCTACAGCCGCGCAGGTAACGCTCGCCACCATACATTCAGCTGGTTTTTTATTGAGTAGTTTAAAAATCATTGACTTACGGGACATCCCAGCCAATATCGGCAAACCTAGTTGATGAAATACGTCTAGATGTGCAAGCAGATAATAATTATGCTCAATGGTTTTGCCAAATCCAAAACCGGGGTCGAGGATAATATTTGCACGCGCGATCCCTGCGCGCTCGCACGCTGCGACTCGATCTTCTAGAAAGAGCTTAACATCCGCTAACACATCTTGATAATGTGGGCTGGTTTGCATCGTTCGTGGCTGGCCTTGCATATGCATGATACAGACAGGCACTTGTGCTTTAGCCGCAACCTCTAATGCCCCCGGCTCTTGCAGTGCACGAACATCATTAATCAAGTCAGCACCAGCCTCAACCGCCTGACGCATCACTTCAGCTTTACTGGTGTCAATTGAAATCCAGACGTCATACTTTGCACGAATAGCTTTAATAATAGGAATAACACGAGATAATTCGTCATCGAGAGTCACTTCTGGAGCCCCCGGCCGAGTTGACTCCCCTCCAATATCAATAATGCTGACACCTGCGGCAATCATTGTATCGGCATGCTCTAGTGCCAAATCTAGCGCGTTAAATTTTCCACCATCGGAAAATGAATCCGGAGTCATGTTCAAGATACCCATGACATGAGGACGATCGAGGATAAGTGTCTTTGTTGGGGTTTGAATCTTCATTTTGCTCTAAAACACAAAAACCCCGAGAAAGCTCGGGGTTTAATTTGAATATTAACGATTACTCAGCATCTTTCTTTTCTGAGGACTCAGTGGCTACTTCGTCTTCTGCTGCTGGCTCTACTTTTGGCTCTTGAGCTTTTTCCGCTTCCGCTTTTTCTGCTTGAGCTTTGGCTTGATCAGCCCAACCTGCAGGTTCGCGAATCTCGGTTTTACGCTCCATTAAGTCATCAATTTGGCCTGCATCAATCGTTTCGTATTTCATCAACGCATCTTTCATTGCATGCATAATATCCATATTCTCTTCAAGGATTTTACGCGCACGATCATAGTTTCGGTCAATAATTTTACGAACTTCGTCATCAATCAACTTAGCAGTATCTTCAGACACATGCTTAGTTTGAGTCACGCTGCGCCCTAAGAAGACTTCACCTTCATCTTCTGCATACAACAATGGGCCAAGTTTTTCCGAAAAGCCCCATTGAGTAACCATTTTACGAGCAATGGCTGTCGCACGTTCGATATCGTTTGATGCACCAGTTGAAACGTTTTCTGGGCCGTAAATTAACTCTTCCGCTAAACGACCGCCATACAAGCTTGAAATCATAGACTCAAGATGCAGCTTCGACATGCTAACTCTGTCTTGTTCAGGCAAGTACATCGTCACACCTAAAGCTCGACCACGTGGAATAATCGATACTTTATAAACAGGATCATGTTCAGGTACCAAACGACCAACAATGGCGTGTCCTGCTTCATGATAAGCTGTTGATGCTTTAGTTTCTTCAGACATCACCATCGAACGACGTTCAGCACCCATCATGATTTTGTCTTTTGCTAACTCAAACTCAACCATTGAAACATTGCGTTTGTTACCGCGAGCAGAGAATAACGCCGCCTCGTTCACTAAGTTCGCCAAGTCGGCACCAGAGAAACCCGGTGTTCCGCGAGCAATCAATGAAGGTTCAACATCACCAGCTAAAGGTACTTTGCGCATATGAACTTTCAAGATCTGTTCACGGCCGCGAACATCAGGTAAACCGACCACCACTTGACGGTCAAAACGCCCCGGACGCAGCAATGCTGGGTCTAAAACGTCTGGACGGTTGGTTGCCGCAATGACGATAACGCCTTCATTGCCTTCAAAACCATCCATTTCAACCAACATTTGGTTTAAAGTCTGCTCACGCTCATCGTGACCGCCGCCGACACCAGCACCACGTTGACGACCTACCGCATCAATCTCATCAATAAAGATGATACAAGGTGAAGCCTTTTTCGCTTGCTCGAACATGTCACGTACACGAGATGCACCGACGCCGACAAACATTTCAACGAAATCAGAACCAGATATAGTGAAGAACGGTACTTTCGCCTCACCAGCAATTGCTTTTGCCAGTAATGTTTTACCTGTACCAGGAGGACCAACCATCAAAACACCCGTTGGAATTTTCCCACCCAGTTTTTGGAAGCGACTCGGATCACGCAAGTAATCCACAAGCTCTTTCACATCTTCTTTCGCTTCGTCACAACCAGCCACATCACCGAACGTGGTTTTGATTTGCTCTTCACTCATCATACGAGCTTTGCTCTTACCAAATGACATGGCACCTTTGCCACCGCCACCTTGCATTTGACGCATGAAGAATATCCAAACACCGATCAGTAGGATCATGGGGAACCAAGAGATAAAAATGGTCCCGAGCAAACTTTGCTCTTCTGGTGGTGTACCTTGTACTTTAACGTTTTGATTAATCAAATCATCAAGCAGTTTTTGATCGTACACGGGCATGTAAGTTACATAGCGAGTACCGCCGCCTCTACGAGTAAAGGAAATTTCACTATTGTTAAATTGAGCTTCTTGAATCTGGCCTTGGCCAACTTCCTGTACGAACGTGGTGTAATCCACTGCTTTGCCGTTACTATCACCAGGGCCAAAGCTCTGGAATACCGACATTAAAACGACAGCTATAACTAGCCACAGAATTAAATTTTTTGCCATATCACTCAAGGTGTAAGCCTCGCGATAACTAATTGTAATTAAAGGTAGGGTACTACAGTTTGTAACCTGTAGCCATATGTTAACTTATGCCTTGTACAGCAAAAACGTTAACCTTTGTAACCAGTGGCTACAACAAAGACTTCTCTTGAGCGAGCTCGCGAAGAGTCTGGTTTTCTTATTTTCACGACTTTAAACAGGTTTCGAACTTCTTTGACATAATCATCAAAGCCTTCTCCCTGAAAAACCTTGACCACAAAACTACCATTTGGAGTAAGAACTTGTCGACACATATCTAGAGCTAGTTCAACCAAATACATTGCCCTTGGCTGATCAACCGAATTATTTCCGGCGATGTTAGGTGCCATGTCTGACATCACCACATCAACCATATCAGGCTGTATACGATCTAATAGTGCGTCCAGCACGGCCTCTTCACGAAAATCGCCTTGTAAGAAAGCAACGCCAACAATAGGATCCATCGGCAAAATATCACACGCGATCACTCGGCCTTTATCACCGACGATACCCGCTGAATATTGAGACCACCCACCGGGAGCCGCCCCTAAATCCACAACAGTCATTCCTGGCCTAAGCAGTTTATCTTTATTTTGAATCTCTTCTATTTTGAAAATAGCACGCGAACGATAACCTCTCTTTTTGGCTTCATTCACGTATTTATCATCAAAATGTTCTTTCAACCAGCGACTAGAGCTGGCCGAATGCTTCTGTTTACTCATTCGATTCCTAACTGAAATGTTTCCATCCAAGAAAGTATGGTAGAAAATATAGTCTTCAGGGATAGATGGCGTTAAAATAGCTTTTTTCAACCCTTATATTAAATAAAATTGGCCGCATAATGAACCTAAGCACCAAACAAAAGCAGCACCTTAAAGGCCTAGCACACAGTTTGAAACCTGTTGTACTGATGGGCGCGAATGGACTCACTGAGGCTGTTCTAGCGGAAATCGAGATTGCCCTCAACCACCACGAACTGATCAAAGTGAAAGTAGCATCCGAAGATCGCGAAACTAAGCAGTTGATTATCGATGCTATCGTGCGTGAGACTGGCGCAGAAAAAGTACAAACCATTGGTAAGATTCTCGTACTATTTCGTCAAACCGAGCAACGTAAAATCGAGATCCCTCGTAAGTAATCAGTCGCGTTATCGACGCTCTGACTCTGATGGATACAGACAAAAAAAGGTCGCACACTGCGACCTTTTTGATTGTTGTTGAAATGAATTAGAGGTATTCAACTTTATCGATTTCGAAATCTTTATCACCACCGGGAGTAGCGATAATCACCTCATCACCTTCCATTTTACCGATCAAACCGCGGGCAATCGGTGAGCTGACAGAAATGCGCCCAGATTTAATCTCAGCTTCATCTTCACCCACAATCTGGTAGCGTTTCACTTCATCAGTATCACTGTCAATCAATGTCACTGTTGAACCAAAAATCACTTTGCCTGTATTTTCCATTTTAGTGATATCGATCACCTGAGCAACAGATAGCTTATATTCAATATCACGAATTTGAGCCTCACAAATACCTTGCTCTTCTCGAGCAGCGTGATATTCCGCATTTTCTTTTAGGTCGCCAAGTTCACGTGCGGTTGCAATAGCTTGGGTAATTTGTGGACGTAATTTTAGCAGCCTATCTAACTCTTCGCGCAGCAATTGTTCACCACGAACTGTCATTGGAACTTTTTCCATTTTATACCTCTAATGCCAAAATTCGTATTTGGGCAAAACAAAACTACCCAACACAACAAAGGTTAGGTAGTACATGGATTAACATAGTTGCTAATCAGTGTAATCAAACTTCGTGACTAAATCATCTTAAATCACACGTGACCCCTGTCAGGTTTCTGTGAATGAGTTTGGGGGAAAGTGATAAAAAACAGACACAAAGCTCATTTTCACGAATGCTTTTGCACAAAAAACCGACCCACTTCACTAAAAAAAAATAAAAAACAAACTATTCAGACCAGTTGATAAAAACCAATAAACCAAATAAAAAACAAAGACTTGATATTTATTTACACGAAATAAAACAGTGTTCATAAACCTGTTTTATATCATTTTACTAACTAATTTCGGAACTTAAGAGTAAAAAGTAGAACACGAAATGCTAGTAACGTTTGGTTGTACGTTAGTGAAGGTTTACAAAACCCAACCTATGCAACTCAATGTTCAAAAGCACTCGAAGGACGATATAGACGTCGCAAATAAAAATATTTATGGACAGTAAATTAGGACTAATAAGATGAACAAAACTCTGATTGCTTTAGCAGTATCAGCTGCTGCAGTAGTAACTGGTGTAAATGCTGGTGAGCTATACAACCAAGACGGTACATCTCTAGAAATGGGCGGCCGCGCAGAAGCACGTCTTTCTCTTAAAGATGGTAAAGCGGACGATGCATCACGCGTACGTCTAAACTTCCTAGGTAAAGTAGCGATCAACGACAGCCTATACGGCGTTGGTTTCTACGAAGGTGAGTTTACAACAGCAGACACTGATGCTAGCGGTAAGGACGTAAGAGGTTCAAACACTGTTGATAACCGTTACACTTATGCTGGTATCGGCGGTAACTTCGGTGAAGTGACTTACGGTAAAAATGACGGCGCGCTAGGTGTTATCACTGACTTTACTGATATCATGGCTTACCACGGCAACTCAGCAGCGTATAAAATCGCTGTAGCAGACCGCGTAGACAACATGGTTGCTTATAAAGGTCAATTTGCTGATCTAGGCGTTAAAGCAAGCTACCGTTTTGCTGATCGTTCTGCAGACAAAACAGGCGATGCGTGGAATGCTGAATACACAGACAACAATGCAGATGGCTACTCTCTATCGGCTATCTATGCAATCGGTGACACTGGCGTTGTGCTAGGTGCGGGTTACGCAGATCAAGATACAGCAGCGAATGCGTCTTCTGATCAATATATGCTAGCAGCGTCTTACGCTATCTCTGATTTCTACTTCGCTGGTACTTTTGTTGATGGTCAAGACAAAGCAGCAAATAGCAAAAAAGATAAAACTGGTTATGAGCTAGCAGCAAAATACACTATGGGTCAAGCTGTATTCACTACTACTTACAACTACCTAGAATCTAAAACTTCTGGCAATAAAGCAGATGAAGCAGATAACTTTGCAGTTGACGCAACTTACTTCTTCAAACCTAACTTCCGTTCGTACATCTCGTACAACTTCAACCTACTAGATGACTCTGATGCAAATATCACTAAAGCTCAAGCTGAAGACGAACTAGCACTAGGTCTACGTTACGACTTCTAATTCTTGGCTTAATGTCATAGATTTAAAACGCCTGCTTGCTAGCAGGCGTTTTTTTATCTCGCTATACTGTATGCACATTCCGCCCTGAAATGCCGTGTCATGCTCTTATTAAACCGCAGTGCTTTTTTATTCATCCTCTCCTTCTTCCTTCCTTTATCGACTTTGGCGTATACGCCTTTGCAAACACTGCCACAAGGTACTCGGGTGGGTTTATTCGTTCACTCTTTAGCCACTGAACAGGTTTTTCAAGATACTAATAACATACAAGCGCTTTTCCCTCCTGCCAGCACTTTAAAAATGCTCACCGCGCTTGCCGCCACGCTAGAGCTTGGCGAACAATTTCGCTTCACGACTCAGCTAACTCAACATGGCGATGACATTGTTATTCACTTCTCTGGCGACCCTACGTTAACCAGCCAAGATATGAAGCAGCTACTCAGCGAGCTAAAAAAACAGGGCATCCCACAAATAAAAGGCAACCTTTGGTTAGATAATTCAGCCTTTTCAGGTTACGACCGCGCGGTTGGATCACCTTGGGATATTCTGGGGGTATGCTATAGCGCCCCATCAAGTGCAATCACTCTGGATGGTAATTGTGTGCAAGCCTCTATTTATACGCAGCCGAACGGGAAAACTCGGGTTTATGTGCCTGAGCACTATCCCATTCACGTGACCAGCTACGCAAGAAGTGTTACTAAGACTGAACAAGAGAGCGCTCGCTGTGATTTAGAACTGCGTACTTCAGAGCAGAACCATTACCAGCTCGATGGCTGTTTGGCCGAGCGAACACAACCTCTGCCACTAAAGTTTGCCGTGCAAGACCCAAACTTATACACAACGCGTATGATTTATAAGCAACTCAAACAAGTGGGCATTGAATTAATAGGCGAGATTAAGCTGGGTGTAAAGCAAGATGAACTGAGCATAGAAAAGGGTTCATTGATAGCAACACATCAATCTATGCCACTGTACCCGTTGTTAGAAATGATGCTTAAAGAGTCTGACAATTTGATTGCTGACAGTTTAACCAAAACACTTGGCCAGCATTTTTTTATTCAACCCGGCAGTTTTAGTAATGGCACCGAGGCGATCAAGCAGATCCTTTTTTCTCGAACAGGTATCAACTTGGCACAAGCTCAGTTGGCTGATGGTTCGGGTTTATCACGTAACAACCGCCTGTCAGTACAAAATATGGTGGATGTGCTGAATTACATTTGGATTAATAATCAAACCCTTAAGCTTATTGACATCATGCCTAAAGCAGGTGAATCCGGTACCTTACAGTACCGACGTAGTATGCGTGGCCAAGCTATACAAGGGCAGCTGATTGCCAAAAGTGGTTCGCTTTATGGAACGCATAACATGGCGGGCTTCGGTTTAGATAAACAAGGAAAACCGAGTACATTATTTGTTCAATTCATCACTGATTATTATCCGCAAGATCAAGGCGATAACACTAGTGTTACCGCCCCAATTGCTCAATTTGAGACGCTCTTCTTTGAAGATGTCGTTAAGTTCAGTCAGCTCAGTCCTAATGAATAGTTCACCACGTTAAAGTAGATCCACATACCCGAAATATCGACGATAGAAGCCAGTACAGGGCTAACTAATACCGCAGGATCTAAGTTAAAAACGCGCGCAGCAATGGGTAATAAGCCGCCAATTGTCGTAGAAATAGTGACTTGGATAAAGAGCGCAACCGCAATTGCAAACGCAATGTTTTCTAGTGGAAAGCCTCCGGTTGAGTTGGCATCACTAAACAACATAATGCGAGCCACCATCACCGCAGAGATAGCCAACGCAAGGCAAACCGCAACACGGCACTCCTTCCACAATACACGCAACCATTGACGTTTGCGTAATTCACCAACCGCTAACGCGCGCACGACTAACGTCGCAGCTTGCGAGCCAGTATTCCCACCTGCAGCGGCAATAACAGGCATATACACAGCTAAGAGCACAAGCTGGCTCAATGTATCTTCGTACTGGGTAATAATCAGCCCGGATACGATACCAAGTAGTGCCAATACAATAATCCAGCCAATACGCTGCTTCACATGTTCAATCACGCTAGTGGTTAAATAGCTTTGCGCCGTTTCAACTTCTGAGTAAATAAACCCCAATTGGTTAGCGTAATGGCGAGCGCGAATGTCATAGCCCCCTTTATCTAATTCACTGAGTAGTTGCTGAACATAACCAATAGTACAGTGACGTAAAATCGCCACTGCCTCTTCGATAGGCATCACTGCCAATAAATGTACCTGTTTTTGCTGTTCGTACTGCAAAAATGCATTACGAGCCGCACCAATCTCTTCCAAAGAAAAGTTAGGTGAATTTTCAATATAAATGTTGCTCATTACCGTCATGGCGAATCTCCCGATTGGCAAAGGTAACGACCATCGAAATGATACCCAAATGCAATATATACATGAGCAATGACGTCATTGTTCATCAATGTAATTCACAGATAAGTTTTCATTTCAAACTAGAGAGCAGGAGAAAAATCGAGAGGAGTAAATCAGAAAAGATAAGCCCTACCACTGAAGGTAGGAGCGAAGATCGCCAATACCGAAAGCGGTTATTTTTCTCCCTTCATACTAGGGGGATGGTCGGTATTGTTCATAAAAATCTCCGAAAGTACTGCTCAATTAGCAGTGCGCAAATTGTACCAAAGCCTTTGGCGAAATACACTCTGATCTTTGCATCCAATGCGTTCCAATTTCACACATACCCAACCACACCATTCAGATTGAAGATTTAATGACTAATTAATATGCCAAGATCAGGCCCAGCAAAAAAGCGCCCTTAGGCGCTTTGATGAATAGACGGTTCACTTTACTGTGATTTTTACTTTACAGTAACTCGTGCGAACTTACGCTTGCCGACTTGGTAAACATAAGTCCCCGCGGCTGGTACATTTTTGCTGTCGTCGATTTTTTCGCCATCTTGTTTGGCACCGCCTTGCTTGATCATTCGCATCGCATCAGACGTTGAAGCCACTAAACCCGCCTCTTTGAGCAGGTTAGTGATAGCAATACCCGCTGCAAATTCAAATTCTGGCATCTCTTCTGGCATCGCACCTTTTTGGAAGCGGTTGATGAACTCTTGTTCAGCCGCATCCGCCTCTTCTTTGGAGTGAAAACGTGCAATGATCTCTTTCGCCAACAAGATTTTGAGATCGCGTGGGTTCGTGCCATTTTCAACATCAGCTTTGAACTGTGCGACTTCTTCCAATGGACGGAAAGAAAGCAGCTCGTAGTAGCTCCACATTAATGTGTCAGAGATCGACATGATTTTGCCAAACATTTCACTTGGCGATTCACTGACACCAATGTAGTTATGCGCTGATTTGGACATTTTTTTCTCGCCATCCAAACCAACAAGCAGTGGCATCATCAAGACAACTTGTGGTTTTTGACCATGTGCTTTTTGCAGTTCACGGCCCATCAATAGGTTGAATTTTTGGTCAGTACCGCCAAGCTCAACATCTGTCTCCATTGCGACTGAATCATAACCCTGTAGGAGTGGATACATGAATTCATGAATGGCAATAGGCTGACCATTAGCGTAGCGCTTTTTGAAATCATCGCGCTCTAGCATGCGTGCCACTGTTTGGTTCGATGCAAGACGGATCATGCCTTCCGCACCCAATAGAGACAACCATTCAGAGTTAAACTGAATTTTCGTTTTAGCCGGATCAAGAATCTTAAACACTTGTGTCTTATAGGTTTCAGCATTACGCAAAACATCGTCACGAGTGAGCGGTGGGCGCGTGGTATTTTTACCGCTTGGATCACCAACCATACCCGTGAAATCACCAATCAAAAAGGTGACTTCATGGCCCAAATCTTGAAATGCACGTAATTTATTGAGGATCACCGTATGTCCAAGATGGATATCTGGAGCCGTTGGATCAGCACCTAATTTAATGCGTAGTGGACGGTTTTCTTTCAGTTTCGCGATCAATTCATCTTCTGGGATTAGTTCTTCAACGCCGCGTTTAATTTCAGCTAAAGCCGCTTCAATACTCGCCATTCTTGTTCACTCCTACAGATTTGGCAAAATTTAATAGTTGAACATCTTACTTGAATAGCGATGCTTTTTGAAACCAGTTAGACTAACGAACCAGCTAATTTCTTTATAATTTACTAAACGAACCTAAATATGCTTTCAATTTTCGCTCGTCTCCCTTGGGTGCATCGAATCCTCATCGCCTTTTTAAGCGCACTCATGGTTTTCGCGCTGCTATTTCTGCCAAACCCTGAAGATCTCGCTCAGGATCCAAACCGTCTAGAAATTGGTCGCCATTATCCATTAACCATTAACGCAGAAGCACTCTCTCCGGGAATATCTATCTCGCCTTCCACCATGCTGCGTTGGGAAACTTATCAAGTTAAATCGGGGGAAAGTGCCGCCGTATTATTTCAGCGAATTGGGCTTTCGGCTCGCTTACTCTATCAACTCACGGCAACAAATCGTGATATTGACAGCCAGCTTTCGCGACTTAAGCCAGGAGATGAGCTGCAATTTGGCTTTGATGAAAATAATGAACTTGTTCAACTCAATCGCATTATTAGCGCCTTTGAAACCTTTCGTATCACTAAATCGGGCGATGGCTTTACTTCTGAGTTTGATAAAAAAGAGCTGATGTTCCAGTACAACTATGCCGAAGCGATCATTACTTCAAATTTTTGGAATGCGGGGATAAGCGCGGGTTTAACGGCAAACCAAATCATGGAGTTAGCGGGTATATTTGGTTGGGATGTGGATTTTGCGTTAGATATTCGTGAAGGTGACCAATTTAAGCTGCTATTCCAAGAAAAGGTGGTGGAAGGTGAGGTAATTGGCCGCGGAAATATCATTGCCGCAGCCTTTACCAACCAAGGTACGACGTTTACAGCAATATTGGACGATGCAACAGGCAATTACTATGACGAAAATGGCCGGGCCATGAAAAAGGCCTTTTTACGCTCGCCGATCGATTTTCGTCGCGTGACATCGAATTTCAATCCTGTGCGTCGCCACCCCGTCACAGGAAAAGTCACCGCACACAGAGGAACCGATTATGCCGCGCCAGTTGGTACCCCAATTTGGGCCGCCGGCGATGGTGTGGTTGAGAAATCAAGTTACAACCAATTTAATGGTAATTATGTGTTTATTCGTCACAGCAACACCTACATTACCAAATACCTACACTTACAACGACGTATGGTCAAAACTGGTCAACGAGTCAAGCAAGGACAAACGATTGGTACTTTAGGAGGGACAGGAAGAGTCACCGGCCCTCATCTCCACTATGAATTTTTGGTCAACGGTGTACACAAAAACCCAAGAACGGTCTCTTTACCGCAATCTAAATCCCTAACGGGCCAAGCAAAAACCACCTTTATCGCCAATGCTCAAATTAGGCTTGGGAAGCTAGAACGCTATAGCCAATTACTCTATGCCAATAAATAATAAGAAAAGGCCCACCAATAATGTGGGCCTCATTGTGTAAGATTGAGTAGATTACTCTTCGAGAGTAGGTGGTGGTTCCTTACGCCCCAACATCAACAAGCAAGGCGTCAGTACTAACGTTAAGACAGTGGCAAAAGCAAGGCCTCCCGCAACGGCCGTGGCGAGTTGTGACCACCATTGCGTGCTGGGAGCGCCAAACTCAATTTTCTGATTAATCAAATCGATGTTCATCTCCAGTACCATTGGCAATAACCCTAAAATAGTCGTCACTGTGGTCAATAAAACGGGCCTTAAACGCTGAACACCAGTGCGTAAGATGGCCTCTTGTTTTGACAAGCCTCTGCGTATCAGTTGGTTATAAGTATCTATCAATACGATATTGTTATTCACCACGATGCCTGCCAAGGCGATGACCCCAATACCTGACATAATAATGCCGAAAGGTTTTTGGAAAATCAGCAGGCCCGCAAATACTCCGACCGTTGAAAACAGTACTGCACTTAAAATGAGGAATGCTTGGTAAAAACTATTAAATTGCGTAACCAGAATTAACCCCATCACCACCAGCGCAATCAAAAATGCATTTTTTAGAAATTCTGAGGAATGTTCCTGCTCTTCATTTTGCCCTCGTAATTTAAACTCCACCCCATTAGGTAAATTCAGTTCCGACAATGCTTGAGTAACTTTCGGCAATTCAAGGGCCAGATTATACCCTTCCTTTAGATCCGCCATAATATCGATAACCCGTCGGCCATCAATCCGTTTGATCGTATCTTGTTTGTGATCCGGTTTTATCTGCGCAAAATTGGTTATCGGCACCAGACCTGCGGGTGTGTTGACCCGTAACTGATCAAATCGACCAATATCCCGCTTATCCTCTGGATAACGCACCAAAATATCGACCTCTTCGTTTGCATCATCAGGCAAGTAGTCACCAATTTTTAGTCCATTAGTCACAAATTGCACTGTGTTACCTACCAATGTCGCATCGGCTGAAAATCGAGAAGCATCATCACGTCGAATATCAATTCGCCAGTCAATCCCTTCTTTATTTGAGGTGTCACTGATATTAGTCAACGCGGGATTGTTATCAGCCCACTTTCTGACCATTTTAGCGGCCTCATTAAGATTTTCAGGAGTACGCGCCGACATTTCAATCACCAGATCATGCTCAACCGGTGGCCCTGCATCTGGAAATTTATACTCGATTTCCACCCCTGAAAACTGATCCGTGGTGCTTTTAAGCTCTTCAATAATCGCTTTGACGGTGCGGCGATATTGCCAATCAACAGGGGTAATTTGAATCTGGCCAATTTCATCCTCTCCCCCCGTTCGAGTATAGACGCTCTCAAATTCCTCATGGCCAAGCATCACCTGCTCAATTTCTTGCATTAAGGTGTCTTTTTCTTGGATGGAAAGATCGCCATAAGAACGAACTTTAACGGTGAAATAAGGCGGATCCACCTCTGGGAAGAATTCGGCACCGAGCCCTGCTTTGGCATAAGCAAAACCAATCACAATCGCGAGCACTATCGCACTGAACAGTATTTTAAGTGGGTGACGAATCGCGATAGCCAGCGTGTGATAATAGAGCTTGGTGATGCCCGTCGCTTGGGCAAAATCACCTTCATGTAAAGCAATCATCCGTGATTGACTGGCAGCCGAAGCATGTTGCGGTCGGCCAATTAAGCCTCCCAGCACAGGTACAAAAAGCAGTGCCATAATCAGTGAAGCAGCCAGTGTAGCGATAAGCGTGAGAGGCAAGTATTTCATAAACTCGCCCGTGATATCCGGCCAAAAAAGCAGAGGGGCAAAAGCGGCTAAAGTAGTAGCGGTTGATGCGGTAATCGGCCATGCCATCCGTTTTGCGGCATCTCGATACGCTTCTTTACGCGGCACACCTTCTTGCATACGCCGATCAGCAAACTCAGTTACCACTATGGCTCCATCAACCAGCATGCCAACCGCCATAATTAATGCAAATAACACGACAATATTGACGGTTAGTCCAAACACCGACAAGACTAGTAATCCGGTCAAAAATGAGCCTGGTATTGAGATACCAACCAGCAGCGCCGTCCTCATTCCCAAAATAGCGATAATCACGATCACGACTAAAATAATGGCCGACAGAATATTGTTTTGTAGATCGTTGAGCATGATTTCAACGTCTTTCGACTCATCCCACGTGTATTTCACCAACAAATTACTTGGCCAATCTTCCCGTTTTTGCGCCTCTCCCATTACCGTTTTTACCAGCTCAACAGTTTCGATAATATTTTCACCAGCACGCTTTTTAACGTCCAACACCACCGCCGATTTACCATCTAAACGAGCAAAGCTTTCGGGGTCCCGAAATGCTCGTCTGACAGTCGCGATATCGCCAAAGGTGATTACTTGCTTACCATCAACCTTCACCGGAAGCTCTAACACATCTTTCAAGGATTCAAAAACTGAAGGAACCTTTACGGAAAAACGTCCGTAGCCCGTATCGACGAAACCCGCCGCAACGACTTTATTATTCAGTGCGATTAAGTTATAGATATCGCCTTGATCAAGTCCGTAACTTTCCATCAATAGGGGATCGACAATGATCTCAACAATATCTTCGCGATCGCCAGCGATATCAACTTCTAATACTTGTCGGTAGCTTTCTAATTTGTCTCTCAACTGCCTTGCAATTTGTACGATAGCTCGCTCTGGTAAAGTGCCATAAAGCACCACTGATAATACCGGTTGCTCTGATGCCAATGTTACTTCGTTCACGGTCGGCTCATCGCTGTCTGCGGGTAGCTTCGGCTCGGCCAAATTGACCGCATCTCTCACATCCGCCATCGCTTTATCAAGGTTAACGCCAACGTTAAATTCCAAAACTACAGAAGCATGCCCTTCGGAAGCATTCGACGTCATCTCTTTTACGCCTTCAATAGAGCGCATTTCTTGCTCTAGGGGCCGCACGATAAGGCGCTCAGCATCACTCGGTGATATGCCTTGATGACTTACGGAGACATAAATAATAGGAATAGTAATGTCAGGGCTCGATTCTTTAGGGATCGAAAAATAGGTCGCTACGCCAGCGATCAAGATAAAAATCAGCAGCGATAACATAGTGCGCGAGCGAGATAGCGCCGCATCAATAATAGAAAACATGGCGCCCCCTACTGCGCTGAGTGGTTAGGTTTCTTGACCGCAATCACTTGATCACCATCTCGAACAAAACCTTGCCCAACGGTGATAATATCCACCGTCTCCCCTAGCCCAGTTAGCCACACACCATCTTGCTCCGCTTTTACCAATTGAATGGGGATGAAGCGAACACGATCTTGCTGCAGAGTTTTAACACCTAAATTTCCTTGATCATCAAGCGCAAGCATGGCAGGCGTGATTTTCACCGCCAGTTGTGTTTCCAAACTCATCTCCACTTCAGCGCTCACACCCGCGGGGATCGTTTGGTTGGGATTGTCTAATTCCACTTCGATAGCAAACGTGTTGGTGGTAGGCGATGAGACGCGAGAAATATAACGAACCTTGCCATCAACAGTAGAACCATCGATAAAACGTACACGAGCAATTTGGTCTTGTTTGATTTTTTGGATGTGTCGTTCGCTGACATCCGCTTCTATCACTAATTTACTGAGATCAATAAAGGTGACCATCGGGTCACCTACTCCGACAAAATCGCCTTTTTCTATCAAGATGTCTTCAACAATGCCATCGAAGGGAGCCACAACTGACGTATTACGCAAAGCCAATTGAGCACGACTTTGCACAGCGCTGGCTTCCGCCAAAGCGGCTTGCGCCGAAGCAAAGGCCACTTCGCCTTGTAAGCCTCGATTCTTTAACGACTCAGCGGCACTGAATTCTTTTTGTTTGAGTTTGAACAAGGCTTGCGCACTCTCTAATTGAGCCGCTAGATCAGCTTGATCAATTAAGACGATCTGTTGTCCTTTATTGACAGGCTGCCCTTTTGCTATCGATATCTGAGTAATTTTCCCTGCGATTTCAGCACCAATTTTAGCTTGACGATTAGGTGCTGTCCGACCGTAAAGATCGATATGCTTATCGGTCGATTCAGCCTCAAAAGATTGGTAAATAACTTTCGCAAGAGGAATGGTGTCATTGGCAGTTTGCCGAGGCTCTTCCGCTTTCAATGCCCCAAAACCTAACCAAAAACAGAGAAGTAGAATAAAAATCGTCGAGAGTAGCCAAGGTCGTTGCGAAAAAAAGCGGCCAATAGATGAACGGCTGATTTTGGTATCAGGCATAAATAATCCTTTATTATGTTCTTGCCTTCTTAAGGTTAAGGCAAAGCCCTACATAACATCCAAATACGTAGGGCTATTAAGCTTAATTAGCTACAGTAGATTAATTGTGCATCGAACCTTTATTTAGTTAAACACTAAATGATGCACCACAACCGCATGTTGTTGTTGCATTAGGATTATTGACAAAAAAACGAGAGCCTTCTAGGCCTTCTGTGTAATCGACAATGCCACCTATCAAATATTGTAAGCTCATCGGGTCAACCACTAATGTCACGCCACTATTAACTATTGTGGTATCGCCATCGTTTACATTTTCATCAAAGGTAAACCCATATTGAAAACCGCTACAACCACCACCAGTAATATAAACGCGCAGTTTTAGCGCTGGATTCTCTTCTTCAGCAATCAACATTTTTACGCGTTGTGCTGCAGTATCAGAAAATGACAATGGTACATTTACTTCACTCACGATGGCCTCTCTCACTCGTGTTAATACCTGTCAGACTTATTATGCTTAACTTATGCCTGTAAAGGTGATTCTTTTTTAATAATGCAATGATTATCTAATACCTGACCTATTCGTTCAAGTATTCACCGTCACTTAAGCTAAAACTCCAACTATCGAGGCATTATGCACTGAAAAAACACTCACTGTCGCGTGAGTTGTACACTATACGGCGCTTATTTGGCTGTGAATGGGCTCAGAAAATGAGTGAAAAAAAGTGTCTTTGGTGAGTTTGGGTATACAATGCGACACCAACTGGTCCGAACAAGCAGAAGAGGATAAATCCATGACCAAATCAGCAGAGCTTTATCAAAAGGCACAACGTGCAATCCCCGGTGGAGTTAACTCTCCTGTACGTGCTTTTAACGGAGTTGGTGGCTCGCCGATTTTTATCGACCGCGCAGACGGCCCGTTGATTTTTGATGCTGATGGCAAAGCTTATATTGATTATGTCGGCTCTTGGGGGCCAATGATACTAGGCCACAACCATGCGGTCATTCGTGAAGCCGTGATAGGCGCAGCGCAGCGCGGTCTCAGTTTTGGTGCGCCGACCGAGATGGAAATCGATATGGCAGAATTAGTTTCTGAGCTGGTTCCATCAATGGAACAGTTGCGTATGGTCAGTTCCGGTACCGAAGCGACGATGAGCGCCATTCGTTTAGCTCGTGGATTCACTGGGCGCGATAAAATTTTAAAATTTGAAGGCTGCTATCACGGTCATGCGGACAGTTTGCTAGTAAAAGCAGGCTCTGGCGCCTTAACATTAGGCCAACCAAGCTCTCCTGGTGTGCCTGCTGATTTTGCTAAACATACACTGACCGCCACTTTTAATGATTTAGAATCTGTACGTGAATTGTTCGCGGCCAATAAAGACCAAATAGCCTGCATTATCGTCGAACCGGTCGCGGGCAACATGAACTGCATTCCACCAGTAGAAGGGTTCCATGAAGGCTTACGTGAGATTTGTGACCAAGAAGGCGCTCTGCTGATCTTTGATGAAGTAATGACAGGTTTTCGTGTTGCACTAGGTGGTGCACAGGCTTACTACAACATCAAACCAGACTTAACAACGCTAGGGAAAGTGATTGGCGGTGGTATGCCTGTTGGCGCTTTTGGTGGACGCCGTGATGTGATGCAATACATCGCTCCAACGGGCCCGGTGTACCAAGCTGGTACGCTATCAGGTAACCCTGTGGCTATGGCTGCGGGTTATGCCTGCTTGACGCTTCTAAAAGAAGAAGGCAATGAAAAACGTCTCGCGGCCAAAACAAAGCAATTGGCTGATGGATTCAAAGAACTCGCAGACAAACACGGTATTCCTTTGCTGGTCAGCCAAGTTGGTGGCATGTTCGGCTTCTTTTTTACCGATCAAGAACGCGTCACCTGTTATGAAGAAGTCGCAAAATGTGATGTTGAACGTTTCAAGCGCTTCTTCCATTTGATGCTCGATCATGGTGTCTATTTAGCGCCTTCAGCTTTTGAAGCAAGTTTTACTTCTTTGGCGCACGGCTCCAAAGAAATTGAAGCGACATTAGAAGCGGCCGATCGCTGCTTTGCGATGATGGCAGCTCAAGCGGAATAAGCACCATTAGGCAGACTCATCATAATTATAAAGGGCTGTAGATCAGCCCTTTATTCATTTCAGACTCAATAAGCAAGCTATCATTGCCAGTAATAAATCACTAAAACGACCAACGCCATCATGCTGATGGCAAACCACGGTAGCTTCAACTTTTTTTTATGCTGGTTTTGACACCCTTTTTCATTATCACAACATCCCATCTCATCAGTTCCTCATTGATAACACGCTGATTTGCAGTCATTATAACCCTATTACTTTACAAGGTTGGATTAACAACGTGTCAGAAAAAGTGAAAATCACCTCTAGCCACTGGGTGCTCATTGCGGCACTTGTCGCTGCGGCTATTGCTTGTTATCTGTTGATTGCACCTTATATCAACTCGATTGTGATGGCTTTCATCATCTCGTTATTGATGTTTCCCATTCATGAGTGGCTCGAACGAAAAATCCCCAAATACAAAAATACCGCCTCGTTTCTCTCGTGTATTATTTTGACGTTTATTATTGTGATTCCACTGCTGTTTGTCTTTGCTGCTATTGTGCAGCAAGGGTCGGTATTTTCTCAGAACATGTACCAATGGGTCACCCATGGTGGCATTCAAACCGCCTTTGCTCATCCTTGGATTGTCAAAGGACTCGCCATTGCGAATCAATATTTGCCCTTTGATGAAATTCAGCCACAACAAATCGCACAAAAAGTGGGGCAATTTGCCAGTTCATTTGGCACCAACTTGGTCAGTATTAGCGCAAAAGTGCTGGGTGATGCGACCAGTTTTTTGATGGATTTCTTCTTAATGCTGTTCGTGTTGTTTTTCCTACTCCGTGATCACGATAAGCTCATCAGCGCTCTTAGGCACATCTTGCCGTTGTCGCGTAGTCAAGAAGACAGGTTGCTCTGCGAAATTGAGCAAGTCTCCAAATCGGCTGTCATGGGGTCATTTTTAACCGCAATAGCGCAAGGCTTTGCGGGTGGGTTTGGTATGTGGCTCGCCGGTTTCCCTGGGTTATTTTGGGGCACCATGATGGGGTTTGCTTCGTTTATTCCGGTTGTCGGTACTGCTCTGATATGGATTCCAGCCACTATTTATCTCTTTCTAACCGGAGATAGCACATGGGGCATATTCTTGGCCCTCTGGAGCGTTATCATTGTTGGCTCAATTGATAATTTATTGCGGCCCTTTTTAATGCAAGGGAGCGCGGGCATGAACACCTTAATGATCTTCTTTTCTCTGCTCGGTGGTATTCAGCTGTTTGGCCTGATTGGGTTAATTTACGGCCCACTCATTTTTGCCATCACTATGGTGCTGTTTAATATTTATGAGGAAGAGTTTAAAGGTTTTCTCAATCAACAAGATAATAGCTAACTTTTGACTTACTGACGATCAAGCTAGAAGCAAGGGGCAGACTGTGCGAGAATCTGCCCCTCTTTTTTAGCGCAGAGCCTACTATGTCCAGTTACACCGCACCAAGTCAAATTGCCCAGCGTCAGCTTGCTTATTTCGAAGGAAAACATCTTTTAGTGGCTGGAGAAGCGGAGGATTTATTTCCTGTAGAGTTAGCTAATCATTGTCGCTCTGTTTCGGTGTTCACCACTCATTATGGTTACTACCGCCAACTCGAATCCTATCCGCAAATTACATGTCATTTTGGCGCTCAATTTGAGCAAAAAACCGATGCTGACATGATTCTGCTTTACTGGCCCAAAGCGAAGCAGGAAGCTGAATATCTACTTGCGATGCTGTTGGCCAAACTGGGCAAAGAGACTGAGATTGTGGTCGTGGGTGAAAACCGCTCGGGCATAAAAAGCATTGAAAAAATGTTTGCAGCTTATGGGGTGGTTAAAAAGTATGATTCAGCTCGACGCTGTTCCTTCTATTGGGGGCAATGCACTCAGCAGCCACCAAGCTTCCAAATTGCAGACTGGTTCAAAACTTATCAGGTGCAGTATCAGCAACACGCACTGATTGTAAAAAGTTTACCTGGCGTATTTAGTCATGGCGAATTTGACCTCGGCAGCCAACTGTTACTCGATACACTGCCTAAACTAAGAGGTAAAGTTCTCGACTTTGGTTGTGGTGCTGGTGTACTGGGTACAGTAATGGCCACATTAAACCCAGATATCGAGATTGAACTGTGCGATATCAGCGCGCTTGCGATTGAATCAACCAAAGCAACCTTGATAGCAAATAACATATCAGGGAATGTATTTGCCTCTGATGTCTACTCAGATACCGCTAAAGATTATCAATTTATCGTCTCAAACCCCCCTTTCCACTCTGGATTAGAGACCAGCTATAGTGCGACAGAAGCCTTACTGGCTAACGCACCAAGCCATCAAACAGTAAAAGGCGAACTTTTTATTGTGGCCAACAGCTTTCTTAAATATACCCCGCTGATTGAACAGGCTTATGGTCATTGCGAAGTGTTAAATAAGACTAACAAATTCATCATTTACCACGCAAAAAAAACATTACAAAAGTCGCAACAATAAGTGTAATCCACTCTCAATTGGTCACTAAACTGGATGATTTTTACGAATTTTGCGTTAGTGACCACGCTTTCCACAGGACTTACTTGTCAAAGTAAAAAAACTCGTTAATTTCGTCACTTTAGGTTTTCTTTGTTTTTTTCATTCACTTTAACGACTACCTCATGCCGTTAAAGCCTCACGGAAAGTAATGCCTTTTTCTATGTTTAGGTTCTCTCGTAAGCAAAAATTTAAGCGCCTGCAAAATACTCTTATGCTGGCTTTTCTCGTTTTGAGCATCACGCCTTTAACTGTGACTGCCATTTTTTTTCTGCAATCACACACTAAAGATCTTCAAGAACAAAGCACGTCTCACTTATTGTCAGTCAGAGACACTAAGCAACAGCAAGTTCTCGATTACCTCACGGCCAAAGAATCAGAAGTGATGGGGTTTGTCCGTTCAGAGTTAGCTTATGCTAGTGGAGGGCGCTTTTACGGCTTAGTCAATGCGTTCCAAAGACTTGGTCTGGATATTGATCAAGCTCGTGAGCATGCCCAGCAGCGTTATATTCCTGGCTCTGGTGATCAGATAAAAACGTCAATATTGCCACAATCGAGCAGCTATGTAGGCAGTGAACGGTATCGCTTACTGCACAAACGCTATCATTGGGCGTATTTAGAACTGCTTAAACGTTCTGATTTTGACGATATTTTACTGGTGGATCTCGATGGTGATGTCGTTTATTCCGTTTATAAGCACGACAACTATGGGACGAATTTACTGACCGGAAAATACAAAGATAGCAATCTGGGTAAAACATTCCGCCAGTTAGAGCAGCAAGTTGGCGAACAACGAAAAATCAATGAAGAATATACACCAGTCATTATTTCTGATTTTTCACAACAAGAAGGGCAATCAGTTGCTTGGCTTGGCGCGCCCATTATTCAACAGGGCTACCTGCATAGCTACGCCATGTTCCGCCTACCAAATAATGGCATCACAAAGCTCGTTGCTGACACCAATGCGACATCGCAAATAAGGACTTTACTCGTCGGGCAAGATCATCATTCTCGAATACTCTCTTACACGCAGCAAGAAATCGAGACTAGTCAAAAAGTGATCAATCTTGCGCTTTCTGGATTGAGTGCCGTTGGTACTTATACTAATACATTGAATGAGAAAACCATTGCCGCCTATGCACCTGTTGCAAACAAAAACATCAATTGGGCCTTGGTCGTAGAGATACCAGAAAAAGAGGCTTATGCGCGAGTTCATCAACTTGAGAAATTATTTATTTTCGCCATGCTAACCGCGATTATTTTAGTCGTCATCGCTTCACATTATCTCTCTAATTTTATTACCTCTCCCCTACTGAAGCTCACTTGGGCGGCAGAAAAAGTCTCAGCTGGGGATTTAGATGAAAATGTTATCAATACCGATCGTAAAGATGAGATTGGTCGACTCGCAGTGAGTTTTGAACGTATGCAGCGTTCAATCCGAGAAAAAATGCAGCTGATTAAAGCGCAAAATAAAGAGCTCGAAAGCAACATTCAATTAATCCGCAAACAGAACGATGAGTTGCATCTCGCTAACAAACTAAAAGATGAATTCCTAGCCACAACGTCACATGAATTAAGAACACCTCTACACGGTATGGTCGGTATTGCAGAAGCACTGATCTCTGGGTCAAGTGGAACTATCACCGCCGATCATCGTTATCAATTGGGCATAATCATCAGCAGTGGACAACGGCTGACAAACTTGGTCGATGACTTACTCGATTACCATAAAATGCGCTATGGCAGCTTGGATATCAAACAGTGTGCTGTTGATCTATCCGGCGCAACACGCTTAGTGTTAGAGCTGTCTAACCATCTACTCAACAAAAAGCCCATTCGCGTAATAAACCAAATCCCTGATGAATGCATTTGGGTCTCTGCCGATCCACAACGATTAGAGCAAGTGCTTTATAACCTTGTAGGAAACGCCATTAAATATACGACTGAAGGGAAAATTGTCATTTCAGCCAATGTGGTTGATGACAAGATTCGTGTCCAAGTTGTCGATACGGGACAAGGCATTCCTGCTGAACAACTTGAACACATCTTCGAACCACTGATTCAAGCAGGGCAAGATGCTAGTCGTTATCGACAAGGCGCAGGCTTGGGCCTTTCGATCAGCCGTCAATTGATCGAATTAATGCAAGGAACGCTTTATGTCAGTAGCCAACCTATGGTCGGTACGACATTCAGCTTTACCTTACCATTAGCATCAAAAGCGGAAATTGAGTCGACAAGCTATATGGAAGCTGGCCATTTCCAATCTCCGACCATTTCAGACATTGAACTGCCTGAAATGCATTCACTACCTGAAAATAAAGAAGGCCCAGTGCTACTGATAGCAGATGATGAACCCGTCAATCTGCGTGTCCTAGACAGCTTCCTACGTTTAGAAGGCTATCAAGTCCGCACCGCTAAAGATGGCAATGAAGTCATTAGCGCGGTCGAAAAAGAAAAACCGGAACTTCTACTGCTCGACATTATGATGCCAGGATTAAGCGGCTACCAAGTCTGTGAAAAGTTAAGAGAAACATACGATCATGCCGAGCTACCTATCATTATGTTGACGGCATTAAATCAAACTGACGATAGAGTTCGTGGTTTTGCAGCGGGAGCGAACGATTACTTATCGAAACCTTTTAATAAGCAAGAGCTCGCTGCACGTATTACGGCGCATTTAACGGCCAGCAAAGCTGAACAAAGACGTATTGAGAACAACCAACTGCAACAAGAGCTGAAGCATAGAGCAATGGTAGAGGCCAGTTTATTGGAAACCCAAGGCCGTCTACTAGAGCAGCTTGAATCCGCTCCTGAGGCCATTATTTGCATTCGAGACGATCATAAAATCCGCTTTGCGAACGAAGCGGCTGCTCGGTTATTTAGGCGCAGCCAAGAACAACTAAAGCGCTCAAATGCGGAAGAACTCATCGCCCCCAAATACTTAGTCGTCGAGCAAGAGCATTACTGCGGTAATATCGATATCTATGTCGAAGATACACGTCAACATATGTCTGCTGATGTGTTACGCCTACCGGATGGCTCTGGGTTGCAGGCTATGTACATCTTTAACGTGGGTGGAAACATCAATGCAGCGCGCATCAATAACCTTGAAACCGCTATTGAAGCGCTATCCAGTTACGCATTTGAAGGCGATAAAGAAAAACTGCAGCAGCTCAAAGAACTCGGTGGCGAGTTCACACGTATCGCCGACAAAGTATCGGGAGAGAGTCAATCTAAGCAAGATTTAATGCGCGAAGTACTGGTTGAAGCAATGACCAGTGCTTTAGATTACTGGGAACGGGTCAGTAACCAAAGCAAGTTTACCTTTGCAGAGCAGAGTGGGCTATGGCGAGTGTATCTCGATAGAAGCACATTACAGACTCGGACACTAGACAAGTACTTACGTATCGAGACACTGCCTAAAACACCTCGCTGGCGTACCGTTCTTAATTCGTTAGATTACATTCTTGATCATTGTCAGGAGCACGGCCCTGAACGCTCTCACATCGAAGCGCAGCGCGATAAATTGCAAAAGCTACTGACCTCATCACTCTAAGTACATCAACACCATTAAGCCTGCACTCTGCAGGCTTTTTTATCACTATATTTCCATGACCATCAACGGAACAACCACCCCATTGATGCATCCAGAGTTATGACTAGTTAAATTTAATCAATGTTAACCTCAAGCATCCATTACTCTGCTGCGCCTTATTTATTGGGTATTATAAACCTTACTTCTCAATAGAAAAAAAGAGGGGAAATGATGATAAAAATTGGAAGTAAAAACTGATTTCTAGGCAATTTCACCAGCAGATTTTCAATTGAAGATGAATAAAGATCCAGATTGCGAACCGAATCACAACAATTCGGCAGAATTAATTTAAGTAAAAAAATTAACGATAAAACTATAAGTGAGCAAGATCTCATGATACAAAAAAAACAAAAAAACATTAAAAATAAAGGGATAAAAAGATAGCGAGCGCTTACAACTATAAGTTAATCGAATTGAGTATGAGAGGCAGATCACTGACCTAAATGAGAGTAAAAATCAAACCAAAGATGGTAAATTGACGTTTATAACGGTCACTTTCTACAAATTGACGTTTTTAACGGGAATTCAAATTGATAATTTTCTCTCCAAGGTGTCTTCTTACTCCTGCCAAAGGTCTACAGGCCACTCATGTTGACCAACTCCTCCGGTTTGTTAACACGCAATGAGGTAGGCCTTGGAGAGTGTTTATCAATTGATGACATTCATATCCATTAGTGAAATGAAAGCAAATAGTAAGGAACAGCTATGCTTGCCAATATTAAAAAAACAGCGCTAGCCGCTGCAGTAATCGCCGCCGCAGCGAGCCTTTCAGCTCCAGCAGCCGCACGCAGTGAGCTAACGATCGTACCTGATTTCTACCCTACAATGGTACGTAACTTTAACCCGTATCTAGCAACAAACCTACGTACGACCACTGATTTCATCTATGAACCACTGGTCATCTTCAACGAAATGCATGGTAATACACCCGTTATGCGTTTGGCTGAAGGCTTTAAAATGTCTGATGACCTAATGAGTGTTACTTTTGATATCCGTAAAGGTGTTAAATGGTCAGATGGTCAAGCATTTACAGCGGATGATGTCGTGTTCTCTTATGGCTTATTGAAAAATAAACCTGAACTCGACCAACGCGGTATCAACAAGTGGGTAACGAGCGTAGAAAAACTGAACGACTACCAAATCCGTTTCCGTTTAAGTGAAGCTAACTCAAACGTACCTTATGAAATCTCGTTAGTTCCTATCGTTGCTGAGCATGTATGGAAAGATGTGAAAGATCCAGCGACTTTCACCAACGAGAACCCTGTAGGTACTGGTCCGTTTACTGAAATCGACACCTTCACTCCACAGCTATACATCCAATGCCGTAACCCGAATTACTGGGATGCTGCAAACCTTGAGGTTGACTGTTTGCGTGTACCTCAAATTGCAAACAATGACCAATTGCTAGGTAAAATTGTTAACTCTGAACTCGATTGGACCTCTTCATTCGTTCCGGATATTGACCGTACTTATGCCGCTGCAAGCCCTAGCCACCACTACTGGTATCCGCCATCAGGCACACAAGCATTTATGGTTAACTTCAAAAACCCAGATGCAGTAAAAAATGAAGCGCTAAGCAACGTTGATTTCCGTCGCGCATTCTCTATGGCTCTTGACCGTCAAACTATTATCGATATCGCTTTCTATGGCGGCGGTACCGTTAATGACTTCGCTTCAGGCTTAGGTTATGCATTCCAAGCTTGGTCTGATGAAAACATCCACAATAAGTACAAAGGCTACAACACGTACAACGTTGAAGGCGCGAAAAAACTGCTTGCTAAAGCGGGCTTCAAAGACGTGAACAAAGACGGTTTTGTTGATACTCCATCAGGTAAATCTTTTGAGCTACTTGTTCAATCACCAAATGGCTGGACTGACTTCAACAACACAGTACAACTTGCCGTTGAACAGCTTGCCGAAGTAGGCATCAAAGCACGTGCTCGTACTCCAGAGTTTGCGGTTTATAACCAAGCAATGCTTGAAGGTACTTATGACGTCGCTTACACCAACTACTTCCACGGTGCGGATCCACATCTATACTGGAACAGTGCATACAACTCTGCACTACAGAAAGGTGAAGGTATGCCTCGTTTTGCTATGCACTTCTACAAAAACGACAAGCTAGATACTTTGCTAGACAGCTTCTATAAAACAGCGGATAAAAATGAGCAGCTAGAAATCGCTCACGGAATTCAGAAAATCATTGCTGAAAACCAAGTGACCATCCCTGTAATGTCAGGTGCTTACATGTACCAATACAACACAGCACGCTTTAGCGGCTGGTGGAACGAAGAAAATCCTAAGGGTCGTCCAAACATTTGGGCTGGTATCCCTGAGCGTCTATTACACGTACTGGACCTAAAACCAGTTAAGTAAGTAGAAGTTCATTCCTTGCGGCGTACTTCGTGCGCCGCTAAATAAAATCCCCTAAATACCTAGCAAATGTATAACGCTCGTCGTTAGGGGATTTTTCGCTCTAAATTTCGCTAGGAGCGACCTGAAACCAGGTACAGGATAAAACTGGGTGAGTAAGGTGTGAGTTATGGGTTATTTTTTAAGACGTTTGTCATTTTATTTTATCGCGTTGCTGGTTGCAGCAACATTGAACTTCATTATTCCGCGAGCCATGCCTGGAGACCCAGTGACCATGATGTTCGCAAACGCAACAACGCAAGTAACGCCAGAACGAATCGAAGCGATGAAACAGCTTCTCGGTTTCGTTGATGGTCCGTTACCCGTACAGTATTTGACCTATTTAAAAAGCATTCTAAGTTGGGAATTAGGCACGTCGATTAAGTTCTATCCGTTAAGTGTCAATGAATTACTGGGTAGTGCATTTGGTTGGTCGTTATTTCTAGCGGGTACTGCGGTTGTGATCTCGTTCTCAATCGGTTCTCTACTGGGCATTTTTGCCGCATGGAAACGAGGCAGTCGTTACGATACGTTTATTACCCCAGGGATGTTGGTTATACAAGCCGTTCCGCAAGTGGTTATTGCGATGATCGCTATGTTTACTTTTGCTATCGGCTTGCAATGGTTCCCTACGGGTTATGCCTACACTGCTGGTACGATGCCAGATTGGACAAGTTGGACATTCATTAAAGATGTGGCTTACCACGCTTTCTTACCTCTTGTCTGTGCGTCTCTAGTACAAATCGGTGGATTTCTCGTCAACATGCGTAACAACATGATTAACCTGCTCGCTGAAGACTACATCACGATGGCGAAAGGGAAAGGGCTCAGCGAAAACCGTGTGGTTTTCCAGTACGCCGCTCGTAATGCTTTATTGCCAAGTGTCACCGCTCTATCGATGTCTTTGGGTATGGCTATCGGTGGCCAGCTCATCATTGAAATTATCTTTAACTATCCTGGCCTTGGTACCGTTTTATTTAATGCGATCAACGCTCGTGATTACCAAGTTCTGCAAGGGCAGCTACTGATTATGACGCTCTTTATGCTGTTCTTTAACCTGTTGGCGGACATGCTTTATGTCGTACTAGACCCTCGCCTACGCAAGGGAGGTAAATAATCATGAAAGATCTCATTAAACTCATTCGCGGCAATACCGTTGCCATGGTCGGTGTCATTATTTTGGGCCTATTTTTATTCATCGCCCTTGCTGCGCCACTGATCACCAAACATGCGCCAGATAAACGTACCGGAAATCCACACGAGTACCCATCGTTCGTCGTCAAAGCCGCTAAAGCAGATCCGAATGGCTGGATTGCTGAAAACTTGGCGACTGACCGCCGCACCTTACTACTCTCAAAAGGTGAAGACCATGTGCTAGGCACCTCTCGTATGGGACGCGATGTTTGGTCACAAGTGGTGTATGGCGCACGAGTCTCACTCGCCGTGGGTTTTGGCGCAGGAATGACCGTCTGTTTTCTTGCGACTGTGATTGGTGTTTCTGCCGGTTACTTTGGCGGTAAGGTCGATGACATTCTAACCGCCGCTATGAATATCATGCTGGTGATACCGCAATATCCTCTTTTATTCGTGGTCGCGGCATTTATTGGAGAGGCCGGCCCATTAACCATTGCACTCATCATTGGCTGCACCTCCTGGGCTTGGGGCGCTAGGGTCGTACGCTCACAAACCCTCGCACTGCGTGAAAAAGAATTTGTCAGAGCGGCGGAAGTCTTGGGTGAATCATCATGGCGCATCATTTTCGTTGAGATTCTACCTAACCTCATCTCCATCGTTGGCGCTAGCTTCATCGGTTCAGTGATGTACGCCATCATGATGGAAGCGACCATCTCCTTCCTTGGTCTTGGCGATCCAAACACCATCAGTTGGGGCATCATGTTGTACAACGTTCAAACGTCCTCTTCTATGCTAATTGGCGCTTGGTGGGAACTGCTTGCGCCTTGTATTGCTTTGACTCTGCTCGTTACTGGTCTGGCTTTACTGAACTTTGCGGTCGATGAAATTGCCAACCCACAACTGCGTTCACACAAAGGAATGAAGCGTTGGAAAAAACTCGCAGAGCAAGATAAGAAAGAGCGTCAGCCTGACCTGCCACCACAAAATGCACTTTGGAGCGGAGATAAATAATCATGACAAACCCACTTATTTCAATCCGTAACCTATGCGTTGACTACATTACCGACGCCGGTGATGTTCGAGCATGCAGCAACGTCAGTTTTGACATCGCACCTGGCGAAGTATTTGGCCTTGCTGGTGAATCTGGCTGTGGTAAATCAACCATCGCATTTTCACTGATGCGTCTGCATAAGCCGCCCGCGTTTATCACTGGTGGAGAAGTGATTTTTAATGGTGAAAATATCATTAAATACAGCGATGAACGCATGCAATCCTTTCGCTGGAGCCAAATGTCGATGGTGTTTCAAAGTGCGATGAACGCTTTGAACCCAGTATTGACGATGGAAGAACAATTTTGTGACGTGATCATGCGCCATACCAACATGACTCGTGAACAAGCTAAACGCCGCGCTGAAGGTTTGTTAGAAATTGTCGATATTCACCCAAGTCGCTTAAACGATTACCCACACCAATTCTCTGGGGGTATGCGTCAGCGCTTGGTGATTGCAATTGCTCTCGCGCTCAATCCTAAAATGATCATTATGGATGAGCCCACTACGGCACTTGATGTGGTTGTCCAACGTGAAATATTGCAAAAAATCTATGCGCTGAAAGAAGAGTTTGGCTTCTCTATCTTGTTCATCACCCATGATTTGTCGTTGATGGTCGAGTTCTCCGATCGAATTGGCATCATGTATTCCGGTGAATTAATTGAAGTGGCTCCTTCTAAACAGATTCTGGAAAGCCCTTTCCACCCTTATACCAAAGGGCTGGGTAGTTCTTTCCCTCCACTGACAGGCCCTAAAACGAAGTTAACTGGAATACCAGGTAACCCGTTGAACTTATTGGATATACCTCAAGGTTGTCGTTTCCAAGCTCGTTGCGATCGCGTACATGAAGCTTGCACCAAAATTCCAACGAGTTTGCGCCAAATAGAGCTTGGACGCTTCTCCAGTTGCCACCTTTACGGTGACCCAATTGCTCAAGTGAAACTGTAGAGCACAAGCTGTATTACAAAAATTTCTGGAGACAATTATGAGCAAAAATTTCGGTGAATTACTGGTTGAGGGGAAAAATCTAGTTAAAGATTTTCCAATCAACAGTAACACCCTAAAACAACCTATGATGCGAGCGATCAACGACGTATCGTTCAAAATGTTCAAAAGCCGCGGCTTGGCTGTCGTGGGTGAATCAGGCTCTGGCAAATCAACAACCGCTAAAATGATTGCCAAAATGTACGCCCCAACATCCGGTGTAATTGAATACAAAGGGCGCGATATTTTAGACATCACTTCACGCAGTGACCTGATGCACTATCGCGAAGGCGTCCAGATGGTATGGCAAGATCCGTTTGGCTCACTCAACCCAACTCATACCATTTTTCATCATATTGCTCGTCCACTGCTTATCCATAAAAAAGTGACGTCAGGTAATAAGAGAGAGTTAGAAGAACGCGTTCACGATTTACTGGAACAAGTCGGCCTTATTCCCCCAAAAGAAACAGCCGCGAAATATCCGCACCAGTTGTCTGGTGGACAGCGCCAACGTGTCAACTTAGCGCGTAATATCGCGGTTGGTGCCGAAGTGGTACTGGCTGATGAACCAACCTCCATGTTGGATGTGTCGATTCGTGCGGGTGTTCTCAACCTGATGGAAGAGATGAAGTTTGAAAAGCAGATGTCGCTGCTTTATATCACGCACGACATCGCCACCGCACGCTACATCGCCGAAGACTTAGCCGTCATGTACGTCGGACATATGGTGGAATGGGGCGATACCGAAGAGATCATTCACGATCCTCAGCACCCATATACCCAACTATTGGTTTCCGCGGTGCCCGATCCTAGTAAATCGATACACGAGAAGCTCAAAGGGAACAAAGGCGAAATTCCACTTTGGACCCCGGTATCAACAGGCTGCCCTTTTGCTGGTCGATGCATGCAGGCGAGTGACAAATGTCGTGAACAACTTCCAGCGGTGACTCAGTTGTCTGATAACCACTTTGTTCGTTGTTACTTATTTGAATAATCACTAACGCACACCTTAATGTATTGAAGCCGCTGACATAACCTCATCGGTTTCAATACCTTAGGTAAAAATATAAAACAAACTCAGCACACGCCCCCGACGGGTTGAGTGCTGACGAGAAATCAAAGATCTGGCTTGGAGATGTTTAATGCTGCTACTGATTAACCATATTGGTTATGAGCCACAAGGGCCAAAACAGGCGATACTAGTGAGTAACACGCTCCGTGTTTCTTCCGATATCGCCCTGCTTGTTTGTGCAAACAGCCATCAAACGGTGTCGACTTTCGTTGTTGAACCACAAGCTAAAGTCGCACATTGGCATTTAGGTAGCTTTTATACGATCGACTTTTCTCAATACACCACTTCAGGACAGTATTACCTGCGTTTTGAAAATACCCACTCCCCTATTTTTGAAATTGGTGAAGGGATACTGATGAAAAAAACGTTTTCTGATGTATTGCACTACTTCAAATCACAACGTTGTGGTGGCATTTTCGACCAGCAAGATAAGCTCGTACCACTGCTTGGTACATCAACCACTGCCGATGTACACGGTGGCTGGTACGACGCTTCCGGTGACGTCAGTAAGTATCTGAGTCACCTTTCTTACGCCAACTATTTAAACCCTCAACAAACCCCAATGGTGGTTTGGAATATGCTAAAGGGATTGGCACAACTAGAACACCACTCGAGTTTTGCTGCATTTTCTCGCACTCGCCTTAAGGAAGAGGCGTTATTTGGTGCTGATTTTCTGATCCGCATGCAAAACTCCGAGGGGTTCTTTTATACAACGGTCTTTGACAAATGGAGCAAGGACATTAAGCAGCGAGAGATCTGCGCCTATGCTACTCAATCCGGCCACAAGTCTGACGATTATCAAGCAGGATTTCGTCAAGGGGGCGGTATTGCGATTGCCGCTCTTGCGGTGGCAGCACGTTTAGATGTTCACGGTGATTTCACCTCAGAACACTATTTAACAGCGGCGGAGCATGGTTACTGGCATTTAAAAGAAAATAACACGCGCTATCTCGACGATGGCCAAGAAAACATCATTGATGCCTATTGCGCTCTGCTTGCATCGGTCGAACTCTACCGCTCAACTCATCAAGCAAATTATCTACTTGAGTGTCGTCTTTGGGCACAAAGGTTATGCGCTTATCAACACAGCGACGCTAACATCGCTCATTATTGGGCAGCCAATAGTGATGCCTCTCGTCCTTATTATCACGCCGCCGAAGCTGGACTACCAGTGATTGCACTGTGCGAATATCTCGAGATTGAAACAGAAGAACACCGCAAACAATCAGTCGTTCAAGTGATTGAGAATGCTTGCCGCTTTGAGCTCACCATCACTCATCAAGTCAGTAACCCATTTGGCTACCCACGCCAATATGTAAAACCAGTGAATGGCGACAAACGCTGCGCATTTTTTGTCGCTCACGACAATGAATCCGGCTACTGGTGGCAAGGCGAAAATGCGCGTTTAGGATCGCTCGCGTGTATGGCTTATCGCGCCCAAGCGTTCGTCAACGCGGATCTGCATGCCCCTTTAACCACCTTTGCACAAAATGCATTGAACTGGATTATCGGATTAAATCCATACGATATGTGCATGCTCGATGGGCACGGTCGCAACAATCCAGACTACCTACCCCATTTAGGCTTTTTTAACGCCAAAGGGGGAGTGTGTAATGGCATTACAGGCGGTTTTGAAGATGAAGAAGATATCGCTTTTAACCCAGCGAAACAGAAGGATGACATGCTGCAAAACTGGCGTTGGGCTGAGCAATGGATTCCTCATGGTGCTTGGTATCTGCTGGCCATCACAACCCAGTTTTGCCACTTCTCAACACCAGACTTAGAGAGGCAATCATGACTTTTTATTATGTCGGTATTGATGGAGGCGGCACATCATGTCGCGCACGCATCCGCAACGAGCAAGGCGCGCTGTTAGGTGAAGCGAAAAGCGGTAGCGCCAATATTTTATTGGGTGTGGAACTTGCCATGCAGGCAATCATTGATGCAATTACTCAAGCGGCGCACCAAAGCGGGCTGACGAAAGAGAATTTTGCTCAGATGCACGTGGGTCTTGCTCTGGCTGGTGCAGAACAAAAATCCGCATGGCATGCGTTTATGTCTCAGACACATCCTTTTGCTTCACTAACGCTCAACACAGATGCTTACGGTGCCTGTATTGGTGCTCATAATGGCGACGATGGCGCAATTATGATCGCGGGAACGGGCTCTTGTGGCCTATTTTTACACGCAGGGCAGCAGCATGTGGTCGGTGGACGTGAGTTTCCCATATCCGATCAAGGCAGTGGTGCCATCATGAGTTTACGCCTAATCCAGCGCGTGCTGCTCATTGAGGATGGCATCGGCGAGCCTTCATTATTAAGCGCTCATGTGATGCAACATTTTAACCACGATGTTGATCAGATTGTCGAATGGTCAAAAACTGCACTCCCACGCGACTATGGCCAGTTCTCTCCCGTTATTTTTTCTCTAGCGCAACAAGGTGATGCGCTGGCGATCGAGCTTCTCAAACAAACCGCGGCAGACATCGAAATGTTTCTTGTCGCTCTTCATAACAAAGGAGCCAAGCGGATCTGCCTCATGGGTAGCATTGCAGAGCGTATCTTGTATTGGCTTTCTCCACCGGTACAACAGTGGATTGTTCAACCTCAATTCGACGCTATCGAAGGCGCGATTATGTTTGCCGGCAAAGCCGAGCATAATTTGTATTAAGGAATCACTATGAGCTATCGAATTGACTTTGCGGTACTCTCAGAACAGAAGCAATTTTGCCGTTTTGGTTTAACGTTCCATAACTTAAGCGATCAAGACCTAAAAGACTGGTCGTTACATTTTGTGATTGATCGCTTCATTCAGCCAGACAGCATCACCCATGGCAACGTAGTGCAAATAGGCAGTTTCTGCTCATTAACGCCAGATATGACCGTGCTTGCTGCAAACTCACATTTTTACTGTGAATTTAGCATCAAAACCGCCCCTTTCCATTTTTACACTGATGGCGTAAAGCACGCTTTTGTTCAATGCAATGGTGAGCAACCGCTCGAACGTCATGATGTGATCGTAACTCCGATTGCTCTCGCCTCGCCTTATCGTGAGCGCAGTGAAATACCCACAACAGAAGCCGCGAGCCTCAGTCTCATTCCATTACCAAACAAGATTGAATCCGGCACAGGGCATTACACCTTAACAACTTCGAGCCAGATTACCTTGCAATCCACATGCGCTGAGCAAGCTGCGACTTGGTTACAACAGGAACTCAACCGTATATTTGATTTTCAGCCCAAACCCATTGGCAGCGCTGATATTATCTACCGCACTAACCCGACCTTTGACGAGGGCGCGTATCAACTCAACGTCGATCGTACCGGCATTCGCTTAGAGGCGAGTGGCCATCAAGGCTTTATGTATGCTAGCGCGACCCTGTTGCAGTTGATTCAAGTTCAAGATCAATCGTGGTTAGTCCCCTGCGTCAAAATCAGTGATGCGCCACGCTTTAAGTACCGAGGCATGATGCTCGATTGTGCGCGCCATTTTCATGGAATCGAGACAGTTAAGCGGCTTATTAACCAATTAGCGCATTACAAATTCAATACGTTCCATTGGCATTTGACCGATGACGAAGGATGGCGTATCGAAATTAAAGCACTGCCACAACTCACCGACATCGGTGCATGGCGAGGGGTTGATGAAGTGCTCGAACCTCAATACAGCTTGTTAACGCAGCGCCACGGTGGTTTCTATACACAACAAGAGATCAAAGAGGTTATCGCATACGCTCAAGAGCGTGGTATCACAGTGATCCCTGAAATTGATGTTCCCGGACATTGCCGCGCCGCGATCAAATCTCTGCCTCATCTGCTGGCCGATAAAGAGGATCAATCACACTATCGCAGCATTCAATATTATAACGATAACGTCCTCTCCCCCGCCCTTGAAGGTACGTATGAGTTCTTAGATATCGTCTTGCAAGAAGTCTCTGAGCTATTTCCATCCCCCTTTATCCATATTGGTGCCGACGAAGTGCCCGATGGGGTCTGGATTAACAGCCCTAAATGTCAACAACTGATGGCAGACAATGGCTATACCGAGGCCAAAGAGTTGCAAGGACACTTATTACGTTATGCCGAACAAAAACTGCGTACGCTTGGCAAGCGCATGGTCGGCTGGGAAGAAGCACATCATGGCAATAAGGTCAGTAAAGATACCGTTATCTACTCTTGGCTTTCTGAAGCGGCGGCATTGAACTGCGCGAAACAAGGGTTTGATGTAATTTTACAACCCGGTCAGTACACGTATCTGGATATTGCTCAAGATTATGCGCCAGAAGAACCGGGCGTTGACTGGGCTGGTGTTACCCCATTAGAAAAAGCCTATCGCTATGAACCTTTAGCCGAAGTGCCCGAAAACGATCCGCTCCGTAAGCGAATTCTCGGTATTCAGTGCGCTTTATGGTGTGAATTAATCAATAACCCACAGCGTATGGAATACATGATTTACCCACGCTTAACTGCACTCGCCGAAGCAGGATGGACTCATAAAGTGCATCGTGATTGGCAAGATTATCTGTCACGGCTCAAAGGACATCTGCCTATGCTGGACAAGCAAGGCATCCGTTACCGAGCACCATGGAAATAAACACAACACTTGGAGTCGGCATTACCTCTCCTTAGTTTTCACTAGCATAATTTTTGGCTGCAAAAGACGCAGTTTGTTTAAAAGGAAATGACAATGAAATACGGCTATTTCGATAACGACAATCGTGAATATGTCATCACACGCCCTGACGTTCCAGCGCCTTGGACCAACTACTTAGGGACAGAAAAATTCTGCACCGTGATCTCTCATAACGCGGGCGGTTACTCTTTTTACAATTCACCAGAATATAACCGTGTTACCAAATTTCGCCCGAACGCTTCTTTTGATCGCCCCGGGCACTATGTTTACTTACGTGACGATGCAACTGGCGACTATTGGTCTATTTCTTGGCAACCCGTAGCAAAAAGCTTAGAAGAAGCGAAATATGAAGTCCGCCACGGCCTCTCTTACTCCAAATTCAAATGTGAATACAGCGGCATTACTGCCACTAAAACTCTCTTTGTACCGAAAGGCGAAGATGCTGAAATTTGGGATGTCGTCATTAAAAACGATTCCACTGAGACTCGCACTATCAGCGCTTTTTCGTTTGTTGAATTCTCTTTTAGTCACATTCAATCCGATAACCAAAACCATCAGATGTCGCTTTACTCTGCAGGTACCGCTTATCACGCGGGTGTGATTGAGTACGATCTTTACTACAACACCAATGATTTCGAAGGCTTTTACTACTTAGCCTCGACGTTTGATCCAGACTCTTATGATGGACAACGCGATACCTTCCTCGGCTTGTATCGTGACGAAGCCAATCCCATTGCAGTAGAACGTGGTCACTGCTCGAACAGCGCGCAAACCTGCTACAACCATTGCGGTTCGCTGCACAAACAATTTGTGATCCAACCGGGTGAAGAAGTTCGCTTTGCTTATATTTTGGGAATTGGTAAAGGCAATGGCGCGCGTTTGCGTGCTAAGTACCAAGACTTGGCTAATGTCGATGCCGCTTTTGCTGGGATCAAAGCGCATTGGGATGAACGTTGTGCGAAATTCCAAGTAAAATCACCGAATGAAGGCCTTGATACCATGATCAACACTTGGACGCTTTATCAAGCGGAAACGTGTGTGGTGTGGTCTCGCTTTGCCTCTTTCATTGAAGTGGGCGGTCGTACTGGCCTTGGTTACCGTGATACGGCGCAAGATGCCATTTCAGTACCGCACGCAAACCCGAAGATGACCCGTAAACGCTTGGTTGATCTGCTTCGTGGTCAAGTCAAAGCGGGCTATGGCCTACACCTATTTGATCCTGACTGGTTTGATCCGGAAAAAGCGGATGTCAAACCATCAAAATCACCAACCGTTGTACCAACACCAAGTGATGAAGATAAGATCCACGGCATTGAAGATACGTGTTCTGACGATCATCTCTGGCTCGTTCCAACCATCTGTAAATACGTGATGGAAACGGGTGAAACATCCTTCTTTGATGAAGTGATCCCTTACGCCGATGGTGGCAATGCAACGGTTTACGAACACATGAAGGCGGCGCTTAACTTCTCAGCAGAATACGTAGGGCAAACAGGTATCTGCAAAGGTTTACGTGCTGACTGGAACGATTGCTTGAACTTAGGTGGTGGCGAATCATCTATGGTTTCTTTCCTCCACTTTTGGGCGCTGCAAGAGTTTATCGACCTTGCAAAATACCGTGACAATGCAGAGGATGTTGCGAAATATACCGAAATGGCGGCGAACGTACGTGAAGCTTGTGAAACTCACCTTTGGGATGAAGAAGGCGGCTGGTATATCCGTGGCCTGACGAAAAATGGCGACAAGATAGGAACCGCTCAGCAAACTGAAGGTCGAGTTCATCTTGAATCAAACACACTCGCCGTCTTATCGGGCGCAGTGTCGCAAGAGCGTGGTGAAAAAGCGATGGATGCCGTTGATGAGAATCTATTCTCCGAATACGGTCTACATCTGAACGCACCTTCCTTCTCAACCCCTAATGATGACATCGGTTTCGTTACTCGTGTTTATCAAGGTGTTAAAGAAAATGGCGCTATTTTCTCACATCCAAACCCTTGGGCATGGGTTGCAGAAACGAAGCTTGGCCGTGGTGATCGAGCCATGAAGTTCTACGACGCATTAAACCCTTATAACCAAAACGACATCATTGAAAAGCGCGTTGCCGAACCTTACTCATACGTGCAGTTCATTATGGGACGAGATCACCAAGATCACGGCCGTGCAAACCATCCATGGTTAACAGGTACGTCTGGTTGGGCCTACTTTGCCGTCACCAACTTCATTTTGGGTGTTCGTGTCGGTTTTGATGGCCTCGTCGTCGACCCATGCATTCCAACCAATTGGCCTGGTTTTGAAGTCACTCGCCAATGGCGCGGCGCGACTTACAACATCACAGTGCAAAACCCGAACTCCGTCAGTAAAGGGGTGAAAACAATCACAGTGAATGGCGAAGCAGTAGAAGGCGTGATTCCTGTCATGGCACAAGGCACTGTCAACGATGTAGTGGTTATTCTCGGTTAACGCGATTTGAGCCTCAGCACGAAGGAGCTGAGGCTCAACATTCGTCCCACAAGGATTTTATTATGATCAAATTTGGTACAGGTGGCTGGCGCGCCTTTATTGGTGAAGAGTTTACCAAAGACAACGTCTGTCTAGTGGCTCAATCACTTGCCAACATCATTAACCACGAAAATGTGGCTAACAACGGGTTCGTTATCGGCTACGACCGCCGCTTTCTTTCTGACAAAGCCGCACGTTGGTTTGCGCAAGTCTTAGCAGCGAATGGCGTGGTGGTAAGTTTTATCGATAAGTTTGTTCCTACCCCTATTGTGATGTTCAAGGCCAAAGAAATGAATTGCGCCTATTCGGCGTGTATTACGGCATCCCACAACCCTGCGGACTACAACGGCATTAAAGTGTTCATTGAAGGTGGACGAGACGCTGATGAGGTGATCACGCAAAAAATTGAACAGCAAATCGCGTCACTGACGCTTGCCGATGTAAAACACGTCGAATTTGAACAAGCGCTGCAAGATAAATCGATTGTCATCATCAATCCAATGAATGAGTTTGTCGATTCAATCATCAACTTTATCGATATTGAAGCGATCAAAAAAGCCAACCTGCGTGTGTTGATTGACCCTATGTTTGGCGTCGCGAAAAATGCATTGCAGACGGTTCTGATCAATGGCCGCTGCGATGTGGATGTGATCAATGATGGCAAAAACCCCGATTTTGGCGGTTTAATGCCTTCCCCTAATGCAGCGACTCTTTATCGTCTCAAACATTTAGTAGCCGCAGAAGGTTACGATATTGGGATAGGTACCGACGGCGATGCAGACCGACTTGGTATTATTGATGAGAAAGGCAACTTCATCCATCCTAATGAAGTACTGATCCTGCTTTACTACTACCTGCTTGAATATAAGGGTTGGAAAGGATCCGTGGTGCGTAATATCGCCACCACCCACCTGCTGGATAAAATTGCCGCTGACCACGATGAGAAAAGTTTTGAAGTCCCCGTTGGCTTTAAACACATCAGCTCACAAATGGAAGCGGATGATTCACTGATTGGTGGTGAAAGCTCCGGCGGTTTAACCATTCGTGGACACATCAAAGGTAAAGATGGGGTTTTTGCATCGAGTTTGTTGGTTGAAATGATCAGCGTGACAGGTAAAAAACTCTCCGAATTACTGGGGGAAATTTACGCGAAATACGGTTACGCCTACACCGCAGAAGGTGACTGCAAATTTAAGGCCGCACAAAAAGAGTCGTTGTATAACAAAATCTACGTTGAGAAACAGTTGCCTCAATTTGAGTATGAGATTGAGAAAGTCAGTTACGAAGACGGAGCCAAAGTCTACTTTAAAAACGGCGGCTGGGTTATTGCTCGTTTCTCTGGCACTGAACCATTGCTACGCATTTTTGCTGAAATGGCGGATAAAGACACTGCAGAACGTGTTCTTCAACAGGTGAAAGATTTTCTATCGTTATAGCTTTTACCCACTTCGACTCAAATTTGAGTCGCTATACCCGCACAGTATGAAGAGGTTGTAGGTATATCGATGAAGAACACTTGCCCGGCGTCATGCCGGGCTTTTTTTAAAAAGCCAACACACCTTGCGTATCAATGCTGACTGCAACATTTTGCCCAACGCTCAACGGCTGTGAAGAACTCGCCAGCAACTTACTGCCATACGCATCAATCACATAACGGCAGTGATCGCCCATAAATTGCTGCTCTAACACGCGGACTTTGCTCTCTTGCTGCGCACTAATTTGAATGTGTTGTGGCCGCAGTAGTAATTCGCATTTGGCTTCAAGCTCAATGGGTTGCTGAGCTTTGGCGTCAACCACACCTAAATCGGTCTCAAATTGCCATTCTGAAATTCGTTTGGCGCTTAAATAACTTCCACCACCCAAGAAATCGGCCACAAATTTACTCGACGGTTGGTAGTACAGCTCTGATGCGGTGCCATATTGCTCAATGGCACCGTGGTTCATTACCGCCATTTTATCAGCAAAAGCAAAAGCTTCTTCGCGGCTATGGGTCACAAAAATAGCCGTCACACCCTGCTTTTTAAAAATGTTGCGAATTTCACCGATCAACTCATGGCGAACTTGGGTATCGATGTTGGAAAACGGCTCATCAAGCAGTAGTAGATCCGGTTTATACGCCAAGGAGCGAGCAATCGCCACTCGCTGCTGCTGCCCACCTGATAGTTGATGAGGATAACGATCTCCCAGCTCCGCTAAGTGCACTAACGCCAACATCTCTTCGACTTTTGCTTTGCGCTCGGTTTGAGAGAGTTGACGCAATCCAAACGCGATATTTTCCGCAACAGTTAAGTGAGGAAACAGCGCATAATCTTGGAAAATCATCCCTATGTTTCGCGCTTCCGGTGGCAACCAATGTTGACCATCGTCAATCGTCACACAATTAAGGCTCATCACCCCAGAGCTAAGCGGCAGCAAACCCGCAATAGCTTTCAATAAGGTCGTTTTCCCACAACCACTTGCTCCTAATAAACAGACGATTTCTCCCTGTTTGACTTCCAGCGACAGTGATTGTAAAACCGTTTGGTTTTCATATTTGCAAGTCAAATCATGGATAGACAGCGCACAACTCATCAGTGATTTTGCTCCAGTGAACGGTTAACGACGATAAGCGGAATTAAACCAACCGCGACCAAGAGTATCGCAGGCAAAGCAGCCACTTCTAATTGTTCATCCGATGCGTAGTTATAAACATAGGTCGCCAAGGTTTCGAAATTGAACGGACGCAATAACAAAGCGGCATTCAGCTCTTTCATTGACTCAATAAACACCAACAACCCAGCGATAAGCGTACCACGGCGGATCAATGGCAGATGAACTCGCCACAGCATAGCGTTCGATCGATAACCCATAGTTCGAGCCGCCATATCCAAAGAAGGTGAGACTTTATTGAGGCTACTTTCTATGCTACCAATCGCCACGGCCGAAAAACGCACCACTAAAGCAAAAATAATAGCAAACATCGAACCAGAAAAGATAAGACCCGGTCGCCCCCATTGCATCGCTTTAGCAACATCATTGACCCAATGATCCATAAACAGCACCGGAACCATCACACCAATCGCTAGCACGGTTCCGGGAACCGCATAACCCATAGAAGACAAGCGCATAAAGGCTAAAGTCACCCCATTGGCGTTCAACCGATGGCAAAAATTCACGACCAAAGCAATCAACACCGCCACCAGCGCTGTCGTCAACGAAACCGTTAAGCTATTGATCGCAAAGTCTTGGAACTCCGAAGTCCAACTTTTCGCAAAATAGTGATAAGCGAATGAGACCAACTGCAATAAAGGCAGAAGAAACGCGAGCGCAACTAGCCCCCAACACCAACACAAAGCGGCCCATTTTTTCCACCCTTGCAACTGATAGCGAAAATCTTCATGGCTGTTAAATTGGCTTTGAAATAATTTCTGTTTACGACGGCTATAGCGCTCTGCGCTCAGCAGTAATAATACAATCACCAACATGATGGCGGATATTTTCGCTGCCGCATTCAAATTAGAATAACCGAGCCAAGTGTCATACACCGCAGTCGTTAGGGTATTAACGGCAAAGTAACTCACCGTACCAAAATCACCCACCGTTTCCATCGCCACTAAGGAGAGGCCAACCGCCATCGCGGGCCGTGCAAGCGGTAGTGAAATCAGACGAAAACTCTGCCACGGAGAGCATTTTAATAGACGAGCGGATTGCAATAAGGAGACGTTTTGTTCCATGAATGCTGCACGGCACAGTAGGTAAACATATGGATAAAGCACCAGCGCAAGCACAATGCTTGCCCCGCCCAAACTGCGAATGTCGGGAAACCAGTAATCACCTGCGCCCCAGCCAGTAAGATCTCTAAGTAACACTTGCACTGGGCCTGCGTAGTCAAACCAACTGGTAAAGATGTAACCGATAATATAGCCGGGCATCGCAAGTGGTAACACCAAAGCCCATTGTAAAATGCGTTCGGTAGGCAGCTTACACATCGCCATTAACCAAGCAGTGGGAATGCCAAATAGCAAAGAAAGCCCCATCACACTGAACGTTAATACGACGGTATTAAAGGTATAGGTGGGCATCACTGTTGACATGAGATGAGAAAAAACCTCATCACTTTGTCCCGCAGCGGTAATAAAGATGGCTAAGATCGGCAAAACCAGTAGCACAGTGACACTGGCACTACTGGTTTTCCATAATGTATTTTTTTCTTTCATTGCCTAATTACAATAAGGCTTACTGACACATAAATGCGTTTGCAAATACATCTCATGCCCCTTCAATAGAATAGGGGCACTGTTATACCCCTAGAACCGATTAAAGGTCAAATTTCACTTCATCAAGCAGCTTAATTGCCGCGGCATGATTGTCGGCAATTTTTTCGAGCGGCAGTGGATCCGCTTTAAAATCACCCCATGAAGCGACTAGTGCAGAACGCTCAACACCTGCTTTTACTGGGTATTCAAAGTTGACGTCAGCGTACATGTGCTGTGCTTTATCGCTGGTCAAAAACTCCATCAGCTTAACTGCGTTTTCTTTGTTAGGCGCGTACTTCGCCATCGCCATACCACTCACGTTAACATGCGTGCCTTGCGCATTCTGGCCGGGGAAGTTGATGTAGACGGCTTCAGCCCATGATTTTTGCTTCTCATCAGCTAACATTTTCCCTAAATAATAGCTATTACCCAATGAGACATCACACAAACCTTCTTTAATCGCTTTAACTTGGTCACGATCATTACCTTGAGGCTTACGTGCTAAATTGGCTTTGACACCTTCAAGCCAAACTTTAGTGCTCGCTTCGCCTTGCTCTGCAATCATGGATGCAACCAGCGCCACGTTGTAAGGGTGCTTACCACTACGAGTACAGATTTTGCCTTTAAATTCAGGCTTCGCGAGGTCAGCGTAGTTGAAGTCATCACCCAGCTTGCCTACGCGATCGCGTGATGAGTAGACGCTACGGGTGCGTATTGTTAGTGCAAACCACTCATCTGCGCTATCGCGATATTGGGCAGGAATGTTAGTTTCAATGGTTTTGTTATCCACCGCTTGGACTAAACCTTTTTCAGATAACTCAAAAAGACGGCTAAATTCTGAGGTTAAAATCACGTCAGCAGGGCTGTACTCACCCTCTTGTACCAATTTCTCAGCAATCCCTTCTTTCGCAAACTTCACATTCACTTTAATGCCCGTTTGTTGAGTGAACTCTTTAAACATCGGCTCAATCAAAAATGGTTGGCGGTATGAGTAAACGTTGACCTCCTCTGCCGCCATCGCGCTCGGAGCCATCACACTACATGCCATCGCAGACAGAGTAAGCAGTTTCTTCATTTCTAGTTCCCTTTAAAATTGGTAATGATAATGTTTATCAGTTTCGTTATTATATTGATGATAGATTGAAAAACAATTCAATCAATAAAAAAACCTGCCTTAATCGGCAGGTTTTTAGGTAGGTTATCTGTAAGGAAATATTACTTTATTGTCACGAATTCTGGGTAGGCCCCCACCCCACAGTCGTGCATATCCATCCCTTCTAATTCTTCTTCTTCCGAAACTCGAATGCCTATCGTTGCCTTCAGGATGCCCCAAACCACAAGGCTTGCACCAAATACCCAAGCGAAAATCACTGCGGCTCCAAGTAGTTGAGCGCCAAAAGTCGCATCAGTATTGCTGATTGGCACAACCATTAAACCGAACAAACCACATACGCCATGTACTGAAATTGCGCCCACAGGATCGTCAATTTTCACTTTATCAAGGGCAATAATGCTAAACACAACCAACACACCCGCTACAGCACCAATCGCTACCGCATACAGTGGTGATGGAGAGAGAGGATCAGCGGTAATAGCCACTAACCCGGCCAACGCACCGTTGAGTACCATGGTTAAATCCGCTTTACCCCAAGTGGTTTTACACACTAATAAAGCCGCGATAGAACCCGCTGCTGCAGCGGCATTGGTGTTGAGGAAAATCTGACCAACCGCTGTTGCGTTTTCAAAATCAGACAGCATTAGTTGTGAACCACCGTTAAAACCAAACCAGCCAAACCACAGGATAAATGTACCCAAAGTCGCAAGTGGCATGTTGGAGCCCGGAATAGGGTAAATTTCACCATTTTTACCGTATTTACCTTTACGTGCTCCCAACAAGATGACCCCAGCTAGCGCCGCCGATGCACCCGCTAAGTGAACAATACCAGAGCCTGCAAAATCACTGAAACCGGCAGCAGAAAGAAAGCCACCGCCCCAAGTCCAATAGCCTTCCATTGGGTAAATGAATGCGGTCAAAATGACGGAAAAAATAAGGAACGACCACAATTTCATTCGCTCAGCGACAGCGCCAGAAACCACCGACATCGCGGTTGCCACAAACACCACTTGGAAGAAAAAGTCTGATTCAAGGGAGTGATCCGCGCCTTCTGCTTGACTACCTATCAAGGAGCCGAATGAAGGCAGCCAGCCTGCTTCTGCGTTATCAACATACATAATGTTGTAACCAACCACTAAATACGTGGTACAGGCAATCGCGTACAAACAAAAGTTTTTGGTTAAAATTTCAGTGGTGTTTTTAGAACGAACTAAACCTGCCTCTAGCATGGCAAAGCCAGCCGCCATCCACATCACCAACGCACCCGAAATCAAGAAAAAAAACGTATCGAGTGCGTAACGTAGCTCTGTTACCGTTGCTGCTAATTCCATAATGGTTATCTCCAATCCTTTGAATCTTTACAGTGCTTCACTGTCCATTTCGCCAGTACGAATACGCACAGCTTGGCTGAGGTCATACACAAAAATTTTTCCGTCACCAATTTTTCCGGTGTGCGCCGCTTTGATGATCGCCTCTATGACGCGATCGACATTTTCAGCTTGTGTCGCTATTTCTAATTTCACTTTAGGCAGAAAATCGACTTGATATTCCGCGCCTCGGTAGAGCTCGGTGTGCCCTTTTTGGCGACCAAAGCCTTTCACTTCGGAAACCGTCATCCCTTCGATGCCGACATCGGCCAAAGCTTCACGCACATCGTCTAACTTAAATGGTTTAATTATCGCGTTGATCAGTTTCATTGCATCCTCTCACAAGCAGTAGTCCGTTTACGATCAATACAATCCAAGCCGCGTGCCAACTTTTTAACTTAATGATTTTAAAAGATTTTCAACCATTTCTTATGCCAAAAAGAAAAGGGTTGCACAAATGAGGTGCAACCCTTTCCCACAAATAAAGCGAAGTGTTTAATCTTCACCAGTTTTGTGCAGCGCTAAGTGAAGTCCGCAGGTGAGTAACGTACAAATTCGCACCACTGCTTGATCATCAAAGCAAAATCATCAATGCCGCAGCTTGCGGTGCTTTCACAATCGTAAAAATCAAACTCACTGTCACTATCAAGCGCTTCACCATGCGTCAAAACATTGGCCTGAACCGTGACCTCATCGGCAAGAATCATCACGCTGATTTCCTGCCCCTCAAGCGTCTGCTCTTGATTAAATGCACGTTTCGATGCTGCCATTAGCGCAATAACTTGATCTATTTTGGGAAGATCGTTGCTGATCTCCTCTTGTAGCCAACGGCCAATAATTTCGTGCCCCATCGAAAAAGAGCAGTAATAGCTCCCATCTAGGGTGTTTTTTTTAAATTCGTAGTCCATCGGGTTCTCGATATTGGTGCTTGGGGATACGGATAACTTTGTTATTATCGGTGATTATGGCTAACGAAACCACTTGAGATTATGCAGATCACAGAAACCACCGCACGCCAGATTGTAGAAAGAGCGATGAAGATCATCACTTATTCAGTCAACGTAATGGATGAAAAGGGACGCATTATTGGCTCAGGTGATCCCACTCGTTTACACCAGAAACACGAAGGGGCGATTTTAGCCATCAATGAAAATCGAGTGGTTGAAATTGATCATGCCACCGCCAGTTACCTAAAAGGCGTTAAACCCGGCATCAATTTCCCCATCATTTATCAACAACGAGTGATCGGCGTAGTTGGAATTTCCGGTAACCCAACGGAGGTTCACCGTTATGGCGAGCTGGTCAAAATGACGGCGGAGCTTATCGTTGAACAAGCCGCACTGATGGCACAAGTACAGTGGAATAAGCGCCACCGTGAAGAGCTGCTATTACAACTAATTCAAGGTGCCACTCTCAACGAAACACAGCTCAATTCAATCGCCGAGCGATTAGGGCTCGATCTTTCCCAGCCGCGTATCGCTGCCGTGGTCAAATTGATCCCAGATAACGATACCGCCTTATCGCTAGAACACTTACAGCAGTTGGTGCATCTGCTGGAATACCCTGAACGGGACAATTTGGTGGGGATCATTTCAGTTTCTCACAACGAAGTGGTGGTTTTAAAACCCATCTCACTCACCGAAAAAGGTTGGTCACAAGAGGCCGAAACTAAACGAGTCAATCAACTGTTGAAGCGAGTGAAAAAAGAGGGCAAATTCACCATCAAAATTGCACTAGGTGATTATTTTCCAACGCTCTCAGGGCTGGCTCAATCTTATCAAACCGCCAAGTTGACGATGCAAGCCTCCCACCATAAACAGGGAGACGTCTTCTTTTATCAAGATGATAAGTTACCTGTACTGCTCAATAGCGTACAGCATGAGCCATGGAGCCGCGAGCAGTTACGCCAACCCTATACCCTGCTGGAACGGTATGACACTAAGGGAATATTAATTAAAACCCTCCGCCATTATTTTGAGCAAAACTGCGATGTTCATCAAACTTGCCAAACACTGCATATTCACCGTAATACCTTGCGCTATAGGCTTGAAAAAATTGAGCAAGTAACCGCTTTAAAATTCAATCAGTTAAATGACATTACTCACCTTTATTTGGCTTTATCTTGCTTCAAATAAAAACATAAAATTGTGCATTTGCACAATTAATCAGTCGCGTCAAAGCCAGTAATCTGTGCAATAGACTGAAGACTCTTTTATTTTTGCTCCCTATATTGCAGCCAATCACTGATAAAAAATATGGATATAGAAGATGATTGAAGTTTCAACTCTCGGAGCTCTGGCCGCATTAGTCGTGGCTATCACGCTCATTCTAAAAAAAGTACCACCCGCCTATGGCATGATCATCGGCGCGTTGGTCGGTGGCGTGATCGGCGGTGTATCGCTGACCGACACCGTTGCTCTGATGATTGGTGGCGCACAAGGCATTGTGACCGCAGTACTACGCATTCTTGCAGCAGGTATTTTGGCTGGTGTATTGATTGAATCAGGCGCTGCCACTTCCATTGCAGAAACCATAGTGAAAAAGGTTGGAGAAACTCGCGCTTTATTTGCCTTGGCCTTAGCAACCTTAATTTTGACTGCGGTCGGCGTGTTTGTCGACGTAGCAGTAATCACCGTATCTCCTATCGCTCTGGCAATCGCTCGCCGTGCCGATCTCTCCAAGGCGGCCATTCTGCTAGCGATGATTGGCGGCGGTAAAGCGGGTAACGTAATGTCACCTAACCCTAATGCGATTGCCGCAGCCGACGCGTTTAACGTGCCACTTACTTCTGTAATGGCGGCAGGTATTATTCCTGGGATCTGCGGGCTTATTGTGGCTTACTTGATTGCCAAACGTTTAGTCAATAAAGGAAGTAAAGTCTCCGCCAGTGAAGTCGTTGCGGTGGATCATTCTAGGCTCCCCCGCTTTAGCTCAGCGATCATCGCACCATTAGTGGCGATTGTGTTACTCGCACTACGCCCTATCGCTGGCATCAATGTGGATCCTTTAATTGCACTCCCATTAGGCGGATTAGTCGGTGCGGTCGTGATGGGACGATTTGCAGACACTAACCACTTCGCGGTTTCAGGTTTAACACGCATGGCTCCGGTTGCGGTTATGCTGCTTGGTACTGGTACTTTAGCCGGCATCATCGCCAATTCAGGTCTTAAAGGCGGTTTAATCGAAGTACTGACCGCTTCTGGGTTGCCTTCTTACCTGCTTGCACCGATCTCAGGTGCAATGATGTCACTGGCAACCGCTTCAACCACCGCAGGTACAGCCGTTGCCTCCAGCGTCTTTAGCTCCACTATACTCGAACTAGGCGTACCCGCACTGGCAGGGGCTGCCATGATCCATTCAGGTGCGACCGTACTTGATCATATGCCACACGGTAGTTTCTTCCACGCCACGGGCGGAGCGGTACATATGGACATTCGTGAGCGTCTTACCTTAATTCCTTATGAATCGGCAGTAGGTTTAGTGATTGCCTTCATTTCTGTGATGATTTTTGGCGTATTTGGTCTGTTTGTTTAACGCAGTTAAGGTGTTAAAAAATGAAAATTGTTATTGCTCCAGATTCTTATAAAGAGAGCCTAACGGCAATGGAAGTCGCCACCGCGATAGAGAATGGATTCAAACAAGTGTTGCCCGATGCGCACTGCATTAAGTTACCAATGGCCGATGGCGGTGAAGGGACGGTCCAATCACTGGTTGATGCCACTAATGGATCGATTGTTACCACAACGGTGACGGCGCCGCTAGGTGAACAAGTCGAGGCTTTTTATGGCTTAATGGGTGATGGTAAAACAGCGATCATTGAGATGGCGGCCGCATCGGGCTTACACCTGGTGCCGCCAGAGCAACGCAACCCTATGAACACCACCAGCTACGGTACTGGTGAGCTGATTAAAACCGTGCTTGATCAAGGTGTTGAACACATCATCATCGGCATTGGTGGTAGCGCAACCAACGATGGTGGCCTCGGCATGGCGCAAGCCCTCGGCATTCAACTGCTTGATTCAGATGGCAATCCATTAGGCTTTGGTGGCGGTGAATTGTCGAAACTGGCCTCGATTAATCTCACACAACTGGACCCACGTTTAGCCCACATCAAACTGGAGGTCGCCTGCGATGTCGATAATCCACTGTGCGGCGTACAAGGCGCTTCGCACGTCTTTGGCCCACAAAAAGGAGCAACACCCGAGATGGTCGCGCAACTTGATGCCAACCTTGCGCATTATGCAAACATCATCAAAACGCAATTAGGTCGTGATGTTAAAGAGATGCCGGGTGCTGGCGCGGCAGGCGGTTTAGGTGCGGCGCTGATTGGTCTACTAGGAGCGAGCCTTCGTCCGGGCATTGAAATTGTGATGGATGCCGTGAACCTTAGCGATGTAGTAAAGGATGCCGATTTAGTCATCACTGGGGAAGGACGCATTGATAGCCAAACCATTCACGGTAAAACGCCAATCGGTGTTGCGCGCACTGCCAAACTTTTTTCCGTGCCAGTGATCGGCATTGCAGGCTGCTTGTCAGCAGACTGCGCCGTTGTTCACCCACATGGCATTGATGCGGTATTCAGTGTCGTTCCACGCTCGGTCGACTTGCCTACAGCCCTTGCCGAAGCGGCGCAAAACGTAGAAATGACCGCGCGTAATGTCGCGTGTGTTTTTAGCTTGTCTTACAGGCAATAACTATTTCGCTGAATACCATATGACGTTCACACTCATTTTAACTCCATTGACAGAACAACGTTATGAATTATGGGTCAAGTCATTGTTGGCGGAGCATTGCAGCCACCAATCGAACTTAATCTAATGTTATTTCAGCATTGAGTGAGAAGCTAGAATGGTAAAAAGCCACCGAATCGGTGGCTTTTTTATTAGGAGGTTAGCTTGGATAGCTCTTACACCGCTTGCTGGACAATCACACTGTCCGCTTTTTTAGTGTATTGCGCCATACGATGGAAGTTGAGGTAACGATAGGTGTCAGCTGCAGTTGCGTTGATCTGCTTCGCGTACTCTAGGTACTCTTCCAGTGTCGGAATGCGGCCTAAGATGGCACCCACGGCCGACAGCTCTGCCGAAGCAAGGTAAACATTCGCGCCGGTCCCTAAACGGTTCGGGAAGTTACGAGTCGAAGTCGACATAACGGTCGCTTTATCGGCAACACGCGCTTGGTTACCCATGCATAACGAACATCCTGGAGTTTCAATACGTACCCCAGCGCGACCAAAGATGCCGTAATAGCCCTCTTCGATAAGCTGATCTTTGTCCATCTTAGTCGGTGGCGCAACCCACAAACGTGTGTCTAACTGACCATTGAACTTCTCAAGCAATTTACCTGCCGCACGGAAGTGACCAATGTTGGTCATACAAGAACCGATGAAGACTTCATCAATAGGCGTACCTTGTACATCAGAAAGTAAGCGCGCATCGTCTGGGTCATTTGGCGCACATAGAATCGGCTCTTTAATCTCAGCAAGATCAATCTCAATCACATGTGCGTATTCTGCATCACTATCCGCTTGCATCAACTCAGGATTGGCTAGCCACGCTTCCATCGCCGTAATGCGACGCTCAATAGTACGGCGGTCACCATAACCTTCGGCGATCATCCACTTCAACATAGTGATGTTAGAGTTGAGGTACTCTTCAATTGAGGCTTGTGACAATTTAACCGTACAACCCGCCGCACTGCGTTCTGCCGAGGCATCAGAAAGTTCAAACGCTTGCTCAACCGTTAAGTGCTCAACCCCTTCGATTTCTAGCACACGGCCAGAGAATTCGTTAATTTTCCCCGCTTTCGCCACCGTGAGCAGGCCTTGCTTAATCCCGTAATAAGGAATCGCGTGCACTAGATCGCGCAACGTGATGCCCGGCTGCATTTCACCTTTGAAACGCACCAAGACAGATTCTGGCATATCAAGTGGCATCACACCCGTTGCGGCCGCAAAAGCAACCAAGCCAGAACCGGCTGGGAATGAAATGCCAAGCGGGAAGCGTGTATGCGAGTCACCACCAGTACCGACGGTATCAGGTAACAACATGCGGTTTAGCCATGAGTGAATAACGCCATCACCCGGACGCAGTGAAACACCGCCACGGTTCATGATGAAATCAGGCAAGGTATGGTGGGTATTAACATCGACAGGCTTTGGATAAGCCGAGGTATGACAGAAAGATTGCATGACTAAGTCAGCAGAGAAACCAAGACACGCCAAATCTTTCAATTCATCACGTGTCATCGGGCCAGTGGTATCTTGCGATCCAACCGTGGTCATTTTAGGTTCGCAGTAAGTCCCCGGACGAACACCCGTCACGCCGCATGCTTTACCGACCATTTTCTGAGCCAGTGTATAACCTTTGCCTGTATCAGCCACTGCAACTGGGCGACGAAATACTGTTGACGCTTCTAAGCCTAGTGCTTCGCGTGCTTTATCCGTTAAACCACGACCAACGATCAGTGGAATACGGCCGCCAGCGCGCACTTCATCAATCAATACGTCGGTTTTAAGCTTGAACGTGGCAAGCACTTCGCCAGTGTCGTGGTTACACACTTTGCCTTCAAATGGATAAACATCAATCACATCACCCATGTTAAGCTTGGTAACGTCAACTTCAATCGGCAACGCGCCAGCATCTTCCATGGTGTTGAAGAAGATAGGTGCAATTTTACCGCCGAGCACGTAGCCACCCGCGCGTTTATTAGGCACAAATGGGATGTCGTCACCCATAAACCACAAAACAGAGTTAGTCGCGGATTTACGAGACGAGCCTGTACCGACCACATCACCCACATAGACTAGCTGATGGCCTTTCTCTTTTAGCGCTTCGATTTGAGTGATAGGGCCAATGCTGCCTGCTTTATCGGGTTGAATGCCTTCACGTTCATTTTTCAACATAGCCAGTGCATGCACTGGAATATCTGGGCGTGACCATGCATCTGGCGCTGGTGACAAATCATCAGTGTTGGTTTCGCCAGTAACTTTAAATACGGTTAGCGTGATCTTCTCTTGAAGCGCCGGTTTTGAAAGGAACCATTCCGCGTCTGCCCATGATTGCAGCACTTTTTGTGCATGTGCATTACCCGCTTTTGCTTTCTCTTCAACGTCATAGAACGCATCAAACATCAGTAGAGTACGCGATAGTGCATCAGCCGCAATCGGTGCCAGCTCTGCATCATCAAGCAATGAAACTAGCGGCTCGATGTTATAACCGCCTTGCATAGTTCCGAGTAGTTGCGCAGCTTTTGCGCGGCTCACTAACGGTGAAGAGACCTCACCTTTAGTGATGGCGGTTAAAAAGCCCGCTTTAACATAAGCGGCCTCATCCACACCGGGAGGAATTCGATTTTCAAGGAGATCAAGCATGAACGCTTCTTCACCTTGAGGGGGATTTTTCAACAGTTCAACAAGTCCTGCGACTTGTTCAGCATTTAGGGGTCTAGGAACAACTCCTTCGGCAGCACGCTCTGCGACGTGTTTACGGTAGGCTTCAAGCACGACTTTTTCCTCTCATTGCGGTTTACCCCATTATTATTGACATGATGGGCAAACATCCTTGGAAACTTGGCTCTCCATTGCCAGATATTTTTATGTAATCAGCGGCAGAGAGGCCAAACTGTGGGACGAAGAATAGCAAATTTAACTTTAAATTAAAATCTTATCATTTTGACCAACATAGCAACTTAAGACTAAAGTTCTATGATTTTTGAGTCACTTACCGCCCACTTTTCAGCTCAATTCTCGCTAAAAGGTAGTGCCAATACTCAAGTATATCGAATCAAAATTATCTTCGGTTCGACCATAAGCAAACATAATCGGTCCAATCGGCGAATCAACACCGGCAAACACCGATCCCGCACCGTATAATGGGGCGGTATCAAAGCTTAGATCAGGATCAGACCATACACCGCCGTATTCTATTGATGCACCGACATAAAATGGGGAACTGAACAGGCCAAAGTCATTATCAAACCAGCGATAACGATACACTAAACTAGTGAACGCTTTGTTCTGGCCAATTAAGCTGTTACGAGGGATACCCGATAAATTTAAGAAACCACCAATCGATTTAGGGTTTATCGGCTCACTGGAATTTTTACTTTGCACCACACCGTAATCAAGATTACCGACCAAAGTATGCCTACCAAGGCTATAAGCAGCGATCAATTCACCGGAAAATTCATACACCGTATCGTTTGATTCAAGATCGGAAGAGACACCAGAAACTTTATCGTGCGATGCAAGATACTCAAGATCAAGATAAACACCGCGGGTAGGCAAGCTGAAGTCATCTAAGGTATCAATGCGGTAGTTAGCAAACACACCAGCACGGGTGTAATCCATATTTCCCATGGATGGCCAATTTGAGACTTCGGCCTCCCCATCGGTATAGCGGATCCCTATCTTAAACTCTCGCCATAATTTATCTTGATAACCAAGCGACAATTCTCCAATCCATTCTAAATACGCGATCGGTAAATAATCTTTACTGGCTTCTAGACTGGTGTCATCAAACCCTTGCATTGGCTTATTACGTTTATCATTGCTAAACGTGACCAAGGCAGAGGTAAACGCTTTTTGCCCTGAGAACAGAGGAGAAAAAAGCTCCGCTTCGATGATCTTATCGGTGCCCATTTCTAGATTGAAACGTAATTCAGAACCAAACGAATTTAAGTTAGTGAAATTGGAAGAGATACCCAGCGCATATTGACTATCTGTATGAAAATCATCTTCTAAGAAAAAGCGAAAATTGAGGTAATTTGGCCCCCAAGATTTCTCTTTTACATCGATGACCAGTTGGTTCTTTCCTTCAAATTCTCGGTATTCATAGGTCACTAACTCAAAGCGATCCAATGCATAGAGATTTTCGACCGTCGCTTCAATCTGCTCGGTTGATAGCGGTTGTCCTGTCTTTAAATGTAAACGGTTTTTTAACAATTGATCGCTGTAATGACTGCGGTTGTTGAGTACGATTTCATCAACCTTTACATCATCGCCATAAATTAAAGCCCTGCGGCGAGCTTGTTTTGCTTCCACATAACGTTGATAACTAGCACTCGATAATGACAACGAAGCCAATACCGATTGGTTCGCCATTGCGATATCGTACCCTTTCCTATAAGCCGTAGGCATTTTATCAAATTCAGTGGTTTCCATACTGCCGACATCAGGGCGTAAAAATACATCTCGCTCATTCAATAAACGTGCTTGTTTTTGAGTGCTTCTTTGTACGAGATAGTTGGAAAGCTGATCGGCTACCGTCAAAAAGGTGGTGAAAGCTTCTTGGTTTTTGTAATCGGTACTGATATCGATCGCGATAACAATATCAGCCCCTAAGGCACGTGCAACATCAACAGGCATGTTATTGGTCACACCGCCATCGACTAACCAACGACCATCAACTTCGTAAGGTGGCAGTGCTCCAGGTACTGACATACTCGCCATCATCGCATCCACTAAATAGCCACGATCCAGCACCACTTCCTCAAGAGCAATGATATCAGTGGCTACCGCGCGATAAGGAATAGGCAGTTGATCAAAGGACTGAAATTCAGAGAGATTGCCCGACGTTTCTCGCAAAATACGCAACATATTCTGCCCTTGCACCACACCGCGTGGTGCGCGGATCTCCCCCCAACGCAGTCCAAGGTCGGTGGTCAGTTGATAGCGGTCTTCGTACTCTTTATCCCGAACACGACGTTGGCTGCGGTTGACCCGGTCACGATAACCTTCATTCCAATCCACGCTGTAAATTAAACTTTCAATTTCATCGGCGCTCATACCACTGGCATAGAGGCCGCCCACATAAGCGCCCATGCTGGTACCAGTAATGAAATCAACGGGGATGCGCATCTCTTCCAGCGCTTTGAGAACGCCAATGTGCGCTGCACCTTTTGCCCCTCCTCCCGCAAGAACGACGGCAACTTTGGGGCGCGCAGCACTGTCCAGCATAGGTTTTTCAGCTTGTGGCTCATCAGCCACCGCGAAAGTCGCAGGAAACATGAATACCAAGAACAATAAGTTACTTAAAAACTGTTTCACGACTCTTCCTTAAATCCCTTTGAAATCAATTTAATATAAACTCCCCCAGCTACCACTGAAAGAGATTTTTTAACCATTGTCCTGGTTGTTTATCACAGCTCTGTTTCAATGCGCCGTTTTTATCCCACATGGGCAGTTTAAATTCGTTGTGACAATCTTGGATTAATTCACCCTCGGCACTGGTTTTAAAGCCAATCGTAGTAATGCCTTGCGGCCAAGGAAGAAGTAATTTTTCTGGGATCCGATGTTGTAAATATTCCGCGTACACCCGTAATGCACCACTCGAACCCGTAAGTTTGATCGGCTGATTATCATCGCGGCCAAGCCAAACCGTGGTGACTTCACGACCATCCACCCCGACAAACCAACTGTCGCGGCTATCGTTAGTGGTACCAGTTTTCCCCGCCAATGCCGCCCAAGCGAACTGGTTATTGAGATAGCGCCCGGTCCCTTCAAGTACTCCTCGCTTCATCGCATAAGTTGTAAGCCACGCCGCTTGCTGCTCAACGGCTTGGGATACTTTGGGAATTGATTGATAGAGCACATTGCCCTCTAAATCCAGTACCGAGCGCAGCGCCGATAAGGGCGCTTTTTTACCCGAGTTGGTTAAGGTTTGGTACATCTGCGCCACTTGATAAGGCGTCAGAGAGAACGCGCCAAGAAACATCGACGGTACAGGACGGATCTCCTCTTTGTTGACACCGAGCCGCACTAAAGTGTCAGAAACTTGTTCAATCCCAAGCTGCATGCCCAATTGTACCGTAGGCACATTAAGTGATTTAGCTAACGCGAGATACAGCGGCACTTCACCACGGAACTGACGATCAAAATTGCGCGGTGACCACACTTCGCCTTTGTTCCCTTTGAGTGTGATGGGTTTATCGATAAGCGTGGTGGCTAAGTTGTATTTATCTGGCTGTGCGAGTGCGGTGAGATAGACCGCTGGTTTGACTAACGAGCCGATAGGACGGCTTGCATTTAAAGCGCGGTTAAAGCCGTCATAACCGGTCTGTTTACCGCCAACCATGGCACGGATTTCACCACTGGTTCGATCAACAGCGATTGCTGCGGCTTCTAAGTTTTTCCCCGCCGTTTTGGAAAGCACTGGAATTTGTCGATCAATCGCCAGCTCCAATTTGGCTTGCGAAACAGGATCGAGCGAGGTAAAAACGCGCAAGCCAGTATCCGCTTTGAAGATCTCGCCCACTTTCTCTTTCAGTTCAATTTTTAACTGCTGAAAATACGCGGGTTGCCGGCTGGCAATGTGAGGATGCTTTTGCACATCTAACGGTCGACTGGCCGCTTGTTCAAACTGTTTAGCCGTCAAAATATCTTGCTGCATCATCAGCTTTAAAACCAAGTCGCGACGCTCTTTAGCACGTTCAGGGTAACGCGCAGGGTTATAATAAGAAGGCCCTTTAACCATGCCCACCAACAACGCTAATTGATCAATGCGCAATTCTTGTAATGGTTGACCGAAATAAAGCCGTGAGGCGAGGCCGAAACCGTGAATCGCCTCACCGCCACTTTGCCCTAAATAGACCTCATTTAGGTAGGCTTCTAAAATGCGATCTTTACTGTAGCGATAGTCGATAATGAGCGCCATATAAGCTTCACGCACTTTACGCCATAAGGTTCGATCGCTAGATAAGAAAATATTTTTTGCCAGCTGTTGAGTTAACGTGCTGCCGCCTTGCACGGTGCGCCCAGCCTTAATGTTGGCCACTAAAGCACGGGCAATCGCAAATGGAGAGATGCCATCATGTTGATAAAAATAGCGATCTTCGGTCGCAAGCAACGCATCCACCATCACTTCAGGAAACTGATCACGACGTAAAAATAGCCGCTGCTCATCGTTGCCTTTTTCAAGCATGCCGAGCATTTTGGGCTCAATACGCAAGTAACCCAAATCCCCTTTTTGCTCAAGAGATTGGATACGAACTAAACCGCTGTCATTAAAATGGAGCATCACATGGCGGTCAGGCTCAGGGCCATCGGCAAACTCAAAAGGGCGGCGGATGATCTCAATTTTGCTTGATGATGAAGAGTACTCGCCAGCATAGCGTGGTTGGTTCACTTTGCGATAGTTGAGTACATCAAGCTCATTGCGCAGCTCTTGCAGCGGGATGTCATCACCGGGAGCTAAATTCAAAATGCGCGCATACACGACGGTCGGTAAATCAAAAAGCTGGCCTTCGAAGCGTTGTTTGACCACGCTATTTAGGTAAATACCAACAAACAACAGCACCGCAGCCAGTGCAAGGCTCAGTTTCCAGCCAATACCCCACACAATTTTCCACCATGCTTTGCGTGGCGGTGAAGGCTTCTTGGCCGGGCGACGTGAAGGTTTTTTTACGCTATTTTTTTGAATGCCCGTAGGCTTTTTCTGGGTTGTCATTGTGCTAATTGCCGCTTAGTTTTCGTCGTCGCTATGTGGTTGGCAGGATCATCAGGCCAAACGTGTTTTGGGTAACGCCCTTTCATCTCTTTTTGTACTTCTTTATAAGCGCCCTGCCAGAAACCGGCGAGATCTTGAGTTACCTGCAAAGGCCGCTGCGCAGGTGAGAGCAGTTCCATTACCACTTTTTTACGCCCTTGAGCGATGGTGGGGGAATCTTGCTCGCCAAACATCTCCTGCATACGAACCGACAGCATCGGCTCCGCGCCCAGTTGATAACGAATGGCGGCTCGATTACCTGTGGGTAGCGGGTGGTGAGTTGGAAGCCAGCGATCAATCTCTTGGTTTAATGGCCAACCTAAATAGGCATTGAGCGCATCAAAAAGCGGTACTTTCGCTAACGCTTTGACCGATTTTACTCCGACTAAATAGGGGGCTAACCAAATTTCAAGATCATCAAGCAGCGCTTGTTCCTCGACAGCAGGCCATGCCGCTTCCGGTAGCCATTGCGCAGCGCAACGCATGCGCGTTAATAAAGCGCTCGCCGCTTCGCTCCACTGTAATACCGATAACCCCTTGCGACGGACATAATTGAGCAAGGCTTGCGTCATTTTTTCATGAGCAGGCTCTGGCAGCGCTTCACGCTCAATAACCAATTTACCGCACAGGGTTAGCCTTTCCGCGCACAGTTTCCCCGCTTTCTCATCCCAATCGACTCGTTCTTGTGTACTAAATAGCTCTGGGAAATGGGCTTGCAGTGCATCAATATCCAACTCTGTCGCAACAAAGATTTGGCTCGCTTGTGAGCCGCTGCGCATTAAATCCACCACCACTAAATAGTGCGCGCCCGCGAGGCGTTCATCGTCACGCATTTGCGCGCCGTGACCATTCGCCAGTAAGAACTGCCCCCGTTGCGACTCGCTGCGACGCTGGGCAATGCGATCGGGAAAAGCCAAACTCAGCACCAACGCCAACAATGATTCATCTACTTGTGTTAGCTGAAATTGGCCACCGAGTGCGCGCGCAAGCGTCGTGGCACGCTGATGTAGGTTTTGTGTTTTAGGGTGAGTCGCTTGCTGCCAACGCATTAAGCTATGTTGTAAATCCAGCACATTACGCTCAGGCTCTTCCAATAAAGCGGTCACAGCGAGCGCCGTATTTAGCATTGAATCACTCGTTTTATGGGCTTTGAGCAGCATACTCACCAGCCTTGGTTCCACACCAAGTGACTGCGCTTTTTTACCCAATGCGCTGAGCTGCTGTTTGCTGTCCATCAAACCAAGTGTATGCAATAGACTCCAAGCTTGCTGCATCGATGCTGGTGGTGGAGTATCCAGCCAAGGCAAATCGTTGACCGACACCACACCCCACTGCGCAAGCTCCATCGCCAAAGGCGCTAAGTCACTGTGCAATATTTCCGCGCTCGGCACTTGGGGTTGCTGCTTATATTGTGCTTCGCTGTAAAGACGCAAACAGATGCCAGATTCTAGACGTCCGGCGCGCCCCGTGCGTTGCTGCGCCGATGACTGGGCAATTTTCACTTGCTCTAAACGAGTGATGCCCGTTTTAAGATCAAACTTCGCTATCCGCTCTAGCCCTGCATCCACCACTAAGCGTATCCCCTCAATGGTCAGCGATGTTTCGGCAATATTGGTCGCTAGCACAATTTTTCGTTTGCCAGCTACTGCAGGCGCAATCGCTTTTTGCTGCGCTTGTAGACTCAACTGCCCGTATAAAGGACAAATATCAAACTCATCGGCTAAGTGTGCGAGCTGCTGTTCAAGCTGTTTAATGGCTGAAACGCCAGGTAAAAATGCCAGCAGAGAGCCACTTTCAGCTCGCATCAAGCCTTCAATCTGTTTGCTCATCGTCGGCACAAGATAATCATTGGCTCGCAGCGGTGCATAGCGCACTTCAACTGGATAAGCTCGACCTTCAGATTGCACATAAAGCGCTTGGGGTAATAATGACTGCAGTGCCAGTTGATCTAAGGTTGCTGACATTACGACGATTTTAAGATCTTCTCGCAGCGCTGATTGCACTTCCAAACTGAGTGCGAGAGCCGTATCCGCGTGAATACTCCGCTCGTGATACTCATCGAAGATCAAGAGATCGATTCCGCTTAGCTCAGGATCGGTTTGGATCATACGTGTCATGATCCCTTCTGTCACAATTTCAAGCTGCGTCGCTGCGCTGACTTTACTCTCACCACGCATACGATAGCCGACGGTTTGCCCAACACTCTCACCTAATTGCTGCGCTAAATAGCAAGCAATACTGCGCGCCGCCAAACGACGCGGTTCAAGCATGATGATCTTACCCGTGAATAATTGCTCTTTTAATAGCTGTAACGGGAAATGGGTCGACTTACCCGCACCGGGAGCGGCTTTGACAATCATCTGTGGGTGAGCTTGTACTCCCGCCAGCAGATCGGGCATCACAGCTTGAATGGGCAATTGTGACAATGTGCAATCCTTATGGTTAAATGGCGGCAACATTGTACATAAAAACAGTAGATAAATGCAGTTCAATCCTCCACTTCGATCCGCGACCTTACTCAAACGCTACAAGCGTTTTTTGGCCGACATTGAGTTTGCCGATGGTCAACAAGAGACTATTCACTGCGCCAATACTGGCGCGATGACGGGCTGCGCCGAGGCGGGTAATCGTGTCTGGTTCTCCACCTCAGACAACCCTAAACGTAAATACCCACACAGTTGGGAGCTGGCTGAAACCCAGCAAGGCCACTGCATTTGCATCAACACGGCTCGGGCGAATACGCTGGCAGTAGAAGCGATTCAAAACGGCATCATCAAAGAGCTGCAAGGATATGAGCAATTACAAACTGAAGTGCGCTACGGCCAAGAAAATAGCCGAATTGATATCTTGCTCAAATCACCCTCTAAACCGACGTGCTATATAGAAGTGAAAAGCGTCACCTTATTGGATGAGCGTTACTCTCCACACGACGATGTCGCCTGCAATTCAGGACAAGGTTATTTCCCCGATGCCGTTACAACGCGTGGACAAAAGCATTTGCGTGAATTAACGGAAATGGCAAAAAGTGGAAGCAGAGCAGTACTTTTGTTTGCTGTTTTGCATTCAGGGATTGAAAAAGTCTCGCCTGCACTCCATATAGACGCAAACTATTCACTATTATTGAAACAAGCGCAAAAAGAAGGGGTGGAAGTACTGTGCTACAAGGCTGTACTTTCAAGGAATGAAATCAAGCTCGTTAACACTGTAGAATTCGCCCATTAGTGACAAAAAATTGATGGCGCCTTCACATTGACAATAAGTTTACGATTGAGTGTTTGCCTCCTATAGATCTTTTTGCTATAGATACCCGCCTAAAATTAGCTGCTCGCGCAGTTGACTAGGTGTTAGTAGGAGATGCTGCATGCCGGAATTAAAGAAAAAAGCGATAGGCATCCTAGCCATTGCAGGTGTTGAGCCGTATCAGGAAAAGCCAGGTGAAGAGTATATGTCACCTGAGCAAATAGCTCACTTTACAAAAATTTTAAGTGCTTGGCGCAACCAACTTCGTGAAGAAGTTGAGCGTACCGTTCACCATATGCAAGATGAAGCCGCAAACTTTCCCGATCCCGTTGATCGCGCTTCTCAAGAAGAAGAATTCAGCTTGGAATTGCGTAACCGTGACCGTGAACGTCGCTTGATCAAGAAAATTGAAAAAACATTAAGCAAAATTGAAGAAGATGATTTTGGTTTTTGTGAATCTTGTGGCGTGGAAATCGGCGTTCGTCGCTTAGAAGCTCGACCAACAGCGGACCTTTGCATTGACTGCAAAACGCTAGCCGAACTTAAAGAAAAACAGATGCAAGGTTAATCTTACCTTTTGTTTGTGTTAAAAAAGGGAGCTAAAGCTCCCTTTTTGTTTTCACTCGATACCCAAATAACTTGTAACTTGGATGAATCGCAATGCACTATATTGGCCGATTTGCCCCATCACCTTCAGGCCCACTTCATTTTGGTTCTTTGATCGCTGCACTTGGCAGCTACTTTCAAGCAAAATCACAGCAAGGTAAGTGGTTGGTTCGCATCGAAGATTTAGATCCGCCAAGGGAAATGCCAGGAGCCTCCACCCTGATACTTCAAGCCATCGAAGCCTATGGTTTGCATTGGGATGGCGAGGTAGTTTATCAAAGCCAGCGCCACATTTTATACCAAGATCAAATTGAGGCTTGGCTTGAATCAGGGCAAGCCTATTATTGTGATTGCACGCGTAAACAAATTAAACAGATGGGTGGCTTTTATCCCGGTACATGCCGCTATAAAAAACCAACATTAACCGAAGATTGCGCGGTTAGGTTGCGTGTTGATACACCGGTAGAGTCATTTTTCGACCAAAAACATGGCGAAATTCACATTCCTAAAGCATTAGCACAGGAAGACTTCATCATTAAGCGACGTGACGGTTTATTTGCTTATAATCTTGCCGTAGTGCTCGATGATATCAATCAAGGAGTGACGGAAGTGGTGCGGGGAGCCGATTTAATTGAACCAACAGGACGACAAATCAGCTTGTATCATTGCTTACATAAAACTCCGGTAAGCTACCTTCACCTGCCGCTCGCGATGGATGGTAATGGCAATAAATTATCCAAACAGAATCATGCCACAGCCATTGATATTCAAAATCCTAAACCTACCTTGCTTAAGGCAATGCGCTTTTTAGGGTTTGAGATAAAACAAGAGATTAGCGACGCTTCCATCGATGAAATTATCTTTTGGGGCAGTCAGAATTGGCACGTTGAACAACTCCCTCGGGAGATCGAGATCACACCGTGATTCTCAAAAGGCTATCCTTACGCTATGATTAGCCGCAAAATCGTCCCGAACGGGCACTTTAAATAACAAAAGCAAGGTTGGCAAAAACCAATTATTGCCAGATGCACATGAATAAAAACGACTATACACCACGCGAAAATCGCGTTTACCAAGACTTAGCTCTAAATATTATCACTCGTGATGAACACAATATTTCGCGCAAGCAAATCAGCGATAATGCGCTCAAGGTGCTATACCGACTTCATGGCGCAGGTTTTGACGCCTATTTAGTCGGTGGTGGAGTACGCGACCTACTATTAGGTGAGACACCAAAAGATTTTGATATCGCCACTAATGCAACACCAGAGCAAATACGCCAACAGTTTCGAAACTGCCGCTTGATCGGCCGTCGCTTTCGCTTAGCGCACATCATGTTTGGCCGCGACGTAGTGGAAGTGGCGACTTTCCGTGGACACCATCAAGAACCGAGCCAAAACGTCTCAGCACAATCTGAAGCGGGTATGCTGCTGCGTGATAACGTCTACGGCACCATTGATGAAGATGCAGAACGCCGGGACTTTACGATTAACGCCATGTATTACAACATCGGTGATTACAGCATTCATGATTATGCTGGCGGCATGGACGACTTAGAAGATAAGCTCATCCGCTTAATTGGCGATCCTGAAACGCGCTACCGTGAAGACCCAGTGCGCATGTTGCGTGCGATTCGTTTTGCGGCCAAGCTCGATTTCGATATCGAAGAAGAAACAGCCGACCCAATCGAACATCTTGCTCCTTTACTGCAAGATATTCCTGCGGCACGTTTGTACGAAGAATCGCTAAAGATGCTGCAAACTGGCCACGGTTTAGAAACCTACCACTTAATGCGTGAGTACAACCTGTTCCAGCAGTTGTTCCCTGTGATAGCTCAAGAGTTCACTCCAGACTACGACTCGCACACAGAACAGATGTTGGATCTGGTCTTAGATTCAACCGACCTGCGTATTGAAGAAGGTAAACGCATCAACCCAGCCTTCATGTTTGCTGCCATGTTCTGGTACCCGACGGTGAAACTGGCTGATGCGTTAATGCAGCAGCGTAATTTCGCCTATTACGACGCCGTCATGGAAGCGAGTAACCTCATCCTTGACCAAGTGGTGAAAACCCTTGCGATACCTCGTCGTCATACCGCGACAATTCGCGAAATTTGGCAATTGCAGTTGCGCTTACCACGTCGCAATGGGAAACGAGCCTTCCGCCTTATGGAGCTCAACAAATTCCGAGCGGGTTTTGATTTTCTACAAATGCGTGGCGAGATCGAAGGCGGAGAGACGAAGAAGCTGGCTGACTGGTGGACAACCTTTGAAAGCGCCGGGCGGGATATGCGCCAAGCGATGGCAAATGATTTGGAAAGTGGCGCAAGTAACAAGCCGAATGTACGCCGCCGCAGAAGCCCACGTAATAAAAAGAGCCGCCCAGAATCATGATTCTCGTTTATATTGCTGTTGGCAGTAATTTAGGCGACCCAATCGCGCAAGCTAAGCAGGCCATTGAAGCCTTGAAATGTTTGCCACACTCTCGATTTTTAAGCGCCTCATCCTTGTACAGTAGTACACCGATGGGGCCACAAAACCAGCCCGATTACATCAATGCGGTGGTTGCGATAGAAACCGATTTAACGCCACTTGAACTGCTCGATTGTACCCAAAGCATCGAGTTAGAACAGGGGCGTGTTCGCAAAGAAGAACGTTGGGGGCCAAGAACACTCGATCTGGATATTCTTCTTTACGGCAATGAGGTGATCGATTCCGAGCGATTGACCATTCCTCACTACGGAATGAAAGTACGTGAATTCGTGCTCTATCCGCTCGCCGAAATTGCACCAAGTTTACAACTCCCTGATGGGACTGAGCTTAATCAACTGTTACCGCTCGTCGAACGTAACGGGCTCGGTATTTGGCACTCGCCAGCGCCTCGTAAGGACATTTAATGAAAAAAATCACCATAAACGATCTGATCCAATGGAAACAACAAGGTCGTAAATTTGCAACCGTCACCGCGTATGACGCAAGCTTTGCTCAGCTTTTTGAAAGCCAAGAGATGCCTGTATTATTAGTGGGCGATTCTCTGGGCATGGTGCTACAAGGTCACACAGATACCCTACCCGTCACCGTCGAAGAGATTGCCTACCACACACGCAGCGTGCGTGCTGGTAGCCCTAACTGTTTATTGATGGCTGATATGCCTTTTATGAGCTATGCCACACCACAACAAGCCTGTGAAAGCGCCGCTAAATTGATGCAAGCGGGTGCAAATATGGTCAAAATCGAAGGTGGTGATTGGCTGGTCGAGACGGTGAAAATGCTGACTGAACGCGCGGTTCCGGTTTGCGCACACCTTGGTTTAACACCACAATCGGTCAATATTTTTGGTGGCTATAAAGTACAAGGCCGCGACCAAGAAAAAGCAGACCGAATGGTCAAAGACGCGTTGGCGCTCCAAGAAGCGGGCGCACAAATTGTGTTATTAGAGTGTGTACCGGCCAGCCTAGCAGCGCGAATTACCGAAGTGCTTGATGTGCCAGTGATTGGCATTGGCGCAGGTAACGTGACCGATGGACAAATTCTAGTAATGCACGATATGTTCGGAATTTCGGCGAATTACATGCCAAAATTCTCGAAAAACTTTCTTGCTGAAACAGGGGATATGCGTAAAGCCGTCGCAAAATACATCGCAGATGTAGAAAGTGCCGCTTTCCCTGATGACGCTCATACCATCGCCTAAAGGAGATATTCATGCAAACTTTTGCTGACATTTCAGCTCTTCGCGAGCAGATCAAACAGTATAAGCGTGAAGGCCGCCGAGTCGCTTTTGTACCGACCATGGGCAATTTACATGAAGGCCACTTAACCCTAGTGCGTAAAGCACGTGAAGAGGGCAATGTGGTCGTGGTCAGTATTTTTGTTAACCCGATGCAATTTGACCGCGCGGATGACTTAAATAACTACCCGAGAACACTGGATGAAGACTTAAGCAAACTCAACGCGGAAGCGGTTGATTTGGTCTTTACACCAACCCCAGAAATAATGTACCCGCAAGGATTAGAAAAACAGACCTTTGTTGAAGTACCGGGGCTTTCTCATATGCTAGAAGGCGCATCAAGACCAGGGCATTTCCGTGGCGTTGCAACCATAGTCGCTAAGCTGTTCAACATAGTGCAGCCGAATGTTGCCTGTTTTGGTGAAAAAGATTTTCAACAGTTAGCGGTGATCCGTCAAATGGTCAGCGATCTTTGTATGGATATCGAGATTGTCGGCGTCCCTACCGTCCGTGAAATGGATGGCTTGGCGATGAGTTCACGTAACGGGCTGCTGACGTTAGATGAACGCCAACGTGCGCCTGTCCTTGCTCGTACCATGCGTTGGATAAGCAGTGCACTGCGTGGTGGCCGCGACGATTACGCCTCGATCATTGAAGATGCCAGTGATCAACTGCGCGCCGCAGGTCTGCACCCTGATGAGCTGTTTATTCGCGATGCCAAAACGCTGCAACTGATCTCGAATGAGACCACACAAGCGGTGATCTTAGTGTCTGCATTTCTGGGTAAAGTACGCTTAATCGACAACCAAGTGTTGGAATTTAGCGCCGAAACGAAAGCGGACCCTGAAGAAGAGTAATTGCTATTTCAAGTGATGACTCATTTTCACTTCAAAACCATATATTTAAAAGGTCGCCCATAAGGAGCGACCTTTTTTGTATCGTTATTTAACTGAGGTTAACGCGATTATCGGAGAACAATATAGTTTGATTGGAAATGTGCCTTTTTCAAGCTACCTATAGCGATTAGAGAGTTAAAATTTGATCATTTTTGAGGTTAGTTACTACCGCTAAGATTTATGAAATGACAATAAACATTGAGTACAATTATGTTAAATCAACATATCAAATCTAGTTTTTTGCCAATTTAGTTCAAAAATAAAACAAAACACAATGTGCATAACAGCTATATCTATTATAAATGTAGATAACTACTTATTTAGTATTGAACAAAAATCACTATGAAAATACCTTTCTTAACATTGTTATTGCTTATTTCTTCTAGCGCCTACGCGGTAAACCATCAAATTGGCGTTGGGATTGGTTACGGTGGTACCGAAGGGCCAAATGATTGGGATGATTCAGGCTTCGCGGGAAAAATTGACTATTCTTACCAGTTTCACCCTAATTTCTCTACAGAGATTGGTTATGCAGGAGTCGATGGTATGACCAACAATATTATTTCCACCACTTTTGGCCAAACCAAACAGCAAGTAAATTATTCAACAGGCTACCTTGGCCTCAAAGCCAGCCTTTCTCCTATTCCGTTTTTTAATCTTTATGCGCTAGGTGGTGCAAACTACTCAAACGTTGAGAAAACCTTCACCCCTACGGGTCAGGCAGAGAGAACCGAATCGCACAAGGGTTTCAACCCATATTATGGACTTGGGGCCGAAGTAGTTGCCTTCAACACGGTCGGCTTTAATGTCGAATACCGTAAATTTTTCTTAGCCAACGATTTCGAGTCCGATGCTGTCTTCGTAGGACTAAACGTTAAGTTCTAACATACGTCAGCAAATCTCTTTACCGAGAGCTTACTTTTTTGTCCGTGAATATATTATGGTGTTTATTATTCCCATTATGTTAAACGGGCGAGTTAACTGTCAAAAACAGCCTTCAGAGCGATTTTCAGGGCAAAATTCGGCTATCTACAGACACGTACTTATGGGCGAGAAAATGGGGCCACACGGTTTTAGCAAACCACATCTATCATCATAAATAGCTTACTCCCAACGCTCACAAAACTAATTCCCTCCCCTTCAAGGGGAGGGTTAGGGTGGGGTGAACCCCCTCCTAGCCTCCCCCTAAAAGGGGGAGGCTCTATTAAGTCCTTAACCCAATACCACGCGAAACCAGATAATGCGCAACCCCATACAGGGCCACTACAAAAATACCAAGCACACTGAACGAGGTAACAATTCCCACATCCGACACACCAAGAAAACCGTAACGGAAGGCATTAACCATGTAGACGATTGGGTTGATTTTCGATACCGCTTGCCAAAAGTCAGGCAATAGGCTGATCGAATAAAATACCCCACCTAAGTAGGTTAATGGCGTCAATACAAAGGTAGGAATAATCGAAATGTCATCAAAGGTTTTAGCAAAAATGGCGTTAATCATGCCGCCTAAAGCGAACACAACAGAGGTGAGAAAAACCGTCGCCGCAATAATCCCCCAATGATCGACCTTGAGATCAACAAAGAACAGCGACACAAGGGTCACTATCGTACCCACCAGCAAGCCACGCACTACCCCGCCCATCACAAATCCGGCGATAATGACGTAGTTAGGTACAGGCGCAACTAACAACTCTTCGATGTTTTTCTGAAACTTCGCACTAAAGAAAGAAGAGGCGACGTTCGAGTATGAGTTAGTGATCACCGACATCATGATTAAGCCCGGGACAATATATTCCATATAGCTAAAGCCGTTCATCTGGCCAATACGCGAACCAATTAGGTTGCCAAAAATAATGAAATAGAGCGTCATGGTGATGGCTGGTGGTACTAAGGTTTGCACCCAAATACGCGTAAAGCGGTTGATTTCTTTAGTCAGCAAACTGCAAAAAGCCGTCCAATATAAACGATACATCATGATTATCCTCGGCTTTGCTGTTGAACGATGCTGACAAACAGCTCTTCAAGGCGGTTCGCTTTGTTGCGCATCGAAAGCACCGTAATTCCCTGTTCTGTTAACTGTGAAAAGACTGAATTTAGCCCTTTCGTTTTCTCCAACTCAATTTGTAACGAACCGTTGAGCATGGTTTGCGAGATCACACCACTGAGTTGTGGTGCTGGCGGAGAATTCTCTGCGATATCTAAAATAAAAGTTTCGAGCTGTAATTTGGCCAGCAAATCCTTCATCGAGGTATTTTCAATAAGCTCACCTCGGTTAATAATGCCGATATTGCGGCACAGCATCTCCGCTTCTTCTAAATAGTGCGTGGTTAAGATAATGGTGATCCCTTGCGCGTTAATCTCAGTTAAGAACTCCCACATCGAGCGGCGCAGTTCAATATCCACACCGGCGGTAGGTTCATCTAAAATCAGCAACTTAGGCTCATGCATTAAGGCTCGAGCAATCATCAAACGGCGTTTCATACCACCAGAAAGATTACGTGCACGCTCTTTACGTTTTTCCCACAAATCGAGTTTTGAGAGGTACTTCTCTGCCCTCTCTTTCGCTAACGCTTTCGTCACGCCGTAATAACCAGCTTGCTGCAACACAATTTGTTCAACCGTTTCAAACTGGTTGAAGTTAAACTCCTGCGGTACTAAACCAATATGTTGCTTGGCCAGTTCAAGATCTTTGTCAATATCAAAACCAAACACTTTAACGGTGCCAGAGGTTTTATTGACCAGCGAAGAGATAATGCCAATGGTGGTTGATTTCCCGGCCCCATTGGGCCCAAGCAGTGCGTAAAAATCGCCTTTTTCAACCTGTAAACTCACCCCTTTTAGGGCCTCAAACCCACCAGCGTAAGTTTTTCGTAATTGTTCTATTTCTAATGCGTACATTCCACGGATCACTCTTTGTGATGTTAACCTATCCAATGTGCTGCTAAGGCTCGCGTTTTTCAACCCAATATTAGAAATTGATAAAATAAAAAAACGCAGATCCAGCGATCTGCGTAATTCATTCTTGCACAACCTTAACGCTTAACGATTTTGGGCTACCTGCTTAACCGCAGCATTGAGCGCTTCATAACGAAACGAAAAAGTCTGCTCGGTTGGCACCAGATCCAAAATATGAAACTTTTCCAGTTGCTGTTTGGTGTGCACATTTGGGCAAAGTAAGTAGACCGCGCAGTGGGCATCTAAGGCATCATTAATCGCGTTTTCTAAAGCAAGCCCAACCGTCACATCAATCATAGGTACATCAGTAAGATCTAAAATCATCGCTTCATAGTCACTGATGTGATTGTGCTGGCGAGCGATCGCTTTAGATACACTAAAAATCATCGGCCCTGAGAGATAAAAAAACAGCACCTTACCATTGGCTTTATCCAATAAAGCTCGTTCGCTGTCAGTCAATGGCACATCGTTTTCATCAGCATCACTAATGGCTTTCACTTGGCGAGCTTGCTCGCGGCTCAAGCGTTCTATGATCAAAATATTTGAGATAAAAACGCCCAAGCCAACCGCAACAATCAAATCGACAAAGACAGTTAACAGCATCACACCATACATGATGGCCATCCCCTGCACACTCACTTTATGCGCGCGTTGGATAAAGCTCCAATCAAGAATATTAAAACCAACATACACCGCAATCCCTGCCAATACAGCCATTGGAATCGGTTCGGTTAAGCCTCCCGCCACCAACACCACTAAGGCTAATACTAAGGCACGAACTACACCAGACAGAGGAGAACGCGCGCCGACCTGAATATTGGTCACCGTACCCATGGTTGCACCTGCACCTGGCAACGCACCCAATAAACCCGCGATCATATTAGCCAGCCCTTGCCCTCGCAGTTCTTTATCGGAATCATGCTCTTTACGCGTTAGAGAATCGCCAATTACCGCGGTGAGCAAAGTATCAATGCAGCCGAGCGTACCGAGTACTAAAGCGTCAATCACCATGGTGGTGAACATCTCGGCATTAAAGGTTGGAATAACAAAAGAGGGTAAGCCAGCAGGGATCACACCAATACGGCGGATCTCATCGCTATCAAATAACAGTACCGAAACAAGCGTCACGCCGACTAAAGCGACCAATTGAACGGGCACTTGTTTGCGATATTGAGCCGGGAGAAAAAATAAAATGCCTAAGGTTAACAAACCAAGAAAGAGCTCACTGAACTTCATCTGGCTAATGATCTCGGGCAACGCGGTTAACGTTCCCATCACTCCCCCAGCGGGAGCCGCCTGACCAAGCAGCGGTGATAACTGCAGGATAATCAAAATAACCCCGATTCCTGACATAAAGCCAGAGATCACGCTATAGGGCATTAAGGTGATGTATTTCCCGAGTTTTAAAGTGCCAAGTACAATCTGAAAAGCGCCTGCCATCATGACAACCGTGAAGCTAACTGCAAGCCCCGTTTCAGGATAACGCGCCACCATGCTGGTTAAAATGGCCGTCATAATGACCGTCATTGGCCCTGTGGGTTCAGAAATTAATGTAGATGAACCACCAAACAAGGCAGCAAACAGCCCCACCAATATTGCTCCCCAAAGCCCTGCTTCTGCACCCGCACCAGACGCCACACCAAAAGCCAAGGCAAGTGGCAGTGAAATAATCGCGGTCGTGACGCCACCAAAGACGTCACCTTTTAGGTCGATATCGGCAAAACGGCCTCTAAACACAATGCTTTTCCTCATACTCAAAATAGGTTGTCTCACTCTAACAAATCATCATTCTAATAATTAACCATTATTTTACATGTGATTGATTCTCTGTTGACCATCCAAATAGCGATGGAAGCAGTTTAATTTTTTTACTAGGAAAACTCGTCAGATGAGTGAGTGTTTTGTCATTTTATAAGAGAACAGAATTGTAACATTGTGTATAGTCAGGCCTATTCTTGCGCATTACCATTGATGCGATTGAACTATTTTTAAGGGAAGTGAGATGCCAGAACTGAAACAGCTTTTTGAAAATAACTCACGTTGGTCTGAATCGATTAAGGCTGAACGTCCTGAGTACTTTGCAAAACTCGCTCGCGGGCAAGACCCAGATTTTCTATGGATTGGTTGTTCTGATAGCCGAGTTCCGGCCGAGCGTTTGACTGGGCTTTATTCTGGTGAGCTGTTTGTACACCGCAACGTTGCAAACCAAGTGATTCACACTGACCTTAACTGCCTTTCTGTGGTGCAGTACGCGGTTGACGTACTGAAGGTCAAGCACATCATCATCTGTGGGCACTATGACTGCGGTGGCGTCAACGCAGCGATTGATAACCCACCGCTGGGCTTAATCAACAACTGGTTACTGCACGTGCGTGACTTATACCTTAAGCACCGTACCTACTTAGATGCAATGCCAGAACAAGATAAAGCCGACAAATTGTGCGAAATCAACGTTGCCGAGCAAGTGTATAATTTAGGTAACTCAACCGTACTGCAAAACGCATGGGAGCGCGGCCAAGATGTCGAGCTGCATGGCGTGGTCTACGGTATTGAAGACGGACGTTTGGAATACTTAGGCGTTCGCTGCGATTCACGTGAGCGAGTCAACGACACCTATCAAAAAGCGATGGAAAAAATTCTTAATGCGCAACATAACTTGCTGTGTCGATAACAGCGTGTTAATTGCCGTTAAAACTGTAGTTAAAAATACAGAATGCCCACTATTTAGTGGGCATTCTATTATCGCTGGCAAAATTACGCTTGCGGCACAACTTTACCAATGTAAGGTAGGTGACGATATTTTTGCGCGTAGTCGATACCTACGCCCACGACAAATTCATCTGGGATTTCAAAACCGATCCACTTGACCTCTACAGGTACTTCACGGCGTGAAGGCTTATCCAGTAAAGTACAAATGTGAATGGATTTAGGTTCACGTAAAGACAAAATTTCTTTTACTTTATTTAGTGTATTACCCGTATCAATAATGTCTTCTACCAGCAACACATCTTTACCTTTAATGTCATCATCCAGATCTTTCAGAATGCGCACATCACGTGAGCTTTGCATCGTGTTGCCATAGCTTGACGCGGTCATAAAATCGACTTGATGAACTAAGTCGATCGCGCGAGCTAAGTCTGCCATGAAGACAAATGAGCCGCGCAACAAGCCCACCAGTACCAGATCTTCACTACCTTGGTAATGCTCTGTGATTTGTTTGCCTAATTCACGAATTCGTTCCTGAACCACTTGCTCAGAAATCATCACTTCAACTGTATGTTTCATACTGTTCTCTTTTCGGGTGATGCGACACGCTACGATCATCGCAGTTTAATGATGGCGTCGCGTAACTAGCTTGGCGCGTATAGTACCACTGCCACACAGGATAGTTAAATAATTAGCAAAACTCTGGATATGATGAAAAAAAGCTCCTACGCTGCCGCGAACACCTTCACAGCACATACGTCACATCAATAAAACACACAATAAAACACGTTGAATCCGATAAGATTTAACACAATCGCACAAAAAACAAACTCGAAACGTTGACCTCAACCATATGCAGCAGTACACTCATAAAGCTTTAAAGCAACTAACAAAATAATCATTAGAGCGAAAAGCTCAATTCAACAGTCATTGGCAAGGATTAACAACTCATGGAAACATCGATAGAAAAACGCCCCAGAACTCGCTTATCACCACAAAAACGCAAACTTCAACTGATGGAAATCGCCCTTGAAGTGTTTGCTACACGGGGAATAGGCCGAGGTGGCCACGCAGATATTGCTGAAATCGCCCAAGTTTCAGTCGCTACTGTCTTTAACTACTTTCCAACCCGAGAAGATTTAGTCGACGACGTACTCACTCATGTTGTACGTCAGTTTTCAAACTTCCTCGCAGATAATATTGATCTTGATTTGCATGCGAAAGATAACTTAACCAACATCACCACTAAGATGATTTCTCTTGTGATTGAAGATTGTCACTGGTTAAAAGTATGGTTTGAATGGAGCGCTTCAACGCGCGAAGAAGTGTGGCCACTTTTTGTCTCCACCAATCGTACTAATCAACTTTTGGTACAAAATATGTTTATCAAAGCCATTGAACGTGGCGAAGTGTGCGATCGGCATGAACCAGAACATCTTGCTACGCTCTTTCTTGGTATCTTCTACTCACTGTTTGTACAAGCAAATCGCATACAAGACGAAGCCAGCATGGGTGTACTCGTGAAAAGCTACCTCAGCATGCTCTGCATCTATAAAAAAGATCACTAGGCTTAACTTCCTAGTCTCTGAATTATGAGCATAAAAAAACCGCTGAATTCAGCGGTTTTTACTATTTAACTAACCGGCAATTTAACGCATCAGCGTTGAAGTTACTTTTTCTTCTTCGCTTTTGCGTTTGGCAGATCAGTAATCGTGCCTTCAAATACTTCCGCAGCAAGGCCTACCGATTCATGTAACGTTGGGTGAGCATGAATCGTCAAAGCGATATCTTCTGCATCACAACCCATCTCGATAGCCAAACCGATTTCACCAAGCAGTTCGCCGCCGTTAGTACCAACGATAGCGCCACCAATAACGCGGTGAGTCTCTTTATCAAAGATAAGCTTAGTCATACCGTCAGCACAATCAGAAGCGATAGCACGGCCAGAAGCTGCCCATGGGAATGTCGCGACTTCGTAGTTAATGCCTTCTGCTTTGGCTTCTTTTTCAGTTTTACCAACCCAAGCCACTTCTGGCTCAGTGTACGCAATTGAAGGAATAACTTTAGGATCGAAGTAGTGCTTCTTACCAGAAATTACTTCTGCCGCTACGTGGCCTTCATGCACACCTTTGTGCGCCAACATTGGTTGACCAACGATATCACCGATCGCGAAGATATGAGGAACGTTAGTACGCATTTGCTTATCAACATTGATAAAGCCGCGCTCATCCACTTCAATACCTGCTTTTTCAGCATCCATCAGCTTACCGTTTGGTACACGGCCGATAGCAACAAGAACCGCATCATAACGCTCAGCTTGCGCTGGTGCTTTTTTGCCTTCCATTGAAACGTAGATACCATCTTCTTTTGCTTCAACAGCGGTTACTTTGGTTTCAAGCATCAGGTTAAATTTGTCTTTGATACGTTTGGTGTAGACTTTAACCATGTCTTTATCCGCCGCTGGGATAAGTTGGTCAAACATCTCAACCACATCAATCTTAGAACCTAGCGAGTGGTAAACCGTCGCCATTTCTAGACCGATGATACCCCCCCCCATGATCAACAGTTTTCCAGGAACTTCTTTCAGTTCAAGTGCATCCGTTGAATCCCAAATGCGTGGGTCTTCATGAGGAATGAATGGCAGTTTAATTGGACGAGAACCAGCTGCAACGATGGCGTTATCAAAGTTAACCACAGTTTTGCCGTCTTCACCTTCAACTTCAATGGCGTTAGGGCCAGTAAATTTGCCGAAACCGTTCACGACAGTCACTTTGCGCATCTTCGCCATGCCGCCAAGACCGCCCGTTAACTGGTTGATAACTTTTTCTTTCCAAAGGCGGATTTTATCGATGTCCGTTTGTGGTTCACCAAACACAATACCGTGCTGGGCCAATGCTTTCGCTTCTTCGATAACTTTTGCAACGTGCAGCAACGCTTTTGATGGGATACAACCCACGTTCAAACACACACCGCCAAGGGTGCTGTAGCGTTCAACAAGTACTGTTTCAAGACCTAAGTCTGCACAGCGGAATGCAGCGGAGTAACCAGCAGGACCGGCACCAAGTACGACGACTTGGGCTTTGATTTCTTTGCTCATTTTGACCTCTTGTAGTCATTATCCCTAACAGGCTGAGTGGATGTTCTCGTTGTTTTTAGTGTTTAATCCAATGAATTAAACCCATGACTGAGCCAATTACTTAAAACAAATGAATTAAAACGAATTATTTTCAGACCGCAACAGTTTACAGAGATGTTAATGGTGTGAAAAGTAAATCCATTTAGCCTGTGAGCTAGACGACAATTCGATTAAGAAAAAAACCTTCATAATCCAATTGTTCAATTATTCGTGTTAACAAGGGCGGCTTTAACGGCCGCCCTCTCTTTCACTAAACTTGGCTTACAGAACCAGACGACGAATGTCTGATAGCGCGCCATTTAGGAATGTGATGAAACGCGCACCTTCCGCACCATCAATCACACGGTGATCGTATGACAGTGATAGTGGCAGTTGTAGGCGTGGTTCGAACTCTTTACCGTTCCACACTGGCTTAAACTCAGACTTAGATACCCCAAGGATACCGACTTCTGGCGCGTTAACGATAGGCGTAAACGCTGTACCGCCGATACCACCTAAGCTAGAGATAGTGAAACAGCCACCTTGCATGTCTGCAGCGGTCAGTTTACCTGCACGGGCTTTCTTCGATACTTCAGCCAGCTCTCTTGATAGCTCATAAATACCTTTTTTGTTCACATCTTTGAAGACAGGAACAACAAGACCATTTGGCGTATCAACAGCAATACCCACGTTCACGTACTTCTTCAGAATCAAGCTTTCGCCATCTTCAGAAAGTGAAGAGTTAAACGATGGGAATGCTTCTAGTGCTTTCGCTACCGCTTTCATGATGAACACCAGTGGGGTGATCTTCATGCCAGTGTCGTTCTTCGCTTCAATCGCATTTTGCTCTTTACGGAAGTTCTCAAGCTCGGTGATATCCGCATTATCCCATTGGGTAACGTGTGGGATCATCACCCAGTTACGATGCAAGTTAGCACCAGAGATCTTCTTAATACGTGAAAGCGGTTTTACTTCTGTGTCACCAAACTTGCTGAAGTCCACTTTTGGCCAAGGTAGCAAGCCAAGCGCGGCGCCATCACCTTTACCAGAAGCCACTGCGGCAGAACCCGATTCAAGACGCTTCAGCGCTTCTTTCACGTAGTTTTGCACGTCTTCTTTTAGGATGCGGCTCTTACGGCCAGAACCTTTGACTTTCGCTAGGTTAACACCAAATTCACGCGCAATACGGCGTACAACCGGTGATGCGTGAGAGTACTCATTGTTCTCTTCAAACTCGGCAGGTGCTGCCACCGCTGATTTTACCGCTTCCGCTTTTGGCGCTGATGCGGCTGGAGCCGCTGCTTGCGCAGGGGCCGCTACGGCAACGGGCGCTGCACCGGCAACTTCAAACACCATGATAAGAGAGCCTGTTGACACTTTATCGCCAGCTGCAACTTTGATTTCTTTCACAACACCAGCAAACGGCGCAGGAACTTCCATTGATGCTTTATCGCCTTCAACGGTGATAAGAGACTGCTCTTCACTCACGGTATCGCCAACCGCCACCATGATTTCCGTCACTTCGACTTCATCACCACCGATATCCGGTACGTGGATCTCTTTTGCTGCCGAAGCGGCTGGTGCTGCAGCTACAGGTGCTGCCACTTGAGCAGAGGCTGCCGCCGGAGCGGAACCCGCCACTTCAAAGATCATCACCAGTGAGCCTGTCGATACTTTATCGCCAGCGGCCACTTTGATCTCTTTCAGTACACCAGCAAATGGAGCAGGTACTTCCATTGAGGCTTTGTCACCTTCAACCGTCAGTAGAGATTGCTCTTCTGCGATTGAATCGCCGACTGCGACCATGATTTCAGTGACTTCCACTTCATCACCGCCGATATCTGGCACGTGAACTTCTTTAAGCTCAGCGACAACCGCGGCAGCAGGAGCCGCAACTGGTGCAGCTTCCACTGCTGGAGCTGCGACCGCTGCGCCTTCTGCTTCAAAAATCATGATAAGTGAACCGGTCGATACTTTATCGCCAGCGACTACTTTGATTTCTTTTACAATACCCGCTTGAGAAGCCGGTACTTCCATAGAAGCCTTATCACCTTCTACAGTAATAAGAGATTGCTCTTCTTCAACCTTGTCGCCAACGCTGACAAGAATCTCAGTAACTTCAACCTCATCCGCACCAATATCCGGTACATTAATTTCGATTGCCATTATTCTTTCCTACCTTAATTAAGCGTATAGCGGGTTTGTTTTTTCAGTATCGATGTTGAATTTCTTAATCGCTTCAACCACAACTGATTTCTCAACATCACCACGTTTCGCTAGTTCGCTTAGCGCGGCAACCACCACGTAACCTGCGTTCACTTCGAAGTGACGACGTAGGTTTTCACGGCTATCAGAACGACCAAAACCATCAGTACCTAGTACTTTGTATGATTCAGCCGGGATAAACGCACGCGCTTGCTCAGCGTAGTTCTTCATGTAGTCAGTTGCTGCGATGGCAGGCTCGCTACCCATTACCGTTTGAATGTAAGGTACTTGCGGCTGCGCTTCAGGGTGAAGCATGTTGTAACGCTCACATGCTTGGCCATCACGAGTAACTTCATTGAATGATGTTACTGAGTAAACATCTGAAGCCACGCCGTACTCATCACTTAAGATTTGAGCCGCTTTGCGTACTTCGTTCATGATCGTACCTGAGCTCATTAACTGAACTTTACCTTTAGAGCCAGTCGTTCCTTGTGGAGCGTAGCTTTCTAATTTGTAGATACCTTTACGAATACCTTCTTCAGCGCCTTGTGGCATTTCAGGCATTGCGTAGTTCTCGTTCATCAGCGTTAGGTAGTAGAACACGTTCTCTTGATCGCCATACATGCGGCGAATACCGTCTTGCATGATGACTGCAACTTCGTAAGCAAATGTTGGATCGTAAGAAAGACAGTTAGGGACCGTTGCCGCCAATATGTGCGAGTGACCATCTTCGTGCTGTAGACCTTCACCGTTCAGCGTCGTACGACCAGCGGTAGCGCCCAATAGGAAACCACGTGCTTGTTGGTCACCTGCCATCCATGCCATGTCGCCAACGCGTTGGAAACCAAACATAGAATAGTAGATGTAGAACGGAATCATTGGCAGATCGTTTGTCGAGTATGAAGTTGCAGCAGCAACCCATGAAGACATAGCGCCCAGCTCGTTGATCCCTTCTTGCAGTACCTGACCTGAAGTCGCTTCTTTATAGTAAGAAACGATATCGCGGTCTTGAGGAGTGTAGTTCTGACCGTGTGGGTTATAGATACCGATTTGACGGAACAGACCTTCCATACCGAAAGTACGTGCTTCATCTGCAATGATTGGCACAATATTTTTACCAATGCTCTTATCTTTGAGCAAAATGTTCAACGCACGGACAAACGCCATTGTGGTTGAGATTTCACGTTTTTGCTCTTCAAGCAGAGGCTTGAACTCTTCAACCGCTGGAATCACAAGTTCTTGAGTGAACTTAGGCAAGCGTTGAGGTGTGTAACCTTTTAGCGCTTTACGACGAGCGTGTAAGTATTCGTGCTCTTTCGAGCCTTCTGCCAATGTTAGGTATGGCAACTCTTTCACAGCTTCATCCGTCAGAAGATCTTGTAGACCAAGACGATCACGCAGTTGCAGCACGTGAGTCATGTCCATTTTCTTCACTTGGTGAGCGATGTTCTTACCTTCTGCCGCTTCACCCATGCCGTAACCTTTAACGGTCTTCGCCAGAATCACGGTTGGCTTGCCTTTCGTGTCTTGAGCATTAGTAAAGGCTGCGTACAGTTTAGAAGACTCGTGACCACCACGCTTCAGCGCGAAAATTTGATCGTCAGTCATATCAGCAACAAGCGCCGCTGTTTCTGGGTATTTACCAAAGAAGTGTTTACGCACGTAAGCACCATCTTTCGCTTTAAATGTTTGGTAGTCACCATCGATGGTTTCGTTCATCAACTGAAGCAGCTTACCTGTGGTGTCTTTCGCCAGTAGAGAATCCCAGTTGTTACCCCAAATCACTTTAACAACGTTCCAACCTGCGCCTTTAAATAGGCCTTCAAGTTCTTGGATGATCTTACCGTTACCCATGACAGGGCCGTCTAGACGTTGCAAGTTACAGTTGATAAGGAAACATAGGTTATCAAGCTTCTCACGAGCGGCGAATGAAATCGCACCGCGTGATTCTGGCTCATCCATCTCGCCATCACCTAGGAACGCGTATACACGCTGTTCAGAAGTGTCTTTCATACCACGGCCATCAAGATATTTGAGGAAACGCGCTTGATAGATTGCAGAAATTGGACCCAGACCCATAGATACGGTCGGGAATTGCCAGAATTCAGGCATCAATTTCGGGTGTGGGTAGGAAGGAATACCTTTGCCATCCACTTCTTGGCGGAAGTTGTCAAGTTGCTCAGCCGTTAGGCGGCCTTCAACGAACGCACGTGCGTAGATCCCTGGAGAGATGTGACCTTGATAATAAACCAAGTCACCGCCATCTTTTTCATTAGGCGCACGGAAGAAGTGGTTAAAACATGTTTCGTAGAACGAAGCAGAAGACTGGAATGACGCCATGTGGCCGCCAAGATCGAGGTCTTTTTTCGATGCACGTAGAACGATCATAATCGCGTTCCAACGGATGATTGAGCGAATGCGACGCTCAAGCGTTGTGTCACCTGGGTATGCTGGTTCTTGCGCAGCTGGAATGGTGTTGATGTAGTTCGTGGTAATACCGGTTGGCATATCAACACCGTCTAGACGTGCTTTATCTAGAATTTGCTCAAGTAAGAACTGAGCGCGTTCTACACCTTCTTCACGTACAACTGACTCAAGGGCGGCTAGCCATTCCTGAGTTTCCAGTGCATCTACGTCATGCTTCATGTCAGACATGGCGATCTATCCTTCTATTGGTTGGATCTATAAAACAAGCAATTCGCCGTAGGTTACGACTCATTACCCTGCTGAATTCGGCGCAACGAACGCTCACGACGAGACTCTTCTTTGGTCAAATCCAGCAATGTTTCTTCGATATAAGCTAAGTGAGAATGGGACATTTCGCGCGCCTTTTCCGGCTGACCAGAAACGATCGCATCCACGATATTAGCTCGGTGTCTACTTACTTTCTCCACCACTTCATGGCGGCGGTGTAATAGTTTTAAATTCTGTAGAACATTTTGCTCAAGCAAAGGAGCGAGGCTGCGAACAATATGCAAAAGCACCACGTTGTGGGCCGCTTCAGTAAGAGCGACTAAAAACGCGACCACCGCAGACGCTTCTGCTTCGACCTCTTTTTTCGCTTGTTGTTCACCAATTCTCGCCAAACAGGCTTGAATGCGAGCAAAATCTTCCTCAGTACCACGCAATGCTGCGAAATAAGCTGAAATACCTTCCATCGCGTGGCGCGATTCCAATAGATCGAGCTGGGTTTCAGAGTGGCTAGACAATAAATTTAGCAGAGGATCAGAAAAACTCTGCCAAATGTTCTCACTGACAAACGTACCTCCACCTTGACGGCGGGTTAATAAACGCTTGGCTTCGAGGCGTTGAATGGCTTCACGAATGGATGGACGAGACACCTCGAACTGTTTTGCCAGTTCTCGTTCTGGAGGCAATTGTTGCCCCGGAGAGAGTGTTCCTTCCACTATCAGCCTTTCTAACTCCTGTTCAATTACATCAGAGAGTTTTGGCTGACGAATCCTTTGATAAGCCATAATTTATTATTCTTCTACTCTTTGCAGTCAATTGGTAATACCAATTTCAAGTTGGTGCAGAAATTAACATAATTAAAACGTAGCTGTCCAGCCAAAAGTTGACCTAAATCATAGAACAGCCCACGCTTAAACACTTTGATAACAATAGTCGATTAAAACAGCAATATTATTGGTCAGACCAATTACAAAATGAATACAGATGGGGAAATGATGGGCTAGAAATGGGGAAACATTCGTTGTCATCTACCCTTTCTAGAGGAAACATTCTTTGGCTCCTCCCCCTTCTAGGGGGAGGCTGGGAGGGGGTGTAATTCGAAAAGTACAAAATCAATCAAAAGAGACACCCCACCCTAACCCCTGTCTCTT